>JBCBZH010000041.1:0-20958 GCA_039815415.1 Bacteroidota bacterium
GCTCTTCCGATCTCTACCGTGGGGCCGAGGTCACGGAGGATGGTCTCGACGCCTGAGGTAGAGGACGATTGCATTTCAAAAAATGGTACTGTATCATTTTCGATCTCCTGCACTCTCCAACCTACCCATGCGCATCCACCTGATCGCTCTCGCGGCCGCCCTCCCCGTTGTGAACGGGTGCGCAACGCCAGGACCGACTCAAGCCTCTGCCCACTGGTCTGAGATCTCATCGGAGACTGCAGGCACCCTCCACCCGATCCCGCAAGACTCCCTGGCCGCGCTCCGCTACCAGGACTTCTTCGACGACACCGCGACGTTGGATTACGCACGCCTCTTGGCGTACCGTGCGCTCGAGGACAGCATCCCACGGGGCCTCAAGCGACGGACTTACTACAACGTGCTGGGGCTCCTCGAGGCCTACGTCGGCAACATCTACGAAGCCATCAAGATCACCGACCGGGGAGCGCTTGAGCCGACGACGATGATGATGTTCGACTCCACCGGAGCGATGACCGAGGTCCCGTTCTACCCGGAATCCGCCTACGCCGAGTACTCCGACTCGCTCATGCAAGCGGACTACAACGCCACGGACTTCGCGGAGCGGCTCCGCAACATTCCCGATGACATCCGGGTGTTTGCGCTGAACGAGGCCCATACCGCGCCCTTGTTCCGATCCACGCTCTACAACGCCCTCCCGGAGTTGCGCCGCCAGGGCTTCACCATCCTCGCCCACGAGACGCTCTACGCCGAGCGCGAGGACTTCAACGCCAGCTCGTTCCCGGCCCGCACCTCGGGCTTCTTCAGCGGCGAGGTGGTCTCGGGAGACGTCTTCCGTCGTGCAAAGGCCCTCGGGTTCAGGCTGGTCTCCTACGATGCCCAAAATGCTGGATCGCAGCAAGCGCGTGAAGAGCAGTCCTACCACGCGCTCATGGACCGCACGTTTCGCGAGGACCCAAATGCGCGGGTGGTTCTGTACGCCGGGCACAGCCACACCTGGACCACCACCATCGGCCCCATTCGGATGCTCGGTCAGCAGCTCGTCGATGAGGGCATCGACCCGCTCGTCATCCACCAGTCTCGGTACTACGAGCGGAACGCCCCGCCATCTCTCACCAGCCCAACGCTCTTTCAGCCCAACGACCCGACCGCGCGCACAGTGGGCGCGTACGACTACATCCTGGTGCTCCCGAAATCGCATCCGGTCCACGGGCGCCCGAGTTGGCTGTGGGCTATGGATCGCCAGCCCATCGCACTGCCCCCCACGACCCCCTACGAGCTGGCGACGCCGTTTCTCGTTGAGGCCTTCCTGGCGGCCGAACCCGAGACGGCCGTGCCGCTCGACCGCATTGAGGTCACGGATCAGCAAACCGCTCCGCATCTGGCATTGCGACCTGGCGCGTACCGCGTCCGCATCACGACCCCGACGAATGCCGTTCGCGAGCTGACGCTGACGGTCGAGTGAGGCCTGTTCGCCAGCGTGTGACGATTTTCAGGCTGGCGACCCCGACCCCTTCTATGCGAACTCCTCTGCTTCTGGCGCTTCTGCTGCTGACGACCGCCGCGTGCCAACACACCCGGCCGGCCCTATCTGGCATCCCGGATCGGAACGCCGCCCTCGACTCGCTCAATCACCAGCTCGAGGCAATCGAGGCCACGGAGGTTCTGCCAGGCTTCGCGGTCTCTGTGTTCACGAAGGACCGGATCCTGTATCAGCGCGGCTTCGGATTTGCAGACCTCGCTACGCAGGAGCCTTACACGCCAGAGCATACCCAGATCGCGGCGTCCATCACCAAGACGTTGGTTGGCGTGGCGCTCATGAATGCACTGGACGAGGGCCTTCTGGGGCTGGATGATGATGTCAACGCCCATCTGCCCTTCCGGGTCGTCAACCCGGCGTTCCCCGAGGACAGGATTACGCTGCGGATGCTGGCGTCTCACACGTCATCCATTGCGGACACGCGGACAACCGACAAGGGCTATCGCTTCCGCGAGCCTCTCGACCCCGAGACCTTTCCGGCTGCGTATGCCCCGCTTCTTCCTGTCTACAGTATGCAGGAAGACATCCCGATGTCCGACTTCCTCCGCCGGAAGCTCTCGCCCGATACCGACCTGTACCACCCGGAGGTCTTCGCCTCAGATCCGCCGGGGAGTACCTACGTGTACAGCAACCTCGGCCTCGCACTTCTGGCCCACATCATCGAGATCGCGACGGGGGAGCCGTTCGACCAGTACACCGACAGTCTCATCCTTCAGACCCTCGGAATGGACCGGAGCACGTGGTCGCTGGATGAAAGCCTCGAGGGGTCTCATGTGACGTACTACAACGAACTCTACAATCCCGTCCCCCCGTACCACATCATCACCTACCCGGATGGGGGACTCTACAGTTCTGTGGCCGACATGACGACCTACCTTCAGGAGATCATTCGGGGGGGCGATGGCGAAAGCGACCTCCTTCCCCAATCGGCGTTCCAGCTCATGACAAGCCCGGCCTTCGAGGGCCTGCCCGACGGCCTGTGCTGGGACCTCTCGTTCACCGGCCTCGTCGGCCATCCCGGCAACGACATCGGCACGGCAACCCTGATGTACTTCTCGCCGGAGACTGGGATCGGGCGCATCCTGTTCACGAACCTCTCCATCGAGACGGGAGCTCAGGAGGACGCCTTCTTCGGCATCTACAACACGCTCTTCGAATACGACCTGATGTAGCGCCAGCCCACGGACGGAGTCCCTGAAGCAGCTCCCCACGCCAGATAGAGTTGAGCTGGCGTCACTCGCTCACTCGTTCCAGCGTCATCTCGAAGAACGGCATCCAGGTCGTTCCGCCGTCAAGCGAGACCTGGCCGGTTTCCACCCAGCGCCCCTCCTCGTCGAGCCGCATGACGTAGTGGATGCGTGGGCCTTGCTCGGGCGTGATGGACCACTCGAAGCCGTCCTCGGTCACAACGGGCGCAACACGGGTGTGGCGTCCTTCCATCGTGAACGCATCCAGGTACGCGGTTCCGGTCTGCGCATCAACGGACAGGATGCCGTAAGCGTTGAACACGACCTCGCCCGGCTCGCCGTCGGCATCGAGCTGGCGCCCCATGCCCTCGATCACGATCAGGTTGCCCCCCAGCTCGACGCGCACGTCCTCGGTCTGTTGCATCACCATTGCTCCCTGGGGCATTCGAGCCTCGGCGCGCCCTTCCCACTGGCCGATCATCATGGCGAACGGTTCGAGAGACGGGTGCAGCTCCTGCGCGCTGGCGGCGGGCCATGCAAGCAGCAGGCCGAGGCTGAGAAGAAGGATGCGCATACGAGGTTCGGTGGGTTCGGCCTCAGGATAGGCGGCGCCTGAGCGCCCTGCTTGAACGAATGCGACACGTCAGGGTCGCACGTCGATATGCTGAATGGGAGCCATCCGGTCGGCGAACCCGGTTGGCGGCATCCCTGTCAGCGCGACGCACTCGCGGACGAAGTGGGCCTGGTCAGCATAGCCAAACTCGGCGGCCACGCGGCCCCACGGATCGGGGTCATCCCGGATGACGTTGCTCACGGCCATCAGAAAGCGCCGTACCCGCGCGTAGCGCTTCGGCGACAGGCCGGTCGCTGCCCGAAACCGCCGCTGGAGCGTGCGTGGGCTCACCGCCAGGTCCGTCGCCAGCTCGGACACGCGTAGTTCTCCCCGCAGCGCCTCGATGGTCTCAAGCGACGCACGCACGAGGGCATCCGGTGGCGGTGCATATCGGACTCTCTCCGCCAGTGCGTCGAGTAGCGCCTCCCGACCGGCATCGACCGTCGAGCTGGCGCAAACTCGCTCGGCAAGCTCCGGGACCACCGTCTCGGCCGCCTCGTTCCGGTCCGGCCACGCACTGGGGTCGATGCCGAGAACACGCCCCGCCGCATCCGGAAGGAAGCGAACGCCACGCACGCGCGACCCCGGCCCCACCGGCACATTGAGAGGCTCCAGGTGAGGCCCGACGATCCGAAGCCCGACTCTGGGCCCCATCTGCACCACTGCCAGCGACGTGCAGGGATCCGGCGGCAGCGTGAACGTCCCCGGTTTCACCGCATCAGACGCCGTGAAGCTCCAGAGGTCGCGCACGGTCTCCGCCAACACGTCGGGCGGGGGGTGCTCGGCGTATTGAATCGGTAGCATCATGCGACGGGCAGAGATAGCGTGAACAGGGCCCCCTCACCGGGCGTGCTCTCCACATCCAGGGCCCCGCCGTGCCCTTGCGTCACGATGTCGTAGCTCATCGACAGCCCGAGGCCGGTGCCCTGCCCGGTCGGCTTGGTCGTGAAGAAGGGCTCGAACACCTTCTCCGCAACGTCGGGCGCTATTCCTATTCCGTTGTCCGCTACGCGGATCTGCACGCGGCCTTCCTCTCGTTGCGTCGTGACTGTCACTCGAGGATCCCCCTCTAGTGCCTTGTCGCGCTGGCGAACGGCGTCGAAGGCATTGTCGAGCAGGTTGATGAGCACGCGCCCGATCTCCTGAGGCGCCAGCTCGACGGCGCCTGCACCATCGTCGAGCTGGAGGTCGAGGTCGACGGTGGCCTCGGGCTGGCGAGCACGCATCCCGTGGAGGGCCAGGCCTGCATACTCCTCCACCAGCGCATTCAGATTCACCGAACGACGCTCCCCGCTGCCGCTCCGGGCGTGCTCCATCATTGCCTTCACGATGGCGTCGGCCCGACGCCCATGCGCCTCGATCTTGGCCGCGTTGGCTTTGAGGTCGTCGAGAAGGGCCTCGCGCTCTTCGGGGTCCGTCTCGGTTTCCAGCTCGGCAACCAATTCTTGAGACAGACACGCAAAGTTGTTGACGAAGTTGAGCGGGTTCTTGATCTCATGAGCAATGCCTGCGGTGAGCTGACCGAGGGACGCCATCTTCTCTTGCTGAATGAGCCGGGCCTGAGTCGCTTTCAACTCTTCCAACGAGGTCGCCAGCTCGGCTGTCCGCTCGTCCACCCGGACCTCGAGCGTATCGGCATAGTTGCGCAGCGACGTCTCGGCCTGCCGCAACGACCGGGTCATCTGGTTGAAGTCCTCCGTCAGCCGCCCGATCTCGTCGCGCGCGCCAACGGTCACCTCCTCATCCAGATGCCCGCGCGCGGCGCGCCGGACGCCTGCAACGAGTCGACGGAGCGGCTGGGTGAGCCCCGCACGCAGGTAGAGAGGAAACACGACGAGAACCACCAACCCGGACAGGAGAATCAGCCACGCATAGGGGGCCGCGCGGCGCGTCTCCGCGTCTCGCCAGTCCGCGAGGCGGTGAATGACCGGAGCCTCCCCAGAGGGAATCAGTAGCCCTGGAGCCAGGAGCCTCCGTATCGGCGGCTCCCCCTGTCCAGGCGCGATGCCCTGAACCCAAACAATGGAATCCGGCACATTGCCATAGCGAAAGGAGATCTCACCGTCCGGCCGCAGTGCAACCTGGAACATGACCGTGTCGTCGCGCAACACTCGCGACGCCTCGCGCCAAGTGATCGTCATCTGGGCGGAGTCGCGTCGGACGCTTACATCGCTGCTGTCAGCGTCCGTCCATCCCAGTAGCGGTGCAACCAGAGAGATGTCTGTACTCCGCATTGCGTCCCACAAGGTCGTGGGCCGTTGGTCGCCGAAAACGAGGAAACCGTCTTCATCGACGGTGACACTCGTCCAAGTCGTCCCACCGAAAGGGAACGAAAACCCGAGCGGCACCTCCCTCTGGCGATTCTGAGCGGCCGGAAGGAGATCTCCAGTTCGTTCGTCCAGAGGCTCCCCAGACTCGACCCGGTACCCTCCATCGGAGGTCGGCACGAACCGGAGGGCCTGGGGCGGCCCACCCGGAATGGGGAGTGGATTCGGAAACACCACCACGGAAGCCACTCCCAGCGCCGTGACAACCGCCATGAACCCGAAGGCGACCACCTTCACGAGCACACTCGTCGGCTCCAGATCGTAGTTGACGTACATCGTGATCAGGCCCAGAATCAGGATGGCCCACAGCACCAACGCGACCTGCTCGTCGAGTTGGCGGGAGATCAGTTCCATGTTGTGGAATACCCCAAGGACGGGTATCACCATTCCCGCGGCCAGGATCACGCTGAAGGACCTGGTCGCACTCTGTGCCTTGTCACGCCGTACCGGATCGGCGCGAGCCGTCCGCGTTTGCCGAACCAGAATGGACGCGGCTGCCCCGACGAGCACCACCACAGTGATGGTGCCCACCATCTGACCAAACATCTGAACTATCGTGTCGGAAAAGCGTCGACTGAGTGGCTCGAACGCGAGATGAATGACGATCGAGCTGGCGAGGGCTAGGAGTCCGAACCCGAACAGAACCCGCCGAGCATGGCGAGGAAACGACGCCCCTAGAAATCCATAGGCTACCCCGATGAACGCCCAGGACGCCATAAAGACGCTGCTCCAGGTCAGACCGCTGAGAATCGGCTCAGCAGCGGGCGATGCGATCGTGTCGAAGCCAATTATCGCGGCATGATGGACGACAAAGCCCCACAGGGCTATGGCTAGCCAGCCCGTTGCGGGCGTTCTTCGAGCGCGGTCTGTGAAGTAGATCGCTGCACCCGCCGTGACCACGAAGAGGCTCAGTCGCGGCAGAGCGCTAGCCGTCAAATAGAAAATGTCCATGCCGGTCGAGCGGTCGGGGCAGTATACCCGCCAGCTCGAGGTGGTGCGATCGCGAGCCATCGAGCCTCGAGCTGACGAACCATCGCTGGCCTTCAGCATGCGTGAATCCTCTCGGCGTCGCGATCCGGGGGACATGGTGCGCGTTCTCTGGCGCAGGTGCTTCCATTCTCGGCTGTCTCAAACTGAGAAAACACCCGCCCAAAAGGGTGCGTCAGCGCGTCCCGAATCGGGGGCTGATGCTCCGAAGACGTGCCGCGCTTAGGGCGTTCGGACGGGCTGGCGATATGAGCGGGAGTCCATCTCCCCTCCCTTCATGTTCCGCTTCTTCGTCGTCGACGACGACCGCCACTACGCCCGCCTGCTGTCCTACCGCATCGACAAGGCCGCCGACCATGAGGTCTCGGTGTTCCACTGCGGCGAGGACGCCCTCGACGCGCTGGAGGCCGATCCACCAGACCTCGTCCTGCTCGACATCATGATGCCGGGCATCGGCGGCATGGAGACGCTGCGACGCCTGAAGCTGTTCAAGCCGGACCTGCCGGTGGTGATGATCTCCGCGCAAGGCACCGCCGATGTGGCCGTGGAGGCCATGCAGGCCGGCGCCACCGACTACATCACCAAGGGCACCGACGACCTCGTCAAGCTCGACGTGGTGGTGCGCGGGCTGAAGGAGAAGGTGGCGCTCACCCGTGAGGTGGAGCGACTCCGGACGGAGGTCGCCAAGAAGTACGGCATGGACGAGATCGTGGGCGACAGTCCGGCGATGGAAGAGGTCTACCGGCTCGTCCAGAAGACCCTGCGCGGCAACCTGACCGTCGCCATCCAGGGCGAGAGCGGCACCGGCAAGGAGTTGGTCGCTCGTGCCATCCACTTCAACTCCGATCCGCCTCCAGGCGAGCCGGAGGTCGGGCCATTCGTGGTGGTCAACTGCGCCGCGATCCCGTCCGAGCTGATGGAGAGCGAGTTCTTCGGCCACGAGAAGGGGTCGTTCACGGGCGCCCACGCGCGCCACATCGGCAAGTTTGAGCAGGCCGATGGCGGCACGCTCTTCCTCGACGAGGTCGGTGAGCTGGACCTTGGGCTCCAGGCCAAATTGCTCCGCGCGCTCCAGAACCGCGAGATCACGCGCGTCGGCGGCTCAGGCGTCATCAAGTTCGAATGCCGTGTCATCTCGGCCACCAACCGCGACATCCTCAAGATGGTCGCGGCGGGCACCTTCCGCGAGGACCTCTACTACCGCCTCTTCCAGTTCCCCATCGACCTGCCGCCGTTGCGCGAGCGCGGCCAGGATGCCTTGCTGCTCGCTCACGACTTCCTCAAGAGCTACATCGAGTCGCATCCGCAGTTCAAGGGCAAGCGGCTTGGCATGGCTGCCGTAGAAGCCCTCAGCGCGTACTCGTGGCCGGGCAACGTCCGCGAGCTGAAGTCCACCATCGAGCGCGCCGTGCTCATCGCCGACGGCGACGAGATCCTCCCCGGCGACCTTCTGATTGGCGGCCCGAGTGCCATCCGCCCCTGGGCCGAGCGCACTCGAGCCACCGAGCGTGCTGCGCCGGTCGACCGCCCCGCCTCTCCCAGCGGGGACGGCGTCGCCGCCGCCACCTCGTTCCCACCGCTGGCCGCCCCCGCCGAGACCCTCGAGCTGGCGATTGCAGAGGCCCCCGCCAGCTCGAGCGCGGCACAGGCGCAACCTGAGGCGGCGTCCGTCGGTACGCTCACGGCGTCGGACTCGGACGACGGCCCCATCATTCCGCTCGAAGAGCTGATGCAGACGGCGGTCGAGCGAGCGTTACGCCTCTGCGAGAAAAACGTGGAGCGGGCAGCAGGCGAACTCGGCATCGGCCGGGCGACCATGTACCGACTCCTCAAGAAGTACGACATTCCGACGGAATAGGCTGTAGGCTCTGGGCTGTAGGCTCTGGGCTGTTCTCTCACGGCCCACTGCTCATAGCCCATAGCCCTGATGCGACTCAACGATTACGAACGGAAGGCCCAGCGCGAGATCGAGCGCTGGGAGCGCGGCGAGACCCTCCTCCAGCAAGCCCTCGGCTTCGCCATGAAGCCGGTCGACTGGGCCTTTGACCAGTTCGTGCCCGAAAGCGTGGTGGATGGGCTTACGGACGCGCTAACGAAAGCGCTCGAGACGCTCAACGATGCCTCCACCTGGACATTCGACGAGGACGACATTCTCGAGAATGCTCGGGAGCAGGGTTTCGACGTAGACGCCATCAAGGACCTCCGCGACGAGCCGCTGGACGAACTGGACGCCTTCGCTAAGTCGTTCGCGTCGCAGAACTCTGTGCTGGCGGCACTCTCAGGCGGCGGCGCAGGCATGGGAGGTGTGCTCTTTCTCGCGGCCGACATTCCGGTGCTGTTCACGGTCAACTTCCGCCTGATCCAGCAGATCGCGGCCGCCTACGGCTTCCCGCTCCAAGCGACGGAGGACGGCCCCAGCCCGTATGCCCCGCTGGTGGTCAACATCTTCAACGTGGCGGCCAGCGGCTCGCGGGAGGCCAAGAGCGCCGCGCTCCGCGAGTTGTCAGTAGCGGCAGCAGCCTTCGACGGTGGCTCCTACCGGGGCCGGACGGCGCAGGGCACGCTGCGCGAGCAGATCGGGCACGTGCCGCGCGAGATCGCCAAGAACCTGGGCGCCCAGAAGCTGGCCCAGATGATCCCGATTGCCGGCGCAGCGGTGGGCGCGGGCGTCAACTACTGGTTCACCGAGCAGACAGCGCAGACGGCGATTCAGCTCTGCCGAGCGCTCTACCTGGAGCGGAAGGAGCGCTTGTAAGTCTGCCGCCAGCCCGATGTTTGGTCACCTTCCCGGCTATCCTCCAGGATCCTGGTTTGAGGACCGCCGCGAACTGGCTGCTTCGGGCGTACACCGTCCCCTTCAAGCTGGGATTTGCGGTCGCGCGAATGAGGGAGCAGAGTCTATTGTCTTGAACGGAGGCTACATAGACGACCAAGACCTCGGGTCTGTGGTGCTCTACACTGGAGCAGGTGGAAACGACCCTGGAACTCGACATCAGGTACGAGACCAGAAACTCAATCGCTGGAATCTCGCTCTCGCCACCAGTCTGCGAGTGGGACTTCCTGTCCGTGTCATCCGGGGTTCCCACCCGGATGTTCACTCTGGCCCAGCCACAGGCTACCGGTACGATGGCTTGTATCGAGTCGATGACTACTGGCCCGACACGGGCATCGATGGGTACCGGATCTGGCGCTTTCGATTGGAAGCCCTCGAGAACTCGGTTCCTCCTTCATACCGCCAGGTCGTGGATCCGCCAACCCTGTTCACAACGCACACGGTTGCTCGACATCCAACGGTCGTCTCGCGAATCATCCGAGATACGTCTGTGACTCGAGGTGTGAAGAAGCTCTATCGTTTCAGGTGCCAGGTCTGCCGAGAGCGGATAGAGACCCCTTCAGGCCCCTACGCTGAGGCCGCCCACATTCGCCCGCTCGGCCGCCCTCACAATGGCCCAGACGTGATCGGGAACGCTCTCTGCCTGTGCCCAACCCATCACGCTGCCTTTGATCTCTACGCATTCACTATCTCGGATGACGGCAGTCTGATAGGAACTGAAGGCCGCTTGCATGTACATCCCGACCACAACCTGGACCTAGAGCACCTCCAGTATCACAGAACCCACTTTGAGATCGCACAACAGGCGACCTAGTAGATGGTGCAGCATCACATCGACGCGAACAACCGTTCTCGACTCCGAGCAGAGACCGCACCGGGAACTATTACCGCCCCCGTACCACCCACCGCACTGCCTGCACCTCGCCAGCTCGAAGGCGCACCCCGTACGCTCCCGGCGCCAGCGCGAAGCCGTCGAGCGATAGCGTGTGCGGCCCTGCCGCCAGAGAGCCATCGTGGAGCACGTGGACCGTCCGGCCCAGCGCATCGACGAGGTCTACACGCACGGGGCCTGCCTGCGCAAGCTCGAGGGGAATTCGGGTGTGCGGTGAGATCGGATTGGGGAACGGCACCCCGAGCCGGACTCGAGCTGGCGATTCATACTCTGTGGCTACGCCTGTGGGGCCTTTGAGCGCGTGGAACCAGGCCGTGGTCCCCTCGGGCGTCACGCCCTCGTCGTAGGTGGCCGTCCGCACGGTCTCCTCCACCGACGAGCTGGCGATGTAGATCCCACCGTCCGGGCCGATGGCCGGGTGGTTCCACTCCACGTAGCCGGTCAGAACCACATTCCACGCCAGCTCGAAGCGCCTCTCGGCCTCGTCGTAGCGCACACCCATCGCCTGGCCGGGTACGGCATCGTCTCCGAAGCGCCCCCGCACGCCGATGTAGACCATCCCGTCGGCACCGATGGCCGGGGAGTTGAGCCCGCCGATGGCCTCGGGCACATCATCCGACGGATCGTAGCTGGCGAGTTCGGCGCCGGTATCGAGGTCCAGCGCGTAGAGCCCTCCGGCCTCGACGGCATTGAAGAACGCCGTGCCGAGGTTGGCCGTCGTGGCGACCAGGTGCTGCGTCTCACCTCCTACCTCGCGGAGCGCGATGCCGCCGATGAACTGGGCACCGTCCTGAATTCGCACGCTCCACAGCAGCGTCCCGCTGTCGGACACCGCCAGCACGACGGGCACGCCGAAGCCTTGCCCGACGAGCCCGCCTACGTAGATCACGCCATCGCTCCCGACTGCCAGAGTGGTGGTGTAGACCGGCAGCCCGTCCAACTCGAGGCCCAGCGACCATCGGAGCCGCTCCACATCGGAGGTGCCAGTCGGATCAAAGGCATAGAGCGATGCCGGGAGATTCGCGTCCTCGCCCCGATACGAGCTGATGTAGACGGTGGCGCCATCCGGGCTGAGCGCGGGCGACGCGTAGACCCGAAGGTCCAACGAGCTGGCGGAGGGATAGCGCCACCGCAGCGTGCCGTCAGGGTTGATGGCGTAGACGGCATGGGTCTCATGCTCGCCCTCGCCCCAGGAGCCGACGTACACCGTGCCATCGGGTCCCACCAGCGGCGCCGTCACGATCTCGCCACCGCCGTCGGGATCGTCGGGCAACTCCGGGTTGAAGGTGACGTAGCGCCAGCGGGTGGCGCCCGTGTCCGGGTCGAGGGCGTAGAGCTTGCCATCGCCGCGCCCCACGTACAGCACATCGCGCGACACGTCGTAGGCGGCCTGGCCTTCGATGGTGCCGTTGTAGAACGAGACTTCATACGGCGTCAGGCCACACCAGAGCACGTTCGGCCCGCGCCCGGCATAGTCGTAGCAGCGCGGGACGAGATCCAGGTCCACGGGTCCGCCCCAGAGCGAGGCGCCCGTCGCCAGCTCGAGACCGTACATCTGGCCGTCGCTCTTGTCCCAGAGGCGCGGATCGGTAGGATGCGCCGGGTCGCGGCGAAGCAGGCCCCACGACCCGAAGAAGGCCCCGTCCTCTGTCACTGTGGCTCCGATGTTGACGGTGTGTGCCCCCGGCAGCTCGGTCGTCCACGAGTCGCCCTCCACAAGGGACTGCGGGCCGTTGATCTGGCTCTGGCCGGTCCGCCGGACGTCGTGCCCCTTCATGGGCCAGGTGTCCTGCGCTACTGCGCGCGAGAGAGTCACCAGTTCAAGGAGACCGAGGCCGATCAGAAGAAACGCGCGCATCACATCGAGGTCAGGCTGCACTCGGGTCTCCGGGGACGCGCCCCGGCACCCCAAGGGTACACGCACTCGAGCAGGCGACCAATCTGGGCAGGCGTCGTACCCTTCGGAAGATTCCACACTGCCCACCCATGCGCACGCTCTCGCTCCTCGCTCTCCTCATTGCCGCTGGATGCGCCACGCCGGACGCCAGCCCGACCTCCGATGCGCAGGACACACCTTCTGAATCCACCGTCGAGCTGATGAACTCCAGCTCCGTGTTTCCCGAGGGCCTGCCGTTCTCCGAGATTGCTCGCGTGGGTGACATGCTGTTCCTGACCGGCATGGTGGGCGTCACGCCGGGCACTCTGGACATCGTCGAAGGCGGCATCGAGGCCGAGTCCCGCCAGACGATGGAGAACATCGCCACCATGCTGGAAGCCAATGGCTACTCGATGAACGACGTGGTCAAGTGCACCGTGATGCTGGAGGACATCTCTGAGTGGGGCACCTTCAACGGGGTCTATGAGACGTTCTTCGAGGCGCCCTACCCGGCCCGCAGCGCGTTCGGCGCCGACGGGCTAGCGGTGGGCGCCCGCGTGGAGGTGGAGTGCTTCGCGGCGGTGCCTGCGCAGGGTTGATAGAGAGGGTCTCGACGCCGAGTTGGCGACTACTCGACGACCTGTCGGTTCACGAGCCAGCTCGTCGCCGTCAGCACCAGCCCGGTTCCGAGCGCCACGGCGCCCACGGTTGCCCGATCCAGGTCTCCCAACCACACCAGCTCGTGGGTTGCCACGACCACAGCGCCTACGCCGAGGACGATCCCCATCCCAACATCTGCCCACTCCAGACGCCCCACGGCTGGGGCATCCCCGCCACGGCGACGCATCTGGTCCAGGCCTCGCTGAAGGATTGTGAGCATCACAGTCGCCAGCCCGAGCAGGGCCAGCACCGACAGAAGGATGAGGCGTGTTCTCGTCGCAGGGTTGCCGGCCATCCGCACGTCTGCGACCGCCACGAACGGTTGGACAGCCACGTCCGGATCAGCGGCGAACGCCGTTCTGCGAACAACCGGATCGGCTGCGATGGCTCCCCGCACGAACAGCACCGCACGAGGCAGGGCGAAGTCACCGTAGGGAACGGATACGACAGGCACATCGGCTTCGATGTCGTAGAGGTCGTCCACCACACCCACCACCGTTCGCACCAGCCCATCGTCGCCGATGTCGATGCGGCGGCCGAGTGCCGACTGCCCCGGCCATGCCTGGGCTGCGAACGCCGCGCTGACGACCGCCTCGAGCGTGGACGCGTCGGCTCCCTCGCGGGCTTCCCGTCCTTCGAGAAGTGTCAGTCCGAGCGTCTCGGTGTAGGTCTCCCCCATTAGATCAATGGTGGCCGCAAACGAGCGTTCGGAAGCCCCGACGTCCAGAACCACCGGCTGGGCAACGATGCGCTCTACGGCGATCGGGAAGGTCCACCCCAAGCTGGCCGACGCCACGCCCGGCACGGCCCGCACCTGATGGAGCAAGCCCTCCATCCGCTCCTGAACCGTCTCCTCGGGCAGACCGCCGGGGAGGGTAACCACTGAGAGGAAGAGATCGCGTTCCTCTAGGCTCGGCACAGGGACCGGTTCAGACCACGCGGCCCGGTGCTGCTGTACCACCACCACGAGCAACACCACCGTCGCCGCTGTGATGGCGACCGTCAGCACCCGCTCCGACCATCGCCGCAGGGCATGCCCGGCTGTAATACGCTGCGCCATCACCAGCCCGACGGCCGTCGCCAGCGCGAGCCCGGCCACGGCCGCAATCACGGCTCCACCAGAGGGCGCAAAGAGACTGCCCCATCGCTCGAACATGACATCGTAGGTCAGGCGGTGAGCCCCGGCGGCGAGGAGCCCTCCGAGCACCGCTCCGGACCCGGCCACAGCGAAGGCCTCGTTCCACACCTGCCTCGAGCTGGCGACGGGCTGCGCGCGCCCCAACGGGGAGCGGTCGAACGTGCCCCGCACCACCGAGGCCCACACCAGCACGAGCATCAGCCCGCCCACGACCAGCAGCAGCAGAACGGTCGAGCGGATGGGTGTGGCGTACAAGTCGTGAAGCGGATGGAAGCCCGCGCGCCGGGCCGCGGCATCGGGAATCGCCAGCGCGTCGGTGAGGGCCGCCATCTCTTCGCGCACGTCCTGGAGGAGAACCCCGGAGCGCATCTGCCCGACGGCATAGACCTGCTGCCTCGAGCTGGCGGGGTCGAGCAGAAGCGGCGTCCAGACGTCGACGCGGTGCGAAAGCTGTGCCTGGCCAGGCATCACACCGACGACGGTGTGGGGCTCGCCATCGAGCGGGATCGACCGTCCGAGGATGGTCGGTGAGCGGCGATAGCGGGTCTCCCAGAGGGCTTCGCTCAGCAGAACGACTGGCTGCGGCGCCGCCTCAACCTCCTCAGCAGTGAATGTGCGCCCGAGAATGGGGGCAATACCAAACACGTCGAAGAAGCCGTCCCCAATGCGCATGGTTTGGATGGGCAGGGGAAAGCCATTGCCTGTCAGGATGATCTCCGTCGCGTCGAGCGCTGTAAGGATCTCAAATGACGTGCTTCGGTCACGCCACTCGGCGAACGTGGATGCCTGGATCCGGGCATCATCCCACCCCTCACCAAACCGGACCAGGCGGTCGGCGTCCTGGAAGCGGAGCGGCTGAAGCAGAACCGACTGGACGAGGGCGAACGCCAGCGCGATGGCCCCGAACCCGACGGCCAACATGCCGACGCGCAGAGCAGCCCGGCTCGCGAGGCGGAGCGGGTGGTCGTCCTCGGCATCGAGGCAGGCCTCGCGGATGGCGTCGATGTCTCCGAAGCGATCATGGGCGTCTGCGAGCGCGTCGACGGCCTCCATACCGTCGCGCTCATTCTCCGCCGCACGGAGTGCGAGGTGGAGCTGAAGCTCCTCCTCAACCTCCTGCGCCAGCGCACGGCGTCGGCGCGGCGTCAGCCAGGGCGAGCCCCCCACGTCTCAGGACCGCTCGGGCTGCAGTGCAAGCACTTGTCCGGCAGCCAGGCTAAACCGTTCCCACAGGGCGATATCCTCCTTGAGGCGTGCGTTTCCCTTTCGCGTGAGGTTGTAGAACTTGGCCCGGCGGTTGTTCTCCGAGATGCCCCAGTCGGCCTCGATGAGCCCGCGCGCTGCCATGCGGTAGAGCGCCGGGTAGAGCGACCCCTCCTCGATCTTGAGCACATCGTCGGTGGTCTGCTGGATGCGGCGAGCAATGGCATAGCCATGCATCGGGCCCAGCGTGAGCACCTTGAGGATGAGCATGTCCAGCGTGCCCTGGAGGAGGTCGGTGCGTTTGCGAGGCATACGGAGAGCCGGTGGTCAGAGAATGAGGCTCAACGTAGCGCCTCCTGCCCTTGCCAATCAAGGGGAGAATCTGGTCCCGTTCGCTCGAGCTGGCGAAGGTCTACAGAAACGCCAGCCCCGCCAGCCCGACGGCGTAGCAGTAGTAGGCGAAATACTGGAGGCTCTGGCGCTGCACCAGCACCTGCACCGCCCGAATCGCAACGATGCCGCTCGCGTAGGCCACTGCCGTTCCGACGATCAGTGGCACCGCAGCGACCGTCATCCCGGTCTCGCCCATCTCGAGGGTCTTCAGCAGCGTCGCGCCGAGCACCACGGGCAGCAGCATCAGAAAGGAGAAGTCGGCGGCCTGCTTGCGGTCCACGTTCAGGTAGATGGCCATGCAGATGGTGGAGCCCGAGCGGCTGATGCCTGGAATCAGCGCCCCCGCCTGTGCGATGCCCACCAGTACCGACTTCAGCGGCGACAGCACGCCATCGGGGTCTGGGCGGAGGCGCGTGAGCAGCAGCAGCGTGCCCGTCACGAGGAGTGCACCGCAGACAAACCGGGGCTCCGAGAACAACGCCTCCAGGGGGTCCTTGAACAGCACATACGCGATGCCTGTTGGCACCATCGTAATCAGGATGTAGAGCGCGATGCGAAGCGAGGGCGTCGGGCTGGCGGAGGCTTCAATGCCCTCTCCGCGCGTCCGCTCGATGGGTCCCGGTGCGATGGCCTGTCGCCAGCTCGAGGGCTTCAGCAACATCGAGAGCGCGTCGCGCACGATGCGCACGATGCGCGACCAGTAGACGGTCAGGATGGAGAGCGTTGTCCCGAAGTGGACGAAGACCTCGAAGGTGACATCCGAGGCGCCTTCGGTGTTGAGGCCGAGCAGGTGCTCGCCCAGCACGAGGTGGCCCGAGGAGGAGATCGGCAGGAACTCAGCCAGGCCCTGGATGAGACCGAGAACGGCGGCTTGCCACCAGCTCATAGCACGGAGAAAAGAGAAGCCTCGAAGCTACGGGCTGGCGGGTTGGGGTTCCGGGATGGAGACATGAAGAGACAGCCTCCAGCGCGTGCATCCCGATCCAGGTCGCTCTGTAGACATTCGCAGGGACAGGAGAAGGGGGTGGAGAGGACGGAGAGCCCCTACTCTCCACCCCTTCCGTCCGCTCCATCCTTCGGTCTCCACGAAGCACCTTGTGCTCAGCGACCGTCAGGGGCTTGTACAGACCTACTCAGTCCTCATCCGGGCGCTCCCAGAAGTCTCTCCCCACCCACACGTCGCTGTTCGGGTTCTCGAGGCTCCACTCGGGCATGATGAATGCCAGCACGATGCGGCGGTCGCCGTCTTTCTCAATCGTCATCAGCGGCCCGTCGATGCGCCAGCGACCGGCGGCCTGACCCGAGTTCTCGCTGAACATGCCCACATCCGCGCCGGTGCTGAAGGCGTCGCCCATGTTGGCGGTCGTCGCGCTGACGAAGCTGTCGCGGTCTTCCGAGAAGGTGCCATCGGCGTAGAACACACGGTTGGTGGTAGAACCCGAGGCAACGGATGGAGACGCGCCTCCAATCGTGCCGGACACGAACAGGCTCTGCGTCACCCATGGTCCGAGCATGTGCTCCGGGGTCGCCAGCACGACGGGGAAGTACGTATCGTAGCCCGTCTCATTGTCGATAGGATCGTCGTCGTCCCACCACCCGCGCGGGGTCTTGCGGAGGACACGCGTCTCGCCGTTCACCGTAAGCGTGAGCCGGTCTCCACTGCGCTGCCACGTCCCGACGTTGCGACGCCGGTCCCGATCCTCCTCGTAGGCCGCCGCAATGCTGGACGACGTGAACTCCCGGACGCCGCCTACAGGCATGTCCTCGATGGCCGTGCCGTCCGGGAACAGAATCAGCGGGTCCTGGCTGGTCGTCATTCCGTTGAGGCCGTAGCCCCAGGTGTACTTGATGTAGACCTCTGCGCCGTTCGCGCTGGCGGGTGGCAGCGGGCTGGTCCTTGAGCCGGAAACGGCCCGAGGGGTAGGAGGCAGAGCCGGCGGCCCGTCCGCCTCTGGAATCGCCAGGCCAGCGTCACGTCCGGTCGCCAGCCCGGAGATGCGCCCGTCGGCATCGACCGAGACCTGTTCCGGCCCGGTGCCGAAGAGAGCCATGAATGTGGCTGCAGCGGCAGCCCGCATCTGATCGGCCTCTGTGGTGGCTCCGACCGCTTCATATTGCTGCTCGAGCGCCGTCAGAAGCGTCGTGCTGACGAGCAGGGTCTCGTACGCGGTCTCCTGCTTCTGGGGCGTCATTGCGCTGTAGGCGGGTCCCCAGTGGTTCGCCATCGCTGTCGCCACCGTCCGCGCGGCTACCGCCGAGGGGTCTTCAGGGATGGACTCGTTCTGGGCCGTCTCCCAGAGATAGATGAACGCGTAGGCCGCCGCCACGCCGAAGTCGCGTTTCCCAAACCCGACGCCCTCGAGCTGGGTCTCCACGGCCGACAAAATCATCGGCATCTGAGCCTCGAGCTGCGCCATCGCGGGCTGAGGACCGGCCTCCGCCTCAACCGACGCACGGAGCTGACGCGCGAGGTCCGTTGCCGCAGCGCCAGGATCGAGACTCGGCACGTCCAGACCCGACCGAAACGTGCCCGACGGAGCCGTGGTCGGGCTGGCAGCGGCAATGTCCTCCGCGACGCCCGAGAGATCCGGTAGCCCGTCCGTGCCGAATTGCGCGTGGGCGACTGGGGCCAGGACGAAGCAAGCGAGGACGAACCAGCGAGACATGATGGAAGCGCGTCGGTTGAGCGAGGACAAGTGTACGTCCGCTCGAGGGCGAGACTCTGAGGACAGGCTGAGGGTTGGTCTACGAGGCCCCCGGCAGTCCAGGCTCCACATCCAGCACCGTCTCGCGGTCCACACGCACGAGACCCGGCGGCCCGCCTTTGATGGGGCGCACGTACTTGCGCTCGGTCACGATGACGGGCGCAAGCGTCTGTGTCCGGGCGTCCGAGTAGTGTGCTGCGATCCGGGCCGCCAGCTCGATGGCTACGCGCGGCACCTCTGTGGCCCGTGTGGCGCGGCGGATGAGGACGTGCGAGCCAGATACGCCGCGTGCGTGCAACCAGAGGTCGTGCGGGCGCGCCACGCGGGTGGTCAGGTGTGCGTTGGAGCGCGCGTTGCGGCCCACGAGGGCTTCCCACCCCTCCACCAGCGCGATGCGCCGGAACGGCTCGGCGGTCTCGCGCGAGCGCCCGCCCGTCCAGCGCGCCAGCGCGTCGGCTTCGGCATCCAGAAACGCTCGCAGGTCCGGGACGGTCTCGAGCTGGCGAAGACGGTCCAGCAGGTCGGCCATCGCGTCCGCCTCGGCCTGGACCGATTCCCAGCGGGCCTCGGCGGTCTCGCGGGCGCGGCGCGTCCGGCGGGCTTTGTCGTAGAACCGTTGTGCGTTCTCAATGGCTGACAGCGCTGGATCCATGGGGATCTCGACGGTGCCGCCAGTCTCCGACAGAATATTGGGGAGCAACAGGCTCTCATGCCCAGGGCCTTTGTCCGTCGCCTGCGCCATCAGGAGGTGGCCCCAATGCTCGTAGCGGTCGGCGCGGCTGGGGGTCGCCAGCTCGGCGAGCATGGCCTCCGCGCTGCGGGTTCTACGGTCGGTCGCTGCCGCCAGCGCGCTCTCGACGGGCCGGTAGAGCGTCTGGAACTGCCGCTGACCGAGCGCGCGGCGGGCATAGACCCGCACGGCCTTATCGATGTCATTAAACGGCTCGGCAGTCCAGCCGTCATCCAGATGCACAGGCGGGATCGGCAGGACGGCCTCGGCCATCTCGTTGCGCCAGAGGATGACCGGACTCCGTTCGGCCTCGAGCTGGCGACGGAGATCCACGAGCCCGTTCGCCAGCTCGAGCGGGCACTCGGGCGGAGGAGGCGCGCTGGGATCAAGGGCAAGCTGGCGGAGGATGGCGGCGACAAGCGGCGGGGGCAACAGCGGAGCCGTGCGACGAACCGCTACAGCCAGCTTCTTAGCGCTATCGGGCCACCCCTCACGAACTGCTTCGGGCGTCGTCGGATCGGGCGCTGCACGGGGTTGGGGTGCGGGCTCGCCCTCCCACGCGCTGGCGTGGACAAACGCTTCGCGCACCGTCCCGTCAGCGACTTGAAGGACCGTCGGGCGGCTGCCGAAGAGAAGCATCTGGAGCCTCGAGCCATCCGCCAGCTCGAGGAACAGGTGCCGGTCGCGGTCGGCCACGCGGACGGCTTCGAGCTGGCGACCCACAGCGCCCGCGAACACGTCAGCGGTGTTGCGCTTCTGGCGGCCCCCGCCCGGGCTGCGGAAGGCGACGGTGAGCGCGGGGTCGCAGACGATGCGGAGGACCGAGGGCGAACCGTGGCGGTCAGTAACGCCAAGGCTCAGTTCGTTGGCCGTCTGCGTCCAGGCATCATCGAGCGTGCCGCCCGCCAGCGCGTCATTCCAGGACGCCGCCAGGGCGCGGAGGGTGAACCAGTCCATGTCCCCAAGATCAGGCTAGCGCTGAGCTGACACGTTCACTTTGGACGCCAAACCCCTATGTGCCCGAACTCCGGCGTGATTACCCGGACTGCGTAAGGTGCCACTGATATCAATGGGTAGTAGTAGAAGTCTTGGTCCGCTCGGAATCCAGCATCCACCTCAAGAGCCACATCGAACCATCTGTTACCATTGGATTCAATCTTAACGCCCCTGGTTTCCCACTTCTCGAATCCAGGATAGGAGACTGAAATGGTATAGGTAGCAGCTGGGATTTCAATCACTCTAAAGTTCCCGTCAATGTCTGTTGCTGTACCTAGGGCGGATCGCCAACTCGGCACGCCATCCTGGGTTCTGATTAGTACGACATTGGCTCCCGGCACCCCCTCGCCACTCGCTCTATCCACCACTCGCCCGATGATCTGCCCCGTCGAGTCCGCCGACTGAGCGGCGGCGCCCAGTGGCAGAAGAAGCAGAAGACATGCAAGGGCTCGCATGGCGGTAGGAAAAGCAGGGCGCCTCGAGCTGGCGATCCCCACACATAGAGTGTCATCCTGAACCGAAGGTCGGCGAAGCCAACGTAGTGAAGGATCTCAACGCCCAGGGTGACCCTGGCTATCGACAGCCACGATCTGGGCCGTTGGAGTTGAGATCCATTCGTCGCTTCGCTCCTCAGGATGACAGAATAGGACGCCGGGGAATCGTAAGACGCCTCGAGCTGGCGACCCCTCTGACCAACGTGTCATCCTGAGAGGCTGTTTGGGATCACCGAATGCGGTTGAGCATCAGCCGCGACATCGCCAGCAGAACCATCGCCTCACTCGTCCGGCACAGCCGCTCATGGTCCTTCGACAACCGACGGTAGCCTTCCAACCACCCTAACGTCCGCTCGATAATCCAGCGCGTGGGCTCCAATACGAAGC
>JBCBZH010000222.1:0-7572 GCA_039815415.1 Bacteroidota bacterium
GAGCGACCTCGCCAGAGCATCCAGACGCAGCAACGGGGCCTCAGAATCGACTCTGAGGCCCCGTGTGAGCGTGCCCGAGACTGGAATCGAACCAGCACTCCCGTGAGGGAACACGACCCTGAATCGTGCGCGTCTACCAATTCCGCCACTCGGGCAAGGTCAGCGGCCCGAAGCCGCCCCGGTCGCCAGCTCGAGCTGGCGAGACCGTCAGGGGCCGCGAACATACGCTTGCTCGCGGGGATGCCACAACGACCCTGCGGGTCTCCACAGCCTTTCCACTGAGAGACCTGACGAGCCCCATCCAGCGTACGACCTTGGATCGTCAGCTCGTTGACTCCCCCTCTCTGCTCTGATCCCCATGTCTCGACTCCTCTGCTCCTGCCTCCTCGCGCTGGCGACGACGACCACGGCACAGACACAGCGCGTGATGCCGTACCCCGTCATGCCGACGCCCCAGTTCGAACGCGCCGTTGCCAATGGAACCCGCACCACTGACGGCACGCCCGGACCGAACTACTGGCAGAACCGCGCCGACTATGACCTCTCGGCTCGCATCGACGAGACCGAGCAGACCCTCCACGGCACCGGCACCATCACCTACACCAACAACGCGCCCGATGCGCTTGAGTATCTGGTGGTGAAGCTGAAGCAGAACGTGCACGCGCCCGGCGTCGTCCGCAACCGGCCTGTCACCGTCACAGGCGGCGTGACACTCGAGAACCTCACCGTGAATGGCGAAGCTCCGGCCAACGCCAGCTCGCCGATTGTGCCGGGGCGCTACACGAGCGCCGTCATTCCCGGCACCTACGCCGTCGATGGCACCATCCTCACCATCGGCCTGACGGAACCCCTCGCGACGGGCGCCAGCACGACCCTCGAGCTGGCGTGGAGCTATCCCGTGCCCCCCGCTTCGGGCACCTACCGACAGGGCACCGACGGCGAGGTGTACTACCTCGGCTACTGGTATCCCCAGATGGCGGTCTACGATGATGTGGTCGGATGGCACACCGACCCCTACATGGGCAACGGCGAGCACTACCTCACCTTCGGCGACTTCGAGGTCGCCCTCGACGTGCCCTCGAGCTGGCTGGCCTGGGGCACCGGCGAGCTGGTGAACCCGGACGAGGTGCTGACCGCTGAGACCCGACGTCGACTCGATCTCGCCCGAACCGCTGACGGCATCGTGAACGTGGTTACCGCTGACGAGCGCGGCTCCGCGACCGCCGCCAGCTCGACAGGCCGCCACGTGTGGCGCTTCCGTGCCGAGAACGTCCGCGATGTGGCCCTCTCCGCCTCTCCCGCCTACGTCTGGGACGCCACGCACGCGAACGTGGACCGGGATGGCGACGGTACCGACGAGTCGGTCCTGATCAATGCCTTCTACCGGCCTCAGGGCGAGCGCCCGATGGAGGCGCCGTGGGAGCGCTCTGCTGAGTTCTCGAAGTTCTCCATCGAGCACCTCTCCGAGATGCTTCTCCCCTACCCTTGGCCCCATATGACCGCCGTGGAGGGCATCATCACAGGTGGCATGGAGTACCCCATGATGACGCTCATCGGCGGCAACCGGGATGCGGGTCGTCTCTTCGGCGTCACCTACCATGAGATCGCCCACATGTGGTTTCCGATGATCGTGGGCTCGAACGAGAAGATGACTTGGATGGACGAGGGCCTGACGAGCTTCAACACCAACGAGGGTGCCGCAGCCTTCTTCGACGGCTCCTCGGAGGCCCGCCCGAAGGCGACGCCCTGGAACCGCGCCCGGCAGTCTCATTACCGCCTCGCCGGGACGGGCTACGCGGTCGCCCCGATGCGCCACAACGACCGCTTTCCGCTCGGCGGCGGCACGCGAGAGGTGGATCCGGTCGGCGGCTCGGCACGCACCATCGCCAGCTACTCCACGCCTGCCGTCCTGATGCACACCATGCGGGGCATCTTTGGCGAAGAGGCCTTCTTCGAGGCCTACCGCGAGTACGCCCGCCGCTGGGCATATAAGCACCCGACACCCTACGATTTTTTCAACACGTTCGAGGACGTACTCGGCCAAGACCTCGACTGGCTCTGGACGCCGACACTCTTCGACACCTGGACCGTGGACTACGGCATCCGCGACGTGCAGGAGGTCGGCTCGGGTGTGAAGGTGTTCGTCGAAGACCTCGGGCTGGCGCCGATGCCGGTAGTTGTGGAAGTGACGTATGCCGATGGCCGAACCGCCCGCCGCACAGTGGACGTGGACACATGGCTGGCTGGCGCCACCGAAGCCCGCGTCTCGTTCCGCGCCGGGACGGTCGCCAGCGCGCGCCTGGACCCCGACGGCTTCCTGCCCGATGTGGACCCGTCCAACAACGAGCTGGTGCTGATCGAACCCGACGACGCCTCAGCCACTGGACGCTGATCGCCAGCTCGACGCCTTTCTTGCCATTGGCCCTCCGCTTCACCTGCCGGCCCCACGCGGCTGCCAATCGAAGGGATCCGGCTAGCTACCGATGCGATGCGTGAACGAGACCCTGCTTCGCTCCGAGCGGAGACCCCGACCTATCCCCGCCACGGCGTTTGGGCTGCCGTGATGGTGCTCGCGCTCACGAGTGGGCTGATCTCGCTCCCTAGCGCATGGGCGCAGCCCTCCCACTCGGTTCCGACCTCACGCCCGCTATCGATCCAGGGAGCAACGCATCCCGCGGATGTGACCGTGACCGTTACGTCCCAGATGGGCGACACGCTGCTGACCGTCTCTGGCGACCGCCTTCATGGCGTCAGTTGGATGAACCCTCGCCTCGTTCCTGAAGCGCCCCCGCCCCTGGATCTTGCGACCGGCATTCTGTCTCCCATTCTGCGCCGAGTTGCCCCAGGGGCTCGGTGGAACGCCACCATCGTCCCATCCGGAAGAGCTCCCTTCCCGGACCGTCTGGGATGGCTACAAGACGACAGCAGCACGGAGCCGCGCCTGGGCCTTCGAGCAGAGGACTTCGGCGTCCTTGCAGACTCGACCATTGACAACGGCCCGGCCCTCAATTGGACCGCGCTCGCAGCGGCCCAACTTCGTCCTTCTGGAGAGATTGTCCGTATCGAGCTCCCACCGGGGACCATCGGTTACACGGGTCCGGTGGTCCTGCCCGACTCGGTTGAATGGGTGGGTGCAGGAGGTGCCGTGCAAGGCCCGATCCTCACTGACGCACTCGGCAACCGCTTCCAACCCATGGTGACGGCCCGGTCGATGAGCAGGCCTAGAGCGACGTCGTACACTCGGCTCCGCATGATCGACGGCCACGCCTTTGATGCTGTGGTCTCCTACAGACAATCGAGGTCGGACGCCCCCCGAGCGCCAGCCGGTACAGGTCTGGCCCTTGCCCGCTATGCGCTTGGTCAGGAGGCGAGCGCCTTTTTCGTGGCCTCAGGTGCATCGTGGAGTCGGCTCGCGGATCTCGAGCTGGACGGGAATGGCGAATCCAGCCTCCATCAACTGGAAGCAACCAGTACGTACGCGAAGGAGTCGTGCTTGCGGAATGCGCCCTGCCATACGGGCATCGCTGCCGGGAACCACGGCGGCCTGATCGTTCCGAAAGGCCGCACCGTGCTCCTCGAACGCGTAGCCGTCACCGGGTACGCAGCCACAGGGCTTCTCGGTCATACCAACCTCATCGCTACGGTTCGGGATGCCCTGCTGGGGAACTCGCTCTACAACCACTCGGCCTATGCCTTCGATGGCATCCCCGACGACCCTGAAACGGGCTGGCAACGTGCCACATTTACCGGTTACGCCTGGACGCATCTGCTGGCCTACCGCGGCCTGTACCGCCAGCTCGTCTTCCACAATCTGGCCCCCAACCCTACCGGGAGAGATGGAGAACCCATAGACGCTCGGATGGGGTTCGTCGCACCGGGCGACAGCCTTGTAATGGACGGCCTGTATGCAGACACCGTCCTACGCAACTCGTCGGGAACGGGTGTCCGTTCGTCCCACCTGGCCTTCGTCAATGCCTCCGCCACCGGCAATCGCACGTTCGTACTTCGCAATGCTGCTGTGCTCTCTGGCCCCAACGCAGGCGGGCTCGTAACCCTGCGACAACGAGGTCCCGTTGTCATTGAGGGTGTGGCGCAGCACATTGACCTCGGTGCGCATCCACATCGAGATCTGGCTCCCTTCCAAGGGCACCTCGTTTCCGGAGCTCCGTCGCCTGGTTCCGTGGCCCGCGACATCATCGTCACACTCGACACAACGGGCATGGCCGCCCAGGCTGCTCCCGGTGGCCCAGACATCCACAGGCGTCAATACGTGCTTCTCCATGCGCACCCCCAGCGCGACCCAACAGCGCTGCAGATCGAGCATCTCCGCCTGGGATGGCCGCTTCGCACAGCGGCCGCAGACGTGCGGACACCATCCGAGGCGTCTCCGACTACGATCGTCCTCTGCGATGCCAGGGATGTGAACGGGGCCGTGCCTCTCCGCTACCGTCAACCACGAGAGGCGGCGCTGCTGCGCTATGTGACCGAGCCTGCTCCGTGCTCGCCTCGCTAAGCCGATCGAGTGGGTGAAGCAGACTGGGCACGAGAGCTGACAAGCGAACCCCAGCGTCCAGAACACCTCCAGCTCGACGCGAAACAGCGAAGGCGGCCTCGAAAGACCGCCTTCGCGTGTGGGATGCTCCCCGGGTAGGATTTGAACCTACGACATTTCGGTTAACAGCCGAACGCTCTACCACTGAGCTACCGAGGAATGTCTCCCGACATTCCGGCGGACAAGCCGCCAGTACGGCATCGCTGAGCGATGACAGGAGCGGACCGAAGGTATCGACGGGTTTGAACGCAACGCAAGCCGCGCCTTCTCCTCTTCATGCCCAGTTCGCCAGCTCGAGGCCTGTCGCGGAGGCTCGAGCTGGGGAATCCAGCGGCGCTAGGCCGCCAGCTTGTCGAGGAACTGCGCCCGCAGCTTCGCCACCTTCGGGGCGATGATGGCCGCGCAGTAGGGCTGAGCCGGGTTGTTGTCGAAGTAGTCCTGGTGGTAGTCCTCCGCCGGGTAGAACGTGTCCAGCGGCTCGATCTCGGTCACGATGGGATTGTCGAACACGTCCGCCAGCTCGCTGCGGACCGCCTGAGCCACCTCGAGCTGACGATCGCTGTGGGTGTAGATGCCCGAGCGGTACTGCGTGCCCCGGTCGTTGCCCTGGCGGTTGAGCGTCGTTGGGTCGTGGGTGGCGAAGAACACCGTCAGGATGTCGCGCAATGAGATCACGTCGGGGTCGAACGTGACCTGCACGACCTCGTTGTGGCCGGTACGCCCCGAGCAGACCTCGCGATAGGTCGGGTTGGGCACGCGCCCCTGGGCATAGCCAGACACGGCGCTCTCGACGCCTCGAAGTGGCTTCATCACGGCCTCGACGCACCAGAAGCATCCGCCGCCCAGAACAATCATCTCTCTCATGGAAATCATGGGTTGGTCTGCTTGTTTAACGCACCAGAGTTGCCCCGGTGCACGCTCCACCGGATCTCCACCGTCTCGCGGTCGTAGTCTGGCGCTCTTGCCCCATGCCCATGGCCCCTGAGTACGCCCAGCTCCGCATCCGCCTGATCCAGATCCGCGACCGCGAATCGGTCCGCCTGGAAGAACAGCAGAGCTTCCGCGACCGCACCCAGCTTCGCGCGGACCAAATCCTTGTCACCAGCGCGATCACCGACGACCTGCACGCAGGCCTGCTGGACGATGTGGACGCCGTCATGATCGGCGGCGCCGGAGCGTATTCGGTGACGGAGACCTTCGGCTGGACGCAGGACCTGATCGATGTCTGCCAGGCCTGTGCCGACCGCGAAATGCCACTCTTCGGCTCGTGCTGGGGGCACCAGTTCATCGCTCGCGCCTTTGGCGGCACCGTCATCAACGACTCGGAGCGGTCCGAGATGGGCACTGTGGACGTGGACCTGACTGATGCCGGGCGCCAGGACCCGCTCTTCTCCACGCTCCCCGACCCCTTTGGCACCCAGATGGGCCACCACGACCGCGTCTCGGTTCTGCCCAAGGACGCTACCGAGTTGGCGAAGACGGACGTCGCACCGTACCAGGCGATCCGAATCGGGGACCTGCCGATCTATGGGACCCAGTTCCACTCTGAGTTGGACGAGCACACGGAACGAGGCCGTCTCATTACGTATCGCTCCTATTACCCGGAGATGGCCGATGATGCCATCTTCCAGGCCACGCTCGACGGCCTGCGTCCCTCGCCGGATGCCGACGATCTCCTGCACCGCTTCCTCTTGCTGTTCGCGGTCGCAGGCGGCGAGGCCCTCCTCGCAGAGCAGCTCAGCCTCGGCGAACCAGGTACCTAACCCCTAGGCTCACGCGACTGGTACCGTCGAAGAGTCGCCAGCGCGCTGGGCTACAGCCGCATCCAGAAACTGCGTTGCGACGGTTTCGGACCAGTACTCCTTCCCCTTAGCCATGAACCCGACGTGCCCGCCCCACTGCGGCGTCAGGAGCGTCAGATACGGACTCGAGCTGGCGACCTCGCGGGGGTAGCAGGACGGCGAGAGGAAGGGGTCGTCCAGCGCGCTGACAAGCAGCGTCGGCACGCGGATGTCCTTGAGGCGAGGCCCCGAGGAGGCCCGCGCCCAGTAGTCCTCGGCGTCAGCAAAGCCGTGAATGGGCGCCGTGAACTGGCCGTCGAACTCCGCGAACGTGCGCATTGCATCCAGCCCTGCCAGCTCGACCTGTCCCGGAAAGCGTTCTGATTTCTCGATCACCTTCCTGCGCAGCGACCGCAGGAAACGGACCATGTAGAGGCGTCGGCTGAGGCCCTCCATCACCGCGGCCGAGCCCGCGAGATCGACCGGGACGGAGATCCCCACGCCTGCAATGACCCGAGAATCGATGACATCGCCCTGCTCACCGAGCCATTTCAACGTCACGTTGCCGCCGAGGCTGAACCCGAGCACAGCGAGTTGGCGAACTCCAGATCCAAGTGCATGGCGGACCACGGCGTCGAGATCGTCACTGACGCCGCTGTGGTACGTGCGAAGGAGCCGATTCGGCTCGCCGGAGCAGCCACGCAGGTTCCACGCCACCACAGTCCAGCCCCGCCGGTGAATCGCTCGGACGAGCCCGCGCACGTAGGCCCGCTCGGAGCTACCCTCGAGCCCGTGTGCCACGATGGCCACAGGCGCATCAGGATCCTCCGCCCACACCCAGTCGAGATCGAGGAAGTCGCCATCGGCCAGCTCGAGGCGTTCGCGCTCGTACGTCACGCCCTCGACCGTCCGAAAGAGACTCGGCCAGATGGTCTGCCGGTGGCCGCCACGGAGGCGGCGTGGTGGCATGTAAGGCGGGAATGAAACGTCGAGCATGAGAAACGAAAAACGCCCCTCACCAGACCATTGGTGGTGAGGGGCGTTCCGTACGCCGGGGAAGATTCGAACTCCCGACCTTCGCATCCGTAGTGCGACGCTCTATCCAGCTGAGCTACCGGCGCGTGCGGCCCGAGGGCAGCAACCCGCGTTGTGGGCGGGCAACAAAGATAAACCGCTCTCTACCCTGGGCATCATGAAGATGCCGTCAGCCCGGCTCGCCTGTCCGAACGGCTCGTCAGC
>JBCBZH010000392.1:0-2607 GCA_039815415.1 Bacteroidota bacterium
CCAACGGCCAGGCGAAGGCGACGAGCAAGAAATCCTCGGGGGGGAAGAAGACAAAAGAGGAGAAGCGCCGCGAGGCCGAGGCCCGCAACGCGCTCTACCGGATGATGAAGGACGGGACGGTGCCGCCAGCGAAGGAGTTGGGCCCCGACCTCGCCCAGCGCGCTCTCGAGCTGCTGGAACAATCCGTGACGGAGAAGGAGGCCGAGAAGGACACTCTCGAGTTGGCGATGGCCGACCCGGAGCTGTATGCCAAGCCTGCCGAGTTCCAGAGAACGATGGAAACCCTCCAGACGACCGAGAAGGAGCTGAGGGCGCTCTACGGCCGGTGGGAAACGTTCGCCGCCGAGGTGGAGGCGCTAGCGTAGCGACTTTCGCTAGCTCGAGGCGCCCTCCTGGAACCCGTAGGGACACGATGCATCGTGTCCACCCAGGCGACACCACGCGAGGACACGGCACGCCGTGTCCCTACGAGAGCGCGGAACTCTTCTCGAGCTGGCTATGCCGCCGCAGGCTCCTCGTCTTTCTTCATCCCGAACGTCGGGTCGATGCGGATGCGGGCGGCGACGAGGAAGCTGGGGATGGTGGCGATGAGCACCCAGAGGAAGAACCGCTCGTACCCGATCAGGTCCTGCAACCAGCCCGAGAACATCCCAGGGATCATCATGCCGAGGGCCATGAAGCCCGTCGCGATGGCGTAGTGGGAGGTCTTGCGCTCGCCCTCGGCGACGTAGATCAGCACCATCAGGAAGGCCGCGAAGCCGAACCCGTAGCCGAACTGCTCGACGGCGATGGCGACGTTGGCCCAGAGGAAGTTCTCAGGCCGGAAGATGGCGAGGATCAGGTAGGCCACATTGGGCAGGTTGATGCCGATCACCATCGGCCAGAGCCACTTTCCGATGCCGTCGCGCGCGATGAGGATGCCGCCGAGGATGCCGCCGATGGTGAGACACGCCACACCGACCGTCCCGTAAGCAATGCCGACCTGCCCGGTGGTGAGCGCCAGCCCGCCAACCTCTACGGGGTCCACGAGGAACGGGATCACCAGCTTGACCACCTGTCCCTCAGCGAAGCGGTAGAGCAGGACAAACGCCACCACAATGCCGATCTCCGGCTTCTCGAAGAACGTTGTGATGGCATCGGCGAGCGGCGTCCCCGAGAACGGGAGCGCGCGGAACATGCGGCCCCACGGTCCGGTGGTGCGCGGCGCGATAACGCCCGCGATCATCATCGGCACGATGAGAACGGCCAGCAGGGCCGCGAACAGCACCAGAAACACAATGTACTGGAGCACTCCGGGAACGCCGCCTGCGCCTTCGGGGCGGGGCACGTCGCTAGCAGGACGCGGGAGTGCCCAGAGGTGCCACGCCATGAGCGCGAGGAAGACGCCTGCGATCACGAAGAAGGTGATCGACCATGCGAGCGGGATGTTGCCGCTCGTCGCGCGGAAGCTGGCCTCCGTGGGCGAATCGAGGTTCTTGTCGAGCTGGACGACCGCTGCGTAGGGGCGGTCCCAGTTGTCGGGCGTGAACACGAACCGTTCGCCCTCGATCAGCTTGATGCTCTCGTCGCCGTCTGAGAACCCGAGCGTGACGGCGACCTCCTCGCCCTCAGGGGGTGGGCCGGACAGCCGGAACGGCACGACGGCGACGTTGCCCGCCGTGTCGGAGATTTCCGCCGGGTCCTCGCCGAAAAGTGCCGTGATCGCACGACCGAGCGGCCCTGAGATGTTCCGCGTCCACCACGATGGCGCCTCGCCAGAGTCCGCCAGCTCGCCAGAAGACTCCGCCTCATCAGGGTTCTCGGAAGCAACGGCATCTGTCGGATCCGCCGCCGTGATCCCGGCGAGACTATCCGACGCCGCCAGCCCGTCGGTCGAGCTGGCGAGAGAATCGGGCGTCGCGCTGGTGTCCGGCACGGCGAGCGGCGCAACGGGACCGCCATAAAAGCCGTTGGCCTCATTCTGTGCCTTCGCGGCGTCGATCAGCGCGGCGATCTCATCGGTTGGCCGCACGGCGAGCGGAATCTGAACCGCGCCTGCATCCATCGTCATCAGCTCGAGGTCTTCGCGCGCGGCACCCACTGCCGCTGTCTGCTCCGTCAGCTCGAGGGGGAGCGCCTCGGTGTCGATGAGTGTGGCGCCCGCCTCGGCCGCGACGGCCTGCACATCCAGCACGACCGGCTCCAGTCCGGTGGAGGCCTCGAGGCTGCCGGCGAGGAGCGGGACCGCGCCCTGGACGGCAAAGATGGCGGCTCGGTAGGCCGTACTTCGCCATCCAACCCACCAGGCTTGCTCATGCTCATCCAGCGCAAGCATGTAGAACCCATCCGCCGCAATGTCATGCGTGGCCGACGAGAAGGCGAGCAGCCAGAAGAACGCGAGCGTGGCCTGTACGAACCCGGTCGTGGGGATCGTCAGCGCGACCGCCGCCAGCCCGCCGCCGAGCAGGATCTGCATGGCGATGATCCAGACGCGCTTGGTCTTGATCATCTCCACCAGTGGGCTCCAGAACGGCTTGATGACCCACGGGAGGTAGAGCCAGCTGGTGTAGAGCGCGATGTCCGTGTTGCTTAGCCCAAGGCGCTTGTAGAGCAGCACCGAGAGCACCG
>JBCBZH010000040.1:0-21099 GCA_039815415.1 Bacteroidota bacterium
TCGCTGGGAAGATGTATCGGCCCAGCAATTGGGTGATCCAGCGATCAGCCCGAGTAGTCGTCGGCGCCGCCTCCAAGGCCCTCCACGGTGTCCTCCACGGCGGCCCGCGCCGTCAGCAGCAGCACGGGCACGAAGTCGGTTTCCGGGTCGGTGCGGAGGGCCTGCACCAGCTCGAGGCCGTCCATCACCGGCATCATCACATCGCTCACGATGGCATCGGGGACGCGTTCACGTGCCTGCTCGAGGGCCTCGGCTCCGTCGGCGGCCTCCACCACCGCATAGCGGTCGTCCAGATGACGGCGGACGAGCTGGCGGAGGTCGGCGTTGTCGTCCACCACCAGCACGCGCGGCACATCGTCCGGGACTGCAGGAGGCTCGGGCGTGTGCTGGCGGGAGCGGGCCGCGCCGTCGCCTGCGGCCCCGTCGCCGGTGGCGGCCAGCAGCGCAGCCATGCGCAGCTCCGGCGCCACGTCGACCGTCGGCGCCTCGGCCTGCGTCGGCAGCGAAAGCGTAAAGGTGGCCCCTTCGCCGGGAACGCTCTCCACCGAGATCGTCCCGCCGTGCCCCTCGGCGATCTCGCGCACCAGCGCCAGCCCGATGCCGGTGCCGGGCTGGCGGCGGGTGGTGGAGGTGTCGGCCTGGTAGAAGCGGTCGAACACGCGCGCGGCCTGATCGGGCTGGAGGCCGGGGCCGGTGTCGCGCACGGTGAACCGGAGGGGCGCCTCTGCGCTGGCGGGGACAATCTGGAGCGTGACCGTCCCACCTGTGGGCGTGAACGACATCGCGTTGGCAAGCAGGTTGGCGAGGGCCGTCTCTACCGCTACCGGGTCGAAGGTGCCCATCGCGTCGGGCAGATCGGTCTCGAAAGCGATGCCGTTGCGCTCGGCCAGGGGCTCGAACGCCTCTGCCACGCGCGCGGCGAACGCGCTGGCGTCCAGGCGAACCGGCTCGATCTCGAGCTGCCCGGCGTCGGAGCGGGCCAGCGAGAGAAGCTGCTCCACCAGCGCGAGCAGCCGGCGCCCGTTCCGAGTCGCCAGGCCGATCTGGTCGCACGCCTCCGAGGCGATCTCCCCGTGGCGCCCCTCCACCACGTCGTTCAGTGGCCCGAGGATGAGCTGGAGCGGCGTGCGGAACTCGTGACTGACGTTGGCGAAGAGGCGGCTCTTGGCCTCGTCGAGCGTGCGCAGCTCGGCGGCCTGCTCGGCCACGATCTCCTTCTCGGCTGCGAGGTCGGCGGTGCGCTCGGCGACGGTCGCCTCCAGCTCGAGCTGGCGGTCGATGGCGCGGCGAAGGCGCCAGCGCACGATCCCGACCACGCCTCCGAGGACAAGCAGAACGACCAGGAGGCGGAAGCCGACGGTCTCCCATAGGAAGGGCGCCACCGACACCGGCATCGTCGCCTCGTCGCTCCATGTGCCGCCGTAGACCCGCGCTCGGACGCGGAAGGTGTGGTCTCCAGGCGGCACGTTGGTGTACGTCGCCTCGTGGTCAGCGGTGGGCCCGATCCACTCCGGGTCGAGCCCCTCGAGGCGGTACTGGAACCGAACGCGGTCCGGGGCGCGCAGGCTGGCCGCCGTGAAGGCGACGGTGAAGCGCCGCTGGTCGGCCTCGAGCTGAGGGGAGTCGAGAGGCTTCTCCCCGTCGTTGAGCCGCACACCCTCGATGTGGACGAGCGGCGGCACCTGCTCGAGCGCCAGCGCGCGGCTGGGCTGGAGCCGGGCGACGCCCTCGAAGGTGGGGAACCAGAAGGTGCCCATGGCGGAGCGCAGTGCAGGCCAGCCCGAGCTCTCCGGGTTGAGCAGGCCGTCCTCTCGCCCGTAGGCCACGCCGAGAACCGTCTCCGTCTTCCCATCCAGGACCGCTTCGACTTCGGCCCTGCGGACGCGGTGAATGCTGCGATTGCCGCCCATCCACAACATCCCGGTCTCGTCTTCGAATAGCGACGAGACGATGTCCTCCGCCATCCCGTTGCGGGTATCGACGGACCGAATCTCACCGTCGTGAAGCCGCGCCAGCCCGCCCCCGTACGTCCCGATCCAGACCGTCCCCTCGTCCGCGATGTGGACGGACCGGACGAAATCGGTCGGGAGGCCATCGGCCACGGTAAACACACGGTGCCCGGTGTCGTCGATGCGCACGAGCCCTCGGTTGGTGGGCACCCAGACGATGCCATCGGGCGCGATGGAGAGCGACATGGACTCTGGCGTCGGGATCCGTCGCAGGACGGTGGGCCCTTCCGGTCCGTAGGGCGCGAGGAGCATCGCTTCGTTCGTGGCGCGGCCCCAGAGACGCTGGGCTTCTCGCGGCTGGTCCTGCTGCCACGGAAGGATCTGCAGCACTTCCTCGGCCAGCCGCCAACGCTCGCCCGAGCGCCCGCGCCCTTCGAGCTGGCTTCCCGCGAGCCACAGGGTCCCTTGGGCGTCTTCGGCCGCGCCGAACGTCCAGCCCTCCGAGGTGGAGATTCGCTCGGCCTGACCGTCTCGAATGCGATGCAGGCTCCCATCGGTCATGGACACCAGACGGTCTGACGCATCCTCGGTGACGGTCACGACCGGCCCCGGAGGCAACCCCTGCGAGGCGCCGTACACCACAAAGGGCATCTCTCGGATCGCCGCCAGCCCGTTGGCTCCCGTCCCGATCCAGAGGGTGCCTTCCCGGTCTTCGACGATGACTGGATTCGCCTCGCCAGGAAGCTCGATCTCCTCGAAGGGAGCGTCCGCACCCGACGCTGCGACGAGGGCGGTCGCCCCGTCGATGGACCAGAGCTGGCGGTGCCGGTCGAGAAGCAGCGGTTGCCCCCGGACCGGGAAGTCCCCCAGCGAATCGCCTGTCATGCTGGCGGCCACCCAGCGCTCCCCCTCGCGCCGCAAAGCCACAGCCAGTCCGGGACCCTGCACCAGATGCTCGACGCCCGGTTCTCCGACGCGCTCCAGCGTCCCCGCCCGCACTCGGCACTGGCGGTTGGTCTCGCAGCGGACCCACAGCTCTCCCTCCCGGTCACGGGCGAAGACCCCGTCCACCGACACCGCAGAAGCCACAGAGTCGTCGGGAAGGACGAGGCGTCCGGATTTGAGGGCATGGACCTGTCCCGCCCGATCCACTCCGAGGGCCTGCTGCCCCCCGGTAACCATGGTGCCCTGCACACTGAACTGACCCTCGGTATGGCGCACCACGTCGCCCTGCTCGGTCACCGCCCAGAGGGTATCGCCATGCCCGCCCGTCAGCCCGTTGAACCTCGAGCTGGGGAGATCGGACCCGCTCCGTGCCGTGTGGACGATGAATCGGCGTCCGTCGAACCGCGCCAGCCCGCCCGTGCTGGCGATCCACAGGAAGCCGTCTGCGGTCTGTGCCAGCCCGGTGACGGAGTGCGCCGGCAGGCCCCGCTCGGTGGTCCAGACTTCGGCCTGATACTGGGGCATGGTCCCGGCTGACTCACGGCCGGACAGCGCGACGGGCAGGCTATCGGCGCTCGCAGATGAGGCCGCGTCGGATCGAGCTGGCGACGAGCGTTCGCTCCCGCATGCTGCGAGCACGAGGCTGAGCAGACCGATGCGGAGCGCCAGAGGCATGTGGTGGGAGGGGGCGAAAACGCCTACAAGGTCGCCATAGACAACCGGATTCGGCTTCCCAACGCTGTCGACAGAAGAAATGGTCTGACTGCGAAGTTTGCGAAGGCCTTACAAACCCCGCCTAGCCCCATGGTGTAGGTTTCAATACAAACTGAAACCATCGTGCCGGTGCGCCCGGCCCATCTCACATGGACCACAAGGAAGGACAGTACAAAGTTGCCGATCTCTCGCTCGCCGAGGACGGCCGCAAGCGCATCGAATGGGCCGAGAGCCGCATGCCGGTGCTCATGAAGATCCGCGAGGAGTTCAGCCAGTCGCAGCCGTTCAAGGGCTACAAGATCACCGGCTGCCTCCACGTCACGAAGGAGACCGCCGTGCTCATCGAGACGCTCAAGGCCTGCGGCGCCGAAGTCGCGTGGAGCGGCTGCAACCCCCTCTCCACCAATGATGCTGTGAGCGCAGCCCTCGCTCTCGGCCCCAAGGGCGACGGTGACGGCGTGGAGATCTACGCCTGGTACGGCCAGTCCACCGAGGACTTCTACTGGTGCATCGACCGCACCATCGACAAGACGCCGGACACGACGCTCGACGACGGCGCCGACCTCATCTTCCGCGTCCACAGCGCCTTCCCGGAGAAGACCGCCGACATCATCGGCGGCTCGGAGGAGACCACCACGGGCGTCCACCGTCTCCGCGCGATGGCCGACGACGGCAAGCTGGGCTACCCCGTCTACGCCGTTAACGACGCCGAGACGAAGTGGGACTTCGACAACGTCTACGGCACCGGCCAGTCCACGCTCGACGGCATCCTGCGCGCCAGCTCGGTGCTGGTGGCGGGCAAGAGCTTCGTGGTAGCGGGCTACGGCCACTGCGGCCGCGGCGTTGCCATGCGGGCTGCCGGCATGGGCGCCAACGTCATCATCACCGAGGTCAAGCCAACCGCAGCCCTCAAGGCGACCCTCGACGGCTTCCGGGTAATGACCATGGAGCAGGCCGCCAAGGTGGGCGACATCTTCGTGACCGCCACGGGCATGAAGGACATCATCCGCGGCGAGCACTTCGTCTCGATGAAGGACGGCGCCATTGTGTGCAACACGGGCCACTACGACGTGGAGCTGAACCTCAAGGAGCTGGCGGAGGTCTCGATGGACGCCCGCATGATCCGCGACGACAACCGCGAGTACACGCTTGACAACGGCAAGAAGGTGTACGTGCTGGCCGATGGCCGCCTCGTGAACCTCGCGGCTGCCGAAGGCCACCCCTCGGAGGTGATGGACATGAGCTTCGCCAACCAGTTCCAGGCGCATCTGGAGCTGATCAAGGCCCACGAGGCCGGCGAGACGGTGCCCAAGACGGTCCTCGACCTCCCGGAGGAGTTGGACCAGCAGATCGCGCGCGTCAAGCTCGAGACGATGGGTCTCGAGATCGACGAGCTGACGGCCGACCAGGTCGCCTACGCCACCGACTACTCGGCCGGCACCTGATCGCCAGCTCGAGTGGATGACACCCATAGGGGCGGCTCAGCGAGTCGCCCCTACGGGCTTGAGAACCCGCCGCCAGCTCGAGCTGGCGCCAATCGCTCACTCGATGTCGCGGAGTGTCACCCCGAAGATGAGCGTGTCGCCGGGCGGAATACCGGGCGGCGGGCGGTCGCCATAGCCCTGATCCGGCGGCACCTCAAACGTCTTGGTTTCGCCAATCTGCATCCCATTGACCGCATCCCGAAAGCCGGGGACGAAGTTGCGCAACGGGTAGGTCACGCCGTCGTTCTCGTCGAACACGGTCCCGTCCCGCAGCGTCCCCCTGTAGTCGATGGTGACCGTGCTCGATGGCGTCGCGGTCACAGAATCGGGCCCATCCCCGATGTCCGGCTCGGATCCGCAAGCGGCTAGGAGAACGGCGACAACCAGAATGGAGAGAGAGCGCATCGGCGCGAGCGTGAACGACGGTCCCTCAACCTACGCGCTGACGAGCATGCCTCGAACCGAAGGTCCGCGAGCCAGCTGGCGAATCCGCTACGGCGTCAGGCGGACGCTAAGCATCCAGCCGTCGTCGCTGAGCACCACCGTCAGCCCGTCGATGGCGTCGCGGTAGAAACGGGCCGTGCGGTACGCGTTGTAGCGCTTGGCGGAGGCGTGGGCGCCACGCACATTGGCAAGGTAGAAGGCTCCGGCCACGAGCGTGGCAAGGGAGGGCACCACATAGCGCGTCGGAGCATCGGCGTCCAACTCGTGTCGCCACGAGGCATAGGCGCCGTAACCGAGGGCGCTCGTCAGCCCAAAGGCCTGGGCGGCATCATAAATGTGGCCGGTGTAAAGCTGGCCACTGCCTGGCACCACAGCGCTCATGGCAGCCGCCAGTCCTGGGGAACGCGACCCGGTGGGCGGCCCCTCGCGGAGCCCGATGTGCGCCCCGGCGACGGCGTACGCCGCTCCCTCCGGCCCGAACGACCGATCGGTGTCGAGCGGCTCCAGAAGGGCGAGGGCCGTGGCGTCATCGCTGTCGTGGAGTGCGAGCAGCGCCTCTGCGATGGCAAGGCGAGGGCCCAGGGTGTCCCGGTCGGCGGGTTGGAGGTCGGCAGCGCCGAGGGCGAGGCGCGCGTCATCAAAGCGTCCATCCTGCAAGAGAAGCACGGCGTACTGCCAGCGGAAGGTGCGGCGGAGCGCGGGGAAGTCGGCGGCGAGGCGACGAAGGGCGTGCTCGGCCTCGGCGTAGCGCCCGGCGAAGAACGCGCCGTTCAGGGCCGCCGTCCCACTGGCGAGGCGCGCGGTAGAATCGGTCGCCAGCTCGTAGTGGGCCATGTGGAAAGCGTAGCCAAGGAACGGCTGCTCAGCGCCCTCGAACCGCTCGGCCAGCCGCGCGAGATCCTCTACGGTGACGAGCTGGCGATCCGGCGTCTCAGATCCCGACGCCGGGGCGCTGCTGGAGGGGCTCGAGTTCTGTGCCCAGGCGATCGCCGGGAGCGAGCACAGGATGAAAGTGGTCGCGATAGTCCGGATGAAGCTGGCGCCAGTCATGGAGCGTCGGAGCGGTGGTCGCGTCGGGCGGGTCGTAGATGCGGATGCGGCCATCGAGGCGGAAGGAGAAGGCGGTTTGTCCGCGAACGAAGGCGGTGTTCTCACGGAAGAAGATGCGGTCGATCGTCATCAGTGTTCCGGGCACCAGGCCCCAGCGCGCGACGCTGTACCGGGCATACATGGAGCACGACGGCCAGGCCGGGCAGGGGCGTGCCATGCGAGGCACCACATCCTGCTGGTAGTAGCGGAGCGCGGCTTGCCCGGCCCCAGCCTCCGCGTCCGGGAGTGTGTGGAGCAGGGCGTCCTCGGCCCAGGTGGTATCCGGCGCGGACCAGCCCCACTCCCACCCGCCGTCCTGCGCACTCGAGCTGGCGGGCGCCATCAGCGCGAGGATCACGAGAACGCGGAGACTCATCGGGGCAGCGCATCGAGGCGCTGGCGAAAGGTGTCGGTGGTGTGGGCGCCGATCATCCGCTCGCGGAGGATGCCCTCGGCGTCAATCACGAACGTGACCGGGCGTGCGCCCTGAACCGCCGCATAGGGCCCGACGAAGTCCGCCAGCTCGGCGTGGGCGTAGATGCCCTCCGTTGGACGGTCAGCGAGGTAGGCGCGGATCAACTCCGGCGCCTCGTCGCTCACGAAGACCACCGCCAGCGCGTCGGGGCGCTCACGCTGGAGGCTGTCGAGCGCAGGCATCTCCGCACGGCACGGGCCGCACCACGTGGCCCAAGCGTTGAGCATCACGGCACGTCCTCGGAAGGCCGCCAGGTCCACAGCCTCTCCTGTCCGAACATCTGCCAGTTCGAGCGCAGGCGCCGTCTCCCCCAGTCCCGTCGCGGGAAGCTGACCCGCGACGGCGCTTGTCAGCGGACCGCAGCCCGACAACAAAACAAGAGCGACGAGACCGGCGCGAAGCATGACGCAAGAACGGTGTACCCAAGTGTACGTCACGATGGACGATCACCTCCTCCCCCCTAGAGGGGATAGGCTTGCGTCGCTCAGCGTGCTCACGTTCCGCATTGCCCCCGGCGCCAGCTCGCATCCGCAACCTCTGCGGCATCATCCTCCATCGCGCTGGTGAGCTAGTGCGCCGAAGCGTTTGCGCTCTACTCCGGAGCGTCGCCCAAAGCCACGTCGGCGTTGTAAAAGAAGAAGGTGCCACCGGGCTCGTGGCTTCGGAACCCTCCCGCCAGAGGCGTCGCATAGCGAACCGCTCGCACGTACCCCACCAGCTCGTCGAACACGAGCAAGCCATCTCCATCGGGTCCACCGTCGCTCCGCAGCGCATCTAGGAGGTGGTACGCGAACGGCGAGTGATTCCCCGGCGCGCCATCGGACACGTACTCCTCTCCGCCCGACGTAATCGCAAGCCGGGCTCGGTAGGGGGCAGACTTCGCCATCAACTCCTGAGGAGACGCCCTCTGATACTCGTCTCCGCTGCTGCGATACTTCCGGAGAAACGATCCGCCCTGACACACGTCCAGAAGCAGCAGGACGCGGTGATCCGGAACCGTATCCAACTCCTCGGACAACGCAGCATAGCTGAACCAGGAGGATCGATCTCCGGCCCTGGCATCGCGGGGAATGATGAATCCCCGCCCTTTGTTCAGGGTGCCATGGCCCGCGAAGAACACCACGAGCTGGCTGTTCTCGGGAACCGGCTGCTCCATCGCCTCGGAGAGCACTGCGTAGATCTGCTGGCGCGTAGGGTTCCGAACGATCGTCGTATCGAACGCGTAGCGGTCGTGGAGCTCACGCGCAACCGCTTCGGCATCTGCGATGGGGTTGTTGAGGCGGTCGAAAGCGGCATCCTCATACACGTCGGTTGCAAAGAGAATGGCGCGGTCGAGCCCTGCGCGCGTCGGCAGCTCGAGCTCGATGTCGATGCCCGAACCCCGGAGGCGAGCCGGCGGAGCATTGGTGCGAAGGTCCTCTTGCGCGCTCTCCAGACGGGTGAGATTGTTGCGCGCGCGGATGGTCGCCTCATGCTCCGTGCCCAGGGTCGCCTCCAGAGAGGCCAGCGCACGCTCGTACAAAGGCCGCGCCTTCTCGAAGGCCTCGAGCTGCACCAACTCGCCGATGGCGTTGACCACGGACGCGGTCTCGGGGTGTTCGGCTCGGGAGTCCGCCTCCAGTCGCGCGAGGGCTCGGTCATAGCTCTCCCGCGCCTCTGGATAGTCTCCCTGATCAATCGAGAGACGGGCGAAAGCGACCAGAGTGCGAACCAGATCCAGACCGTCCCGTGTCACCGCCGTTTCCTGGATCTGAAGGGCACGATCGAAGGCGGCACGCGCCGCTTCCAGATCCCGTGCCCGCTGACGGAGTTGGCCGAGAGCCACCAGGGTCACGGCGACATCGGGATGTTCGGGACCCAGCGTGCTCTCCTCAATGGCGAGCGTCATTCGGTACAGTTGCTCGGCGTACGCCGTGGAATCCTGCTCGGCACGCAGCCGCGCCAAGTTGTACAGCGTCGCAGCAACATTCTGCGCATGGTCTCCGAGATCTGGAGCGGTGAGGCGATCTGGCGATAAACGGTAGGTCTGCCCCGCTCCAAGGAGATCCAGGGTTCGTTCAAAGTGGACGGCTGCCGCGCCGAGGTCTCCGCTCTGATAGGCCATCTGCGCCTGCGCATTGACGAAGGGAGCCAGCACTGGGCTCTCTGGACCATAGGCGGCTTCCATTACACCCACAGCCCGAGTGAGCGTGTCGCGGGCAGTTGGGGCGTCGCCAGAGGCCTGAATCAACAGCCCGAGGGTGAGCAGCGAGTGGGCTACATCTGGGTGGCTCTCTCCCAGCGTTGCCCGCTGCAGAGCAAGCGCCTCCGTAGCCATCGGCAGCCCCTCACTGTAGCGCCCTTCGTTGTAGAGCACCACCGCCTGTCCGCTGAGCGATGCTGCGCGAGCGAGCGTGGTATCGCGCACCTGCTCGGTCGACGCCTGCATGTAGGCTTCGGCTTCGGCGGCGTCGAGCTGGCGGTGGGTCAGGGCGTACTCTCCGGTCTCCCCAGCCGCATAGGAGTTGGCAAACACCGTCCACTCCCCCACCTCGGGCGCGGCCACCACCACCCGTGACTCCCGTTGGGACCCGTCGTAATCATCGTTCCAGATCAATTCGCCCGAGGGAGAGCGAAGCGTCACGTACGGATCGAACCCGTTTGAGAGAAGCCGGATCTCGAATGGCTGCCCATCGGAGGGCAGCGTGTACAGATCGGCGTAGGAGCTGTCCCGGAGTACAGAGTCCGTCGGAGTAAGGGCGGCTCCAGCCCACCCCCCGGGGTCGAGAGTCCTGGAGTTGATTTCTGTCCCCACAGATCGGTGTGCCACCACAAAGGGCCCCGTATCTCCAGCGGTGTAGGTAGTCGCCACAATGCCCCATTCTCCGACCTCCACCCGCTCTGGGCCGATCTCCACCCGGGACTCGTACCAGGACCCTTCGGCATCGTCATTGTCGTATTGCTGCCCGGACGGGGATCGAAGGATGAGATACGTGTCGAATGTGGTGGCGTACATCCGGACCTCAAACGGCTCCCCGTCAGAGAGAACCGTGTACACCTCGAAGTGGGAGCTGTCTCGGAGCGTGGGGCTTTGGTCCGTCAGCTCGGACGCGATCCACCCGCCAGGACCGAGTGAATCCGAGGATGGGTTGGCAGGCTGAGCCCATGCCGGTCCTGCAAGAAGAAGGAGGATGAACAGAGTCAATCGCATCGTCGTGGCGGCATACGTATCCAAAGGCCGACGGAAGCGCAAGATTAGCCTTGGCGTCCCCTTTCCGCGCTCTGCACAATCCAAACCTGGCCTTTCAAGCGCGTCTTTCTCCGTTGTCCTCCGGCACATTCACGTTGTAGAGCGCCCCAGGTGCCAGCTCGACCTCCTGAACCGCCAGCGCGCCCAGCAGCCCGAACATCGCGAGCTGGCGTCGTTTCAAGCGCGTCTCGACCACCGGCTGCACCGTGGCGCAGCGCCACAGCGCACATACGGGCTGGCCGCGTCCGTCGGCGTCCAGCGCCACCACCACATCGGCATCCGTGGACCTGGCGAGGAGCGGTGCTAGTGCGTCAGGCGTAAGGCGAGGAAAATCGACGGCCACAGCGAGGAGCCACGGTGTCTTTGCCTCCACCAGCCCGGCGGCCAACCCAGCGAGCGGCCCCCCATCGGGGACCAGATCGAGGACAACACGCACTGGGACCGGATAGGCGCGCGGCGTCGGGCCGGTAGAGATCAGGACCTCTGTGCAGTGCGGCGCCAGCGCGTCGTGAACGATTTGGACGTACGGGCGCCCCTCATGCTCGGCCAGGGCCTTGTCGCGTCCGAAGCGGCGGCTCTGTCCACCTGCCAGCACGAGCCCTGTGATCTCAGACGGCGTCGGCAAGGGGATTTGGGAAGGCGTCCAGCTCGTCGGGACGCTTGTGGAGGCAGGCGAAGTCTTTCTCGACGAGGATCGCCAGCTCGCGCCCGTCGCCCGCATCCTGCCTTCCGTCAAACCCGACCTGTTCACTCTCCGCCCACGGCCCGATCCAGCCACGCGGGACGAGCACCACCACCTCTCGCGCGTCGCCTTCGATGGCAAGCTGGCGCAGATCGGCGGCCCGAATCCCGTAGGTGAGTGATGCGCCGGGCGCAATGTGCATCGTGCTCTCGACGGCGCCCGTCTCAGCGAGCTGGCGCACCTCGGTCTGAGTCAGGCGAATGCGGACGGAGTCACCTTTGATGCGGAGCTTCATCGGGCCTGGGGAGGGATTGAGAGATGGGCAGCGGTCCGTAAACATGTGCGGCTGTCGAGCTGGTGTCAAGCCCATCGCCAGCTCGAGACTCATTGTGCAGTGCTCATCCCTCTGTATGCCCGATCCCGCATCCCTCTACGCGGGCAGCGCCCGCGTACACGTTAAACCGCCCATCGCGCACGAAGCCGAGAAGGGTCATGCCGTGCTCTGACGCTAGATCAACCGCGAGAGACGACGGCGCGCCGACGGCCGCCAACACCGGAATGCCCGCCACGAGAGCCTTCTGCGCCAGCTCAAAGCTGGCCCGACCGCTCACCAGGAGCACGCCTTGCGGGACGGGCTGGCGATCCAGCAGGAAGGAGCCGACGAGCTTGTCGACGGCGTTGTGCCGCCCCACGTCCTCGCGGACGCAAACCAGCTCGCCCTCGGCGGTGAATAGAGCGGCAGCGTGGAGACCTCCAGTCTGCTCGAACACATCCTGCTGCTGGCGCAGTGTGTTCGGCAACGCGCTGACGACCTTGGGGGTGAGCATCGGCCCCTCGGGCAAGGCAGGGCCAGAAATCACACCGACCGCCTCGAGCGAGGCTTTGCCGCACACGCCACAGCTCGAGGTGGTGTAGACGTGGCGCTCCAGCCGCCGCGCGTCGAACGCGACGCCCTCGACCAACCGAACGACGACCACGTTTGGGTCACTCACCCCGGCCTTGAGCGGTGTGTGGAACGCCTCCACGATGTCCTCGGGCTGGCGAACGACGCCTTCGCCCACAAGGAAGCCCACCGCCAGCTCGACGTCGTGGCCGGGCGTCCGCATGGTGACGGCGAGGCGCTGGACGCGATCGGGCTGGCGGCCGTCGCCCCACATCAGCCGGATCTCGAGCGGCTCCTCCACCGCCAGCGCGTCCTCGGTGGCCTGAGCGCCATCTCCACTCACGCGAACGATTGAGATGACGGTGGTTCTAGGCACAGCGATACGAGGCGGCAAACGACGACGCGCCTATCTACTCCGGCTGTTGAGACCCGGGTCCTGTTTGCTGAACCTCCAGCTCGCCGGAATCGAGGTATCGCTCCAAGTAGAAGGGCTCGTCTGTATACCTCCGTTGCCACCCTGGCTGGGCAGCATCGAGAAGGAGAGCTTCCGCCGCACCCAGCGGATAGAACGCGACGCGCCCCCACGATGCAAGGTCAAGGGCCGCGAGTTCCTGCGCCAACCTCCGGCGGGCGGAGCGGGCTGCCTCTGCATAGGATATGGCATCCGAAAGAGCCAGGAACTCTGGCAAGGGGTCATGCCTCTCGGCAGCAGCAGTTGCCACGCGAAGCTCGATGTACCGAGCGACTCCTTCTGCCCAGAGTTGGAAGGAGAAATAGCGATAGTCCGCATCTGAGAGCACCGCACGCCATTGGGCTCGCGCCTTGCGGTAGGTGCTAAGATGCGCATCGACATCCAGATGGTCGAGGGCGTCGACGAGAGCGTCTCGGTAGACGGCCATGTGAGCCCCAACCGTATCTGATGCATAGGGGAAGGGATAATTCAGCATCCACATGCCGCTCTCGTCCCCCCCAGCAAGATCGAGAGCTGCCGTGTCCTCGTAGTAGCCTGGCTGGGAGAACTGGAACTGATGAAAGTGCTCGTGGAGCACCGTCAGAACCCACTCTGTCGAGGCACGCCCGGTTGCTGACGGCTGCCCCACCACAACGGTCGGGAGCCCGCCGACAGCGGGAAACGTCGCGAGCAGTGACGGATCATACTGACGCTCTCGCACATAGACCGCGCTTCCGAGCAACGAGTCGTAGTCTGCTACGAGAGCGAAGTCGTCGGAGGGACGAGGGTGGCGGAGAAGGAACTCGTGCCCTTCCGTCACGAGGAGGACCGCGAACGGAACGCCGCGCCAGCCCGGCCAGACCGAGTCCTGAACACTGTCCGCCAGATGAAAGGCTTCAGCTAAACGAACGCGATCATCTGGGTCTAGACCGGGAGGCTGTACCGCAAGGTGGAGGGCAAAGAACGCAACGACGAGGTGGAGAACCATGAAGGGCTCGGGGCTGTGATGAACAGAAGCTTGGCCCATACGTGTTGTTGAATCCAGCGACCTCACCAACCCGTCGATTTTCCTTCGCCTGAGGGGATTCAGGCCCCAAACCTTAGAACTTCCTCCGATGCCTGAGAGGACGGAGAACACGCTCAGGAAATACCCTTTCTCCTTGCTAGCCCTCCTCCAATGTCTCAGCTTGAACGGTACTGTCACTGGATGCGTTGGCCGCGCCTAATTCATCAGCCTCCCAGGCCCAGGTGACGGCAGAGTTGCTTTGATCTGCAAGTGTTCTCGACGCTACTCCTCCATGACGTTGCATTCTGACCCCCCGACTCCTTTCCACCTCGGGCCCTGGCTCATTGACCCCATCGCCAACGAAATCGTCCGTGACGATAAGGTCACACGCATCGAACCAAAGTCCACCGCTGTCTTGACGTATCTCGCAGCCCGAGCGGGCGAGGTTGTCACCCGTGACGAGCTACTCAAGGCTGTCTGGCCGGACGTGGTCGTCACCGATGCTTCGCTAACGCGGTGTGTGTCTCAGATCCGCCAGGCCCTCGAGGATCACCCTCGCCAGCCCGTTCTCATTGAAACCGTTCCTACGGTTGGCTATCGGCTTCTTCAGAGCCCCGCGAAGGTCGAATCCGCTCCTCCTGTCCCCTCCTTGGTAACTCAGACCAGGGGTCGATGGATCGTTGGGCTCGGTATCGGGTTGGCGGCAGCTTGTGTTCTCGCTCTAGGGGTGCTGTGGAAGGGCATCTCTCCAGTCGGATCAACGGAGCCCCTGAACACGCCTTCGCCTCATCCGACGGACATTCTGTATGAGACTGAGGTCACTGGAACGCTCACAGACGCCACGATCTCGTACACCTCCTCGAATGGCGAGACCCTGACGGACACCGTGGCCTCGTTTCCATACACGCGCTTGGTGCCCCTCCGTGACGCCTCCTATCGTGGACCCTATGAAATCGAGATCTCAGGACGTGCTGAGGATGCAGACGTTCGTCTCTACATCAAAGCCCTGAGAGGAGACAGCGTGGTGATCGCCGAGACGCAATACACGGGGACCGCCACTGGAAAGCAGCAGATCAATGCCTTCACGTTTCTCACTCTCGACGAGTAGGCTGACTGGATCCTTCGGGTGAGGTGTTGAGTTGTGCGCCAACCGTCCCGAGCAGCGTCAGCGCCGCATCCAGGCCGCGCCGGACATCGGGCTGGCGGAGCTTGGACAGGACGGCGACCGTGCTCGGCGCATCGTCGGTCGAGGCCAGGCGCTCGCCTGCGGCCTCCATCCCCTCGCTCACGGCGCCGATGAGGCGATCCAACCCGTCAGCGTCGAGCTGACCGAGGAGCTTGGCGAGGATGAGCACGTTCGCCAGCCCGTTGCGGCCCTCGGGGCTATCGAGGCCCTTGAGGAGGATGCCTGCCACGTCCTGAAACTGCGCCACCAGCCCGTTGGCCGCGCGCAGCGTGCCAGAAGTGTGGAGCGTCTCGAGCAGCCGCGCGAGGTCGTCCTGGGCCGTGAAGGTGGTCTCTCCCGGAGGCCCCGGCGGGTAGGCGTAATCGATGGGCTTAGCCATTCGGGTAGCCCACCGGAGGGCGCTGGATGACGGGGAGTGCGTAATCAGGCCGAGCCCATTTGCGCTCCACCCCGGCGCCGCGCTGGGGCGTCGGCGAGCCGTAGCGCGAGTGCGTGGCGGCGATGGGGCGGCGGCGAGGGTTGTTCTTCGGCGGGCCGTCCAGCACCTCCATCTTGACGGCCAGCTCCTTGTAGGCAGGCGTGTCGCTGGCCGAGTCGACGGCGTTCGAGGTTAGGTAGTTGACCGCGTGCTCGGAGGAGGTCATTGGCATGTACAGCTCGCCATCGCGCACCTGATCGCTGACGAGCACCTGTGCCTTCACCGCCCCGCGCCGCGAGATGAGGCGGACCCAGTCCCCCGTAGTAATGCCGCGCGCGGTCGCCAACTCGTCCGAGACCTCCACGTAGGTCCCCGGAATGAGCTGGTTGAGACCTCGGGAACGGTGCGTCTGGTTGCCAACGTGGAAGTGTTCGAGGTTGCGGCCCGTGTTGAGGTGCAGGTCGTACTCGTCGTCTGGCGCCTCGCTCGGCTCACTCCACGGGACGGCATAGAACCTCGCCTTGCGGTCGGGGAAGTGGAAGCCGTCGGTGTAGAGCAGCGGCGTGTCGGTGCCATCCGCAGCGACCGGCCAGCAGAGGGACTGGTAGCCCTCGAGGCGCTCGTAGCTCACGCCCGCGAACATCGGCGTGGTGCGGGCGACCTCGTCCATGATCTCCGACGGGTGCCGGTAGCCCCAATCGTGCCCGAGGTGTCTCGCCAGCTCGGTGAGGATCTGCCAGTCCGGCCTCGAGCTGGCGAGCGGCAGCATGGCCTGATAGAGACGCTGGATGCGGCGCTCGGTGTTGGTGAACGTGCCGGTCTTCTCCAGGCTCGGGCTGGCGGCCAGCACCACGTCGGCGAACTGGGCGCTCTTGGAAAAGAAGATCTCCTGGACGGCAAAGAAGTCGAGCTTCGCCAGCGCGTCCTGGATGTAGTGCGCGTTGGCGTCCACCAGCGCGATCTCCTCGCCGACGAGGAACAGCGCCTTGAGCGTTCCCTCGTGGATGGCATCGATCATCTGCCGGTTGTTGAGGCCCTGTGTGGCACTCAGCTCCACGCCCCACTCAGCCTCGAAGCGCCCCCGCGCCTCCGCGTCGCTCACCTTCTGGTAGCCCGGCAGGAACGTGTTGATGGAGCCGAAGTCCGAGCAGCCCTGCACGTTGTTGTGGCCCCGGAGCGGGTAGCCGCCGGTCCCCGGCTTGCCGTAGTTGCCTGTTGCGAGGAGCAGGTTTGAGATGGCCGTGCTGGTGTCCGAGCCCATTGCGTGCTGCGTGACGCCCATCGCCCAGAGCGCGCAGACGCTCGTCGCGCGGGCGATGCGCTCGGCGAGGCTCGCCAGCTCGTCGCGTGGGATGCCGGTTTTCTCCTCGGCGAACTCCAGCGTGAACGGCTCCAGGCTCTCCCGGAAGGCCGCCTCGTCGTTGACGTGTTCTTGGATGAACGCGTGGTCCTCCCAGCCCTGGTCGAAGATGTGGCGCGTGACGGCGTTGAGCCAGATGAGATCCGTGCCGGGTGTGGGGCGGATGAACACGTCAGCGCGCTGGGCCGTCAGGTGCGCGCGGATGTCGGCCACGACGTGCGTCTGCCCGCGCTTCTTCTGGGCCGCGCGGAGGTGAGCGGCCAGGACGGGGTGGCTCTGGTCCGTGTTGGTGCCCACCATCAGCACGAGGTCGGCGGCGCGGATGTCCTCCATCGTCCCGGCGTCGCCGCCGTAGCCGACGGTTCGGAACAGGCCCATCGTGGCGGGCGCCTGGCAGTAGCGGCTGCAGTTGTCGACGTTGTTGGTGCCGAACACGGCCCGCGCGAGCTTCTGGACGAGGTAGCTCTCCTCATTGGTCGCTTTGCTAGACGCGATGAACGCCACGGAGTCCGGCCCGTGCTCGTCGGCGATGGCACGCATCCGCCGGGCGACCGTCGCCAGCGCGTCGTCCCAGCTCGCCTCTACGAAGGTCTCGCCGCCTCGACCATCGGGCTGGCGAAGGAGGGGCGTTCGGAGGCGGTCCTCGTGGTTGACGAAGTCCCACCCGAACTTGCCCTTGACGCACGTCGAGATACCGTTGGCTGGACCGTCATGCGGCTCGACTTTGAGGATCTGGCGCTCGCGCGTCCACACGTCGAAGGAGCAGCCGACGCCGCAGTAGGTGCAGACGGTCTTGGTACGCGAGATGGACGCCTCACGCATCGCCGCCTCGGCATCGGAGATCGCCGCGATGGGCCGCGTCCCGGTGTACGGCTCGATGCTCTTGACGTAATCGACGGACGCCTCGAACAGATCCGGCTTGAGATCGGTGAAGTGGCCTGCCTGCCCGATCATGGTCTTCTCCATCAGCGCGTTGCACGGGCAGACGGTCACGCAATGCCCGCAGCCCACGCAGGACGATTCGCCCGCCAGCGCGCCGCCGTCCCACAACACGCGTGGCACGTCCGCCTCCCAGTCGATGGAGAGGGTTTCGGTGACCTGCACCTCCTGGCACGCCTCCACGCACTTGCCGCAGGCGATGCACTGGTTCGGGTCGTAGCGATAGAAGGGGTGACTGTTGTCGACGGCGTAGGGTGTGGCCTCGAACGGGTACCGCTGGTGCTCAATGTGGATGTGCTCCGTCGTGTTGTGGACGGGGCAGTCGCCGTTGTTTCGGTCGCAGACGGTGCAGTAGAGGTTGTGCGTCCCGAGGATCCGGTGAATGGCCTCCTCCCTTGAGCTGGCGGCCTCGGCGTGGTAGGTATCCACCACCAGACCGGCGCGGACGGGCGTGGCGCAGGCCCTCGCCAACTCACCACCGACCTGCACAAAGCAGGCGTCGCATGTCTGGATGGGCCCGAGGGCGGGGTCGAAGCAGACGTGAGGCACAGAGTCGCCGCCGGGCGCGCCCGAGCTGGCGAGCGGCGTTCCGGCCTCCGTGTCGAGGCGGTCGAGCAGCGTCGCCAGCCACTCGCCGTCGCGGCCTGTCACCGTCCGCCCGTTGACCGTCAGCTCGACGGGCTGGCGAGTGGCCTCGGCGTCGAAGCCGTTAAGAGCCTGGGGAGCGATCCGGTCCATGCGCGCGCGGAATGTGCGCAGGCAAGATGGGGGCGGAGCGCTTCCGCTTCAAGAGCGGCGTGGGATTCGCCAGCTCGAGTGGACAGTGAGAGCCCTAGAGCTGGCGATGTACGGGACCGTCAGGCCAGGGTCTGAACATGCTCGTAGTCCAGAATCTTACGATCCGACGTGACAAGGCGACACCCGAGGACTCGAGCCGTCGCCACCAGAATCTGGTCAGCCGGGTCCCGGTGGAACTCGCCTGGCAGGGCTGCAGAGTCGGCTGCAATCTCAGGCGACAACGCCACCAGCTCGACGCCGGGATAACGGAGAGCACGTGTCAGCCACTCGAGAACTGGACGATCCAGTTCGAGGCGTCCTTTCTCAACCAACTTCGCGACCTCCCAGCACGAGATCGTGCTCACGCCAATTCGCTCCTCGGCGTTCAACTCACGCTCCTGATCCGCCGTGAGCTGATTTGACCCGTTGACCCACCAGATCCAGATGTGGGTATCGAGGACGATCATGCGGCGTCCCAGTCAGTCGTATCTGTCGTGGGCACGAACGGATCGTCGTACCGGCGAACACTCCCACGCAGCGGCGCCGGATCTGAAGATCGCTCGGTGGAGCGTCGGGGAAGCACGATCACCTCCACCTCCTCGCCTTCGGGAAAGGGCACGCCGTGGACGACAACGCTGCCATCGCCAGAAACGGTGGTGTCGGCTCGGTGGGCTTTCATGCTCATTCGGGATGCGTGCGCTGAATCTACTGACCGTTGACCGTCAACTCGAACCGAAGGTCGGCGTCAGCCAACTGGCGACATCGCAATGCCCGCGGTCTAGTAGTCCGTTTGCATCAGGGCACGAGGCCGAGACCGCCGTAGTGTGCAGGATGCGCATTCTCACCCTGCTTGCGGCAGCCCTCATGATGAGCGGCTGCCTGTCCTCTCGCGCGGCGACCGAGCCGCGCGACCTCGTCGTGCTGGTTCATGGCATGGGCCGCTCGCCGCTCTCGATGGCGCCCCTTCAAATCAGCCTGCAACGGGCGGGCTACCGTGTGCTCAACGTGGGCTACGACAGTCAGGAGCCCAGCATCGCTGAGATCGGAGCACAGCTCGGAAACGAGGTAGACGCTGCGCTGGTAGAGGAGCCCGCCCCGCAGGTCCACTACGTCGGGCACAGCCTGGGGACGGTCGCCATCCGCTGGCACCTGATTCACGAGGATCCGCCGTCCACTGTGGGCCGAGCGGTGTTCCTGGCCCCGCCGAACCAGGGTGCACGGTCGGCCGACCGTCTGGCGCGATGGGTCGGATGGGCGCTTCCGCCAATCCGGGAGTTGGGCCGCACTGGCATCGCCTCGAATCTGGGACCGCCGCCAGGAGTGGACGTGGCCGTCATTGCGGGCGACCGCGATGGCAAGGTGACGGTCGCGGAGACGTGTCTGGAGGGCGCGGCCCACGCGGTTGTGCCGTCAACCCACACGTTCATCATGATGCGGCCTCGCGTGATGGGCATGGTCCAGTCATTCCTGGCGACCGGCGTGCTGCCCTCTGCCAATGCCGCGACCTGTGCAAACGATCTAGGTGCCTGACCTTTGTCGCCAGCTCGAGCTGGCGATATCGTCCAACAGGAAGCTGGCCCATCGAGTTGGCGATGCGAGGACTTATGAGCGACCGTGCAACCGCATCATCAGCTCGCGGACGGCCTCGAAGTGCCCATCGAGATCGCCCTCCGAGAACATGGCGAAGGGGGCCTCTGGTTGGATGCCTCGTCGCTCCCACAGCTCGCCCTCGGCGTCTTGGTAAACCTCATTGGACAGCGTCATCATCCAGCCGTTGGGGAGCACCTGGATGAGCACGTCTGAGAACGCGCCGCGCGTGGGGGCTCCAGCGTGTGTCACAGAGGGCAGTGCGCGCATGGACATCGTGAACACCTCGGCAGCACTCGCGGTCACGTCGCTGGTGAGCACCACCACTGGCTTGAGGTAGCGCACCTCCGCCGGGACAACGTAGAACGACTGCTCTGCCCCTGAAGGCGCACCATGCGTCTCTTTCGTCAGCGCGAGCGTCGGCTCCGCTGCGAAGTGAGCCGCCACCGCCAGCGCCACCTCATCGTAGCCGCCCTGGTTGAAGGCCACGTCCACGATCATGGCGTCCGTGTCCGCGAGATCTCGGACCACCTGGGACAGAATCGTCTCCACCGCCTCAAGATCCTGGTTGAGCGTCGCGTCTTCGGCGAATGCCTCCATCCCGTTGATCGCCACGTAGCCGATGTCGCCAGCTCGTCCCCAGCGGACGCGCCCGTTCGAGCTGGCCTCCATCGGGCCGTCTAGCACCTCGGACTCCAGGCGTGCCCGGTTGCGCTGCACCCAGTCGTTCGAGAACGCACGGCGGGACTCGATCTCACCCTGCGTCTCGAAGGCCGCCTGCAGAGCTGCGTTGAGCTGGCGCGGCGGCTTGCCTCCCACCATCTCCGGCTCCCCATCCACGATCATCATCATGTTGAGGTGGCCGTCGTCCAGCCCATTGACGAGCTGGAGGAGCGTGGCCTTTAGCTCGGCATCGGTGGTTGCATCTGTCACCGTGGGCGCCAGCTCGGCGTAGCGCGGGTGCCAGTCCACGCCGTGGAGATCAAAGAAGGCGTAGTGCTGATCCATTACGGTCCAGAGGTAGTCGAACACCTCGCGGGGCGATTTGCCAGGCGGCGTTGCACAGACGTCCGGGATACCCGGAAGCGGATCGAACACGTACTGCGTCGAGTTCTCGGGGCGGAAGGCCAGACGAAGCGCGTCGCCCTCACGCGAAAAGACGTTGACCCATCCCGCCAGTTCGCCCTGCGTCTCTTCATTGGGCATGCAGCCCGCCGGGCTGGTGTCGAACACTGTGAAGCCATCCGCATCGATCTCGACGACCCATCCGTAGCCGCGCGACTGCCACACGCCGTGGGCGGATTCGTGAAGGCTGTCGCCAGTGCGAAGGGACTGCCATGTCTGGGCAGGAGAAGCGGGAGCCATGAGGAAGACGAGCGAGAGAAGGAGAAGCGAGCGCATGAGCAAACGAGCTGGTGAGGGGCAGGGCTACGAGAGGTCTCCTGGTGGGTTGTCGCAACTTTCGCCGCCTGAGCCTCGCA
>JBCBZH010000300.1:0-4885 GCA_039815415.1 Bacteroidota bacterium
ACCAGGTCGGCCAGGATCTGGCGCTCGGTCGAGAACCGCGCCGCCACGCTCGGCGCCAGGTCCGCCCGGACGCGCTTCAAGGCCACCGTGCGCTCGAAGAGCCCGTCGGCGCGCGCGGCGAGGTAGACCTCGCCCATGCCGCCGCGCCCGAGCAGGCGGATCACGCGGTAGGGCCCGATGCGGGTGCCGGGTGCAGCCTCCTCCAGCGGCATCTCGGGCGCCTCCGCCAGCTCGACGCCCAGGCCGTCGATGAGGCCTCCGAGATCGAGGGGCGAAGCGGCGAGGAAGCCACCGACGGTAACCGCCGTCGCCTCCGCGTCGGCGTCAGCCCGAAGCAGCGTGTTGACCGCAGCACGCAGCTCTACGTCGACCGACCCGTCGGGCTGGCGACAGGCCGCGTCGAGGAACGTCTCGCGCGTGGTGGATGGGTGATCGAGGGCCGCTTCGAAGAGGCGCTTGACCTCAGGCCAACGGGTGGGGTCGGAAGGAGGCGTCATCGAGAGTCCGTGCGCCAGATGGAACCAAGAGGGGTCAGCCGGACGCGCTGGCGTCAGTCCGGCGCATCGGAGCTGTCGCGCAGGGCGGCGTAGAGCCACGCCCGCGCGGTGCGCCATTCGCGCTTGACGGTCGAGTCCGAGATGCCGAGCGCCTCAGCGGTCTCCTCCACCGTCAGCCCACCGAAATAGCGGCACTCGACCACCGCGGCTTGCCGAGGATCCATCTCGGCCAATCGCGTCAGCGCGTCGTCCAAGTCCACGATGTCGATGTCCTCGCCGCCATCCGGTGCAGCGATCTCGCCCACATCGTCGAGCGCGGCAGGCCGCTCGCCACCACCTCGCTTGACGCGCCCCCGGCGCCGGGCGTGGTCCACGAGGATCTGGCGCATGGCGCGCGCGGCCGCGCCAAAGAAGTGTCCGCGTCCGCTGTACGCCGCACTTGGACCGAGCATCTTCTCGTAGGCCTCGTGCACCAGCTCCGTCGTCACGAGGGTATGGTCGGCGCGCTCGCGACGGAGGTGCGCCCGCGCAATGCCCCTCAGCTCGTCGTAAACGGCCCGGACGAGACGATCGCGCGCAGACTCATCGCCGTCGTGCAGCGCAGCGAGAGCCTCGGTGACATCAGGCGAAGACATACGTGCAGGCGTGGTGGACGTGTGCAGACTACACGGGCTCTCGGTTCCATGCAAGCGCGGTTCGGCGCATCGGATGGTAGCATCTGCTCATGACGTGATCCGGAGTCTGTGCTAGCCAGCAGGTATCCGTCCGCGTCCGATCAGGCGTCGGGCTGGCGAATCCGCGCCACGCGATCTCTATCGGATGCGTCTCAATCTTTCTCACGTGCGCCCAGAACGGCCTTTAACGATCCTATGAGAGGATTTGCGAGATGCGCTCCAACCCGTCGTATCGTGCCCGCCCCTCTCCGCCCGTGCCATGCGGCCCCTTCTGCTCCTCCTCGGCTGCCTCGCTCCGGTCCTCGTGGCCCAGGCCCAGCCCGGTACGCCCACCGACCCTGGTGTCACCGTAGACCTGACGGTGTTGCTTCAGGGCGCCTATGACTCCGGGTCGTCAATGCGCACTATGCTGGCGTCAGGGGGCGACGTTCCCCTGGCCCAACCGTACAGCGCTGCCGCCTACGATGGCACCCCTCTGGGCTATGACGGATCGGAGTCTGCGCCGAGCCTGCCTGCTGGCACCGTGGACTGGATTCTGATTGAGGCCCGCACCTCGACGGCGGCGGCCGACCGGATCTCTACGGTTGCCGCCCTGCTCCTCTCCGACGGCTCGGTGGTGGACGCCTCCGAGAGCGGCCTTCCCGTGCTCTCCGGTGTTCCGGTGGGATCGCACTACATCATCGTTCGGCACCGGAACCACATCGCGGCCATGAGTGCCACCGCTGTCGCCTTCACCAATGGCACGGGCGCGCTGGACCTGACGGCCCCGGGGGCCGCCTTCGGCAGCAACGCCACCGTAGAGGTCACCCCAGGCGTCGAGGCACTCTGGGCCGCCGACGGCTCGGGCGACGGGCTGGTGACGGCCCCGGACTTCAACGCCTACTCCGCCGCCTCGGCGTCCGGCGCAACGGGCTACCGCAGCGAGGACTACACGATGGACGGGCTGGTGACCGCGCCCGACTTCAACCTCTACAACGCCAACGCCGCGGCAGGCGCGGCCAGCGCGGTTCCTGAGAACTGATCGCCAGCCCAAGCTGGGACGACGATGCCCCCTCTGCCAGAATCTGTTCACTCGATGACCCTGTCTCGTCCCGTTTCACGCATATCCTATCCCCCTCCCTGCTTCCACCCTTCATGCGACTTGTTGCCTCTCTCCTCGCGCTCCTCGTCCTCGTACCTGTGGTGTCTGCGCAGGACGCCACGCAGGACATCCGCCTTCGGCTGGTAAGCAACGACGCTACCGATGGCGGTAACCTCGTGTTTGCCGTCGACGTCAAAACGGACGCTGACCGCGCGCCGAACACATCACTGGGATCGGCAACGATCGACATCGCCTACGACGACGCGCACCTCACACCGAACGGGTTCACGCCTCCGACGGCAGCCGGATACTCATTCACCGTCGCGACGCCGGACTGCAGCGGGCTTGCAGGCAAATGCATCCGCTTCAGCATTACCAGTTCAGGGATCGGAACAGGATTCGGAGAGAACCCCGGATTCAACGTGGGCACGGCCTTCACCGAGCTGGCGACCATCAGCCTTGGCTTGGACGCTACCAGTGCAGTCTCCGCTTCGCTGCTCATCGACCGATCCACGCTTTCAGTCGGCTACTATGACTCCGCGAACAACAGCAATGACAACAACGTCATCGAGGACAACACGGGAACTGTCGGCGACGATGTCGTCGCCTTTGAGACCGTGGCCGACCTCTCGGTTCGAACGGCTGCGTTCCTCGATGGTGAGGCCTGGTACCTCGGCGGCATGCCCGGTTCCGGGGCAACGCTGAACGATCTCGTCAGCCCGTTCTGGACGCAGGGCTTCAGCGGCGCCGATGGCGGAACGAACGGCTCACCTAACGTCGTTTTCTGGGACGAGACTGCGGGCGCCTACGCCGCGCCAGGCTCCCAGTCCGCCGCCGTACCTGCCGGAGCGGGCCTGTTTTTCTACGTCTTCGCCGACGATGACAATGACGGCACGGACGAGTCCTTCCCGAAGTCGGTAACCGTCGGCGCCAACCCGGCCAATGACCAGGGCGGACCGGTCAACAACATCACCCCAGATCCGTTCATTCCGACCCTGCCGTTTACGTTCGCAACGACCTACACCGACGGGTCTGGCGCTCCAGATGGCGATGGCTGGAACCTCCTTTCCAACCCCACGGACGAGAACGCCGACTGGGACGACGCGGGCTGGACACGAACCAACTTCTCCACTGCGCTCTACACGTGGAACGGAACCGCCTACCGCACCTGGACCCCTGGCGTGGGCGGTGACCGGGGCAATGGCGTCCTCACGCCCTTCGAGGGGTTCTGGACCAAGGCGATGGCCGCCTCACCGGTGCTGACCATGCCTTCGGGTGCCTACGACGCGGTGGTGCCCCCCTCCCGCGAAGCGACTCCCCCAACCGTCCGCCTCCGTGTGGCCGGGGACGTCAACGGGCTGGCGCTCGAGGACGAGGTCTTCGTCGCCTTTCTGGACGGTGCCGATTCCGGACTCGACATCTACGACGCCCATGAATTGCTGGGCTTCACGGACACGCAGCTCCACCTCTTCACCGAGCTGGAGACCGGCGAGACGTTCACCACCGATGTCCGTCCGTCGCTCGACAAGAGCGACGTCGAGATCGCGCTGGACGTGGAGGCGATGGCTCCTGGAGACGCCACCTCGTCCACGTTCACGCTGACGTGGCCCGAGCTTCGCCAGCTCGATGCCAGCACGCCCGTGCAGCTCCTCGACCTCGAGACCGAGACCGTCATCGACCTCTGGACCGAGACGGAGTACACGTTCTCCCTCAGCTCGACGGCCTCACGGACCGCCGAAGGGAAAGAGACATCGCCCAACCTGCTCGCCCTGCGCGGCCCCCAGGCGCTCCGCGCAGAGACCGATCGGTCGGCTCGTAGCGCGGACCGCAGCCGCTTCCTCCTGTTCGTCGGCTCCGAGGCCCGGATGCCTGTCTCCAGTGCCTCCGAAGAGGAGGCCGTCTTCGAGCTGGCGACCCCAGCTCCTAACCCGACACACGCAGCCACACGCCTGCGCTACTCGCTGGCGGAGCCTGGCGAGGCGCGCGTTGCGATCTATGACATGCTGGGCCGTTCCGTGACCATTGCGGCATCCGGTTTGCATGACGCAGGCCGCCACGACGTCGTGCTCGACACGGGAGACCTCGCCCCGGGCATGTATGTTGTCCGTCTCGAAGCCGACGGACAGGCCGCCACGCAGTCTCTCACTGTCGTTCGATAGCCCTTCTCTCCATGCGTCCCTTCATTCTCTCCCTCGGATTCGCCCTCGCTCTCGGCGTTGGCTCCTCGGCCTCCGCCCAGGAGGCCGCCACCGCCGTTCCGGACTGGGCCGCCCCCAGCCCGCCTGTGGAGCAATCTGGACCCACTGCAGAGTCCATGACGACCCCACCGAACCCACCAGGCACACCCACTCAGGTGCCTGTAGACGGCGGCCTCGGCCTGCTCGCGCTGGCGGGCGGCGCCTACGCGTTCAAGAAGCTCCGCGAGCGCCCGAGCGAATAGCCGCTCCGCATCGTACACCTTCGGAGTCGAGCTGGTGAGGTCCGTCCTCGCCAGCTCGACGTGTATCTGGGCAGGGTGTGGAGCGAGCTGGCGGCAGGCCGCTTCAGGCGGTCTGCTCGGTCGAAGAGGGACTGGATGGCTCCCTTGAGGAGTCATTGGGGCTCCTCCTTGACTTTGTCGTCCAGAGACTTCG
>JBCBZH010000308.1:0-4541 GCA_039815415.1 Bacteroidota bacterium
GAACTCCACAAGATCCTGGCGGGCGTTCACCAGGGGGCTCGTCCCAAACAGCCTCTGAGGTCCGCATCGAGGGCACTCTTGCGTCCGTCCTCATTCCAGAATCCCACGATCGCGCTGGCGTCGGAGGATTCAGCGATTGGCGTGGCAGCGTCGGTCGAGCTGGTGTCTGAAACCGCTGTGTCGGAGCCGCAGGCGGTGAGGGCGACAGTGAGGAGAGCAAGGGCGAAGAGGCGCATGGGCACGGGGTGCAGGTCACATCCCTTCATGCCTCATTTCGCCCTGCACGGGATCATGCGCTCGCCAGCTCGAGGCGTTGTGCTCGGTCGCGGACAGGATATATCCTGTCCCTACGGGTGCCTGCGGGACGGCTCGCGCTACTCGGGATCAACGGCGAGCGGCTGGGTGATCTCTACATCGGCGGCGTCCACGGTCGAGGCGATGTGTAGCTCCTCGAGTTGCTCGGGATCCACCACGTCGGGCGCGTTGGACATCAGCTCGGTGGCCTGCTGCGTCTTGGGGAACGCGATCACATCGCGCAGCGAGCTGGCGCCGGTGAGGTGCATCACCATGCGGTCGAGGCCGAAGGCGATGCCACCGTGGGGCGGAGCGCCGAAGCGGAGGGCGTCGAGCAGGAAGCCAAAGCGGCGCTGGGCCTCCTCGGCGTCGATGCCGAGCAGGTCGAACATCCGGCTTTGCACGTCGGTGCGGTGGATTCGGATGGATCCGCCGCCCACCTCCGATCCGTTGAGCACGAGGTCGTAGGCGCGCGCGCGCACCTCACCCGGCGCGGTGTCCAGCTTGCCGAGGTCCTCGGGCTTCGGGCTGGTGAACGGGTGGTGCATGGCGTGGTAGCGCTGTGTCTCCTCGTCCCAGTGGAACAGCGGGAAGTCGGTGACCCAGAGGAACTCCCAGGGGCCTTCGGCGCCCTCGGGCGCCAGCCCGGTCTCGGCGGCCATATGGACGCGCAGGTCGCCCATCTGCTCGAACACGGTCGGCTGCGGCCCGGCGAGCACCAGCACGAGGTCGCCCGTCTCGGCGCCGACGGCCTCGATGATGGACGCCATCTTCTCGCGCGCGAACACCTCGGCCTTGACCGACTGCGTGAACTCGGAGCCGTCGGACGGCAGCTTGGCGTAGAAGAGCCCGCCCGCACCGATCTGGGCGCGCACGATGTTCTTGTCCAGCTTGTCCATCGGCTTGCGGCCGCGGTCGCCTTCGCCCTCCACGCGGATGGCCACCACGGCGCCGCCGTCATCGAGAATCGAGTCGAACACGCGGAAGCCAGAGCCAGACGCCTGCTCGGACACATCCACGATCTCCATGCCGTAGCGGAGGTCGGGCTTGTCGGAGCCGAAGCGGCGGATGGCCTCGGCGTAGGGCATCCGAGGGAAGGGCGTCGGGATGTCGATGCCACGCGTCTCCTTCCAGACCCGCGCCATGAGGCCTTCCATCAGCTCGTAGACGGCCTCCTGCGTGGCGAACGTCATCTCGACGTCGATCTGCGTGAACTCGGGCTGGCGGTCGGCGCGCAGGTCCTCGTCGCGGAAGCACTTGGTGATCTGCATGTAGCGGTCCATGCCGCCAATCATCAGGAGCTGCTTGTAGGTCTGCGGCGACTGCGGGAGCGCGTAGAAGCGGCCCGGCTGCACGCGGCTCGGCACGAGGTAGTCGCGCGCGCCCTCGGGCGTGGACTTCATCAGCACCGGCGTCTCGACCTCGATGAACTGGTGCTCGTCGAAGTAGCGGCGCGTGGCCTGGTAGAGGCGGTGGCGCAGCACGAGGTTGCGCTGGAGGCTCGGGCGGCGGAGGTCGAGGTAGCGGTACTTGAGGCGCATCTCGTCGCCAGCCCGACCCGATTTGGGGTCGGCCTCGGAGACCACGAACGGCGTCACGTCGGACACGCCGAGGACCTCGATGGAGGTCACCCAGACCTCCACCTCGCCGGTCGCCAGCTCGGGGTTGGGCACGTCCTTCTTGCGGACCTCGCCCTGGATGGAGACCACGTCCTCGGCGCGGAGCTTCTCGGCGGTGGCGTACGCGCTGGCGTCGATGTCCGGGCCGAAGACGACCTGGGTGCGGCCATAGCGGTCGCGGAGGTCGGCGAAGACGAGCGCGCCGAGGTTGCGGCGGGTGTCGACCCAGCCCTGGAGCGTGACGGTCTGGCCGACGTGGTCGAGGCGCAGGTCGCCGCAGGTGTGGCTTCGGAGGCCGTGCGTGGAGGCGTCGGTGGGGGTGAGGCGGACGTCGGACATGAGGGGTTCGGAAACAGACCCCTCAAGCTAGACGGGCCCGGCGCCCTGAAAAGAGAATGCGGGTTGAGGTTTGCCAGCCCTCTGCGACCAGTCGGCCTCCCACTCGTGATGCCAAATCCTATCCGACCAAGGGCCTCATTCTACGCTGTCCTTGTATACGATTTCGATGGTCTGCTCAATCTTCTGTTCTCCCAGCGATGCGAGAACCACCATGGCTTCCTTCGGACGTGATGAGAACACCCGCGCCACGTTCTCGCGTCCTTCAATGCTGACTAGAATCCTGCCCTGACCTATTGGTGTGACACGGACACCTGCCGACATCACAACGGATGAACCGCCGCCTGCCTTCTCTTGCCACAAGCTCTCCTGCCCAGCTTCGATCAGGTCGCTAAGAGACCCTCGAGTTGGCTCTAGGCTCGGGTGCTTGAACTTCCAGAATCCAAACTGATACGCCTCTCCCTCATTAGTGACGCCGATCTCCCAATGGTACTCAGGGGCATTGTTCGGAGTCTCTTCGGCACTCCATACCCACTCAGCTCTATTGGAAACTGGTAGGACGAATGCTGCGGTTGACTCGGAAACGACAGCAGTGAACGCTGGTGACTCTCGGAGCGAATCGGCCCCTACAGTCTGAGCCCGGAGCATTCCCGAGGAAGGAGAGCATGAGCCGAGCAGGATTGCGACGACTATCACGGAGATGCCGCGCCCCACTTGGTTTGATTGAGTAAGGGGTTGTAGGCGAAACGGCGTAGCATAATTCGCGAGATCACACCGCAGAATACCGCAGCCACCAGCACGGACCGCTTCGCAAGCATCATCAAGCTGGCGATGCCTTGACCCTACTGTCATCCTGAGCGGAGGCCGTCCGCGGCCGCAGTCGAAGGATCTCAGGATTGCACGATGGAACCCCAGCCTCGAGCTGGCGCTGTGCTCGGCGGAGATCCTGAATCAAGTTCAGGATGACAGAGGTTGAAAGGGAGACACCAGTTCGAGCTGGCGACAACCTCATCTCCAGGTCATCCTGAACGAACGTGAAGGATCTCGTGGGTCTCAGCTTCGAGGCTTTGCCCAGAGTAAACCCCTCGCCAACTCGAACGAGATCCTTCGCTCCGGCCTGACGCCCTCCGCTCAGGATGACAGGGTGGAACGGTGGCGCGTCTCGAGCTGGCGAAAGAGGCTCCGCAACAACGCCGCCAGCCCGACGCTTGCATCCGTGGACTTCCACTTCCACCTTCTGACTTCCGCGTTCCGACTTGCCCATGCGCCTCGCCCTCTACCCAGGCACCTTCGACCCTGTCACCTACGGCCACCTCGACGTGCTCGAGCGCGCCCTCAAGGTGTTCGACGAGATCGAGGTCACGGTCGCCATCAACGCCTCCAAGAAGACCCTCTTCTCGGTCGAGGACCGCGTCGGGCTGGTGCAGGCGAGCGTGCTCGACATCGAGGGCGCCGACCGGGTGCGCGTGACGGCTTTCGAGGGGCTCCTGGTAGACCACGCCCGCGCTGTGGGCGCCGTCGCGCTGGTGCGTGGACTGCGACAGGTATCCGACTTCGACTATGAGTTCCGCATGGCGCTCGCCAATCGGCGCCTCCACCCGGAGCTGCAGACCGTCTTCCTGATGCCGGGCGAGGACCACATCTTCGTAGCCTCCTCCATCGTGCGCGAGATCCACCACTGGGGCGGCGACGTCAGCTCGTTCGTGCCGCCGGTGGTGGCCGACGCGCTGGCAGGGCTGAGGGCCTAAGGAAATCGCCAACAAAGAAGCGCTTTCGCTCTCGCGAGATCGGGTGGAGGCCATGGCTGGGGTCTACCTTCAGATGTCTCGCTTCCGGACGCTCCGATGACGACCGCCTCGCCTGCTCTCGACGCCCTCAACCCCTTCGTCGCGGCCATGCAGCCGTCGGCCACGCTCGCCATCTCGGCGCGCGCCAAGCAGCTCAAGCGCCAGGGCCGCGACGTGATCGCCCTCTCTGCAGGCGAGCCGGACTTTCCGACGCCCGCGCCCATCGTGGAGGCCGCGCACCAAGCGCTCCGCGACGGTCACTTCGGCTACACGCCCAACGCAGGCATCCCCGAACTGCGGGAGGCCATCGCCGCCAAGCTGAAGCTCCAGAACGGCCTCGACGTGTGCGCCACAGACATCCTGTGCTCGAACGGCGCCAAGCAGTCGGTGGCGCTGGCGATTATGGCGCTCGTGCGCCCCGGCGACGAGGTGCTGATTCCAGCGCCGTACTGGGTGAGCTACCCCGAGATGACGCGGCTGGCGGGCGGCACGCCCGTCACCGTGC
>JBCBZH010000115.1:0-12080 GCA_039815415.1 Bacteroidota bacterium
ACGTCTTGAGCACCCACGCGGCGAAGAACGCCATCACGGTACCCAGGATGTAGAGCGCGAACATGGCGAAGCCCTGATAGCCGATCACCCCAAAGAAGGCGCCTGCAGGGATGAATGCCGCGATGAACAGCGTGTAGACCGGCAGCCGCGCCGAGCACGCCATCAGCGGCGTCACCATGATGGTGATGATGCGGTCGCGCTCGTTGTCCAGCGTGCGGGCGGCCATGATGGCGGGGATGGCGCACGCGAACGCGCTCAGCAGCGGTACGATGCTCGCCCCCGAGAGCCCCAAGCGCCGCATCAGGCGGTCGGTGATGAAGGCCACGCGCGTCATGTAGCCCGTGTCCTCCATGATTCCGAGAAACAGGAACAGCAGCAGGATCTGGGGGAAGAACACCACCACGTTGCCCACGCCCGCGATGATGCCGTCGGCCACGAGGTCCTCCACCCAACCGTCTGGCAGAGCCGCCCGTGCGCCATCGGAGAGTAGCGCGATGCCAGCCTCGATCAGGTCCATCGCCGGGACGGCCCACGAAAACACCGCCTGGAAGATGACCGCGAGGATCGCCAGGAACAGCATCGGCCCCCACACGCGGTGCGTGAGCACGGCATCGATCTTGTCCGAGATCGTCTGTTCCGAGCCATCGCCTCCGCGGGAGACGACGGCGTCGGCGAGGGGCGAGAGCCAGCCGTAGCGGGCCATCATCTCGGCCTGCGCGTACGGCACGTTGCGCGTCGCCAGCTCGTCGCGAGTGGCGAGGACAGCGGCGTGGAAGTCCGGATCCTGCTCGGCGTAGGGTGCGAGCATGGCATCGGCGGTGAGCGCCGCCAGCGCGTCGAACTGGCGACGGCGCGCACTCAGGTCGGGAGCCTCGAGATGGCGAGACAGCTCCTCCACCGCGCTCTGCACAGCGGGCATGAGCGTCCAGCCCGGCGCCGGAGGCGGCGCGGGGATGGTCTCGAGGGCGTCCACGAGCGCGTCCATCCCCTGCTTTCGGCGTGCCACGAGGGGCACCACCGGCACGCCGAGGCGTTCCGCCAGCGCGTCCGCGTCGATCGCCAGTCCGGCCTCCTCGGCGGCGTCCATCATGTTGAGCGCGACCACCACCGGCAGACCAAGGTCCAGGATCTGCGTGGAGAGGTAGAGGTTGCGCTCCAGGTTGGTGGCGTCCACCACGCACACGACCACGTCTGGCGCGGCCTCGCCCTCCATGCGGCCTGTCAGAACGTCGTAGGCCACGCGCTCGTCGAGCGAGCGGGGCGTGAGGCTGTACGTGCCCGGGAGGTCGATCACCTCCACGTCGGGGTGCCCCACCAGCCGCCCCGTCTTGCGCTCGACCGTCACGCCCGCGTAGTTCGCCACCTTCTGTCGCAGCCCCGTCAGCAGGTTGAAGACGGTCGTTTTGCCGACGTTCGGGTTGCCCGCCAGCGCGATGCGTTCCGGGCGGACCATGACGGGGATGTCCTCGATCACGACCGCTCGATCTGCACGTGGGCCGCTTCGCTCCGACGCAGCGACAGGTGGAAGCCGCGCACGCGTACATCGATGGGGTCACCGAGGGGCGCCACACGAACCACCTCGACCTGCGTTCCAGGGATCAGGCCCATCTCCAGGAGGCGTCCCGGCGGATCATCGGTGGAGTAGCCCGTCACGGTTGCACGTGTGCCGGGGCTCAGCTCACCCAGCGTCGGCATGGTCGTCCTCGACCGCGAACAGGTTCATCGCCACCTCGCGCTGGAGCGCCAGCCGACAGGAGCCGATGCCGACGATACACGTCGCCGCGTTGCCGAGCACACACACGCGGCAGCCCTCGCGCAGCCCCAAGTCTCGCAGCCGCGCCGCCTCGTCGTCATCGACGGCGAGCGTGCTCAGCCGAACGAATCGTCCGCGGCTGAAGCAGGTGAGCGGGGCGCTGGCAGGGTTCATCCAGTCGAGGCCGGGTGCGCGAGAGTGTCAATGTAGATCCAATCTAAATGGAATGTCGTATCCGTCCGTGAAAACCTCATCCCGCCAGCTCGAGCTGGCGCCTCTCTGTCTCCTTCCTGTTCGCCACAGGCGTTATCTCCGTCCGTCCATCGGTACCACCGCGAGGGTACAGCGCGAAATGCAGATCAGCTTCTCGTCCTCGTCTCGGATCTCGACCTGCCAGACGGCCGTCGAGCGCCCGGTGTAGACGGGCGTGCCGGTGGCGGTGAGCATCCCGCTCTGCTTGGGTCGCAGGTGGTTGGCGTTGATCTCCATGCCGAATGTGATGAAGCCCTCGGGCGCAGCCAGGTAGGCGCCCACGCTCGCCACGGTCTCCGCCAGCGCGACCGACGCGCCGCCGTGCAGGTACCCGAGCGGCTGGTGATGGCGCGGCTCTACGGGCATGGTGGCGACCAGCCGTTCCGCCGAGGCTTCCACGATCTCGATGCCGAGCGTGGTGCCGAGCGTTTCGCGGCGGGGGAAGTCGTCGAGGGTCTTGGGCATAGGGACCAGAGGGCAGCGAGCAAGGGAGAAGATCGCCAGCTCGAGAGACGAGGGTGAAGCGTGCGGAGAAGATGGAGGGTGTGGAGAAATCCTCTCCACCCTTTCCATCCTCTCCAGCCCTTTTTCTCCCGTCGCGCCGCCATCGAGCTGGTGAGTGCATCTTTGGCACTCTGCCATCATTTGGGCAGGAGGATCGTCTCCTCCGCTCTCGATTCTCCGCCTGCCATGTTCGACGCAATCCGTGAGTGGTTCCTCAGCCTCGGGGCCGAGTATGGCGTCAACCCGTTGATCTTCGGCGCGATCTACGTTGGCGCCATCCCGTTCTTTTCGCTGTCGGTAGCGTGGCTCGTGCGGAATGCGCGGCGCGGCAAGAGCGTGGCGGTGCCCGCGCTGGCGGCGGGATTCTTCTTCATCTCGGCCTACCTCTACCTGATCGTGGCCGGGAAGAACGTGCCGTGGTGGGTGTACGCCTTCGTGGCCGTGCTGGTGATCGGCGGGGCGTGGTCCACGGTCCGGTCGGTGCGGCAGAAGGTGGCCGCTGCTCGAGCTGAGGAGGCCGCCAGTTCGATACCCTCAACCTGAAGTCGTCCGGGTAGGAGTGGGTTCAGACAAAGGAAGCTCCAGGCCCACTCCAGGGGACGCCGAAGTGTGCCGCAATGGTAGCGGCGTGGTCCGCGAACGTCTCGCGCGTGCCGAGGTCTCCGGGCTGGCGACCGTACAGCAGCACCGGGACGAGTTCGCGCGTGTGGTCGGTGCCGGGGACCGTTGGGTCGTTGCCGTGATCGGCGGTCAGAAGCAGGCGCCCGCCCTCCGGAAGCGCGGCCTCCAGTTCAGGGAGTGCGGCGTCGAAGGCTTCGAGGGCGGCGGCGTAGCCCGGCGCGTCGTTGCGGTGGCCGTACAACTCGTCGAAGTCCACGAGGTTGGTCCAGATGAACGTGGGCCTCGAGCTGGCGACGGCTTCACGGATGGCGTCCAGCGTAGCCCGGATGCCGTCGGCGTTGCCGCTCGTCTTGATCTCATCGTCCACGCCCTGCCCTGCGAACAGGCTGGCGATCTTGCCGATGGCGACGGTGCGGACGCCCGCTTGCTGAAGCACATCGAGCACCGTCGGACAGGTAGGGGCGAGGGAGAAGTCCTTGCGCTTGGCCGAGATTCGCTCGTAGGCACCGTCGGTGCCCGTGAAGGGCCGTGCGATGACCCGCCCAACGGCGTGCTCGCCCACGCAGATGGTGTCGCGAGCCACGCGGCACATCGCGTAGAGGTGGTCGAGCGGAATCGTGTCCACATGCGCAGCGATCTGGAAAACGCTGTCTGCCGACGTGTAGACGATGGGGCGGCCCGTTTGCTCGTGCTCCGCGCCGAACTCTGCGATCACGGCGGTCCCCGAGGTCGGACGGTTCGCCAGCACGCCGTCCACGCCTGCGGCCTCACAGAACGCCTTGATCACATCCATCGGGAAGCCGTCGGGGTAGGTCGGGAACGGTGTCTCGAGCGTGAGCCCGGCCAGCTCCCAGTGGCCCGTGGTGGAGTCCTTGCCCACCGCAGTCTCCGTCATCCGGCCCCAGGCCGCAACAGGTGACTCGGGTGTCGCCAGCCCGTCGACGAGCTGGCCGAGTCCCCAGCGGGTCAAGTTGGGCAGCGTTGGTTTGAGCTGGCGGACGACGTGCCCGAGCGTGTCGGCGCCGAGATCGCCGTAGGCGTCAGCGTCCGGGGCGTCGCCCACGCCCGCGCCGTCCAGCACCATCGAGACAAACAGCATGGGCTAGGCGCTGGCGACGGACAGCCCGCCGCCCTGGTGGTAGGCCTCTTCCAACGCTTCGGTGGCGGCGGCGCGAATGGCGTCTGGATCCTCTGTGACGGAAGGCACCAGCCCGACGAGCAGCGGGGGTTCAGTGTCGGCGAGGGCGGCGGCCCAGGCGAGAGCGTCGTCGGCGCTGGCGTGCAGGAAAACGCCCAGCAGGAGGTCGCCGAACGGCTCGACGGCACAGACGGCCTCGCCCTCGAGGCGTTCACGCAGATCCGCTTCGGCCTTCGCGACGCGCTCGGGGTCGCCCCGGAGCACGGCGTCGGCAGCAGCGAGCGTCACCAGCCCGAAGGCTAGAGGGTGATCCGCCTCCTTCGCAGCGTCGAGCTGGCGCTGGATGACCACGGCACGAGGGAGAACGGAGTCGTCGTGCGAGCTGGCGTCTTCATCCGAGGTCTCGGGAGCATCGTCAGACGCGCGAGTGGCGTCTTCAGTCTCTTCTCCGTCGGACGAGCTGGCGGATGTGGTCTCCTCATCGGAGGCCTCCTCGTCAGGCGGAGGAGCGTCGCCCGTCTCGCTGTTGGCATCGTCGAGGTGAGAGAGGGCGGCCAGGAGGTCGCCGTAGCGAGCGATGAGCGCCAGCGCGTCGTCGCTGAGCTCCTCCTCGTCTGGCGGGACATCAGCCACGAGGAGCACGCGGCGAGCAGGCGGCTCGGCCAGGGCTCGGGCGACGGCCTGGCCGACGGCGGCCTCGGGGTCGGCGTAGTAGCGCAGTGCGCGGCGCGATTCCGGGCCGAGGATCGAGAGCACCGTGTCTTGCGGGACTTGGTGGAGCGGGTGGGCGTCGGCCTTCAGCGGCTTCGGCGTCCGCACGCCCGGCACGCCGATCAGCGCGTCGATGGCGTAGGCATCGTCGTCGTGGCGCAGTACGGCTACACCACCACCGAGCGAGACGGCCAGCGAGCGGAGAAGAGGCTGAATGGCGTCGGCATTGTCGGTCCAGAGCGGGGAGTCCTGCCGCATGAAGGCGTCGTCGGGCTCGCTCGGCTTGGCTCGGGCCTTGGACACCGTTGAGATCAGGGCAGGCTCGGGCTGGCGTGGGGGAGGATCCGGCGAGGAGGACGGCGCTGGCGGACGGGAAGAGGTTTCGGGTGGGGAGGCGTTCTCGACCCGTGGCTCCGTGGCTGGGCGGACTTCCGACAGGCCGAGAGAAGCCAGATCATCGCTGCCGCCCGTGGCGGGACGCGTGGGTTTCGATGGGGTGGCGGATTGCTGGACCCAGACATACGCGCCCAGTCCAAGAACAACGACAACAAGGACAATCCAGAGGGTGGGAGTCACGCCGGGCGAGGGAGCGGAGGGCGAATCGGACAAGGTAGCCCGGCGGTGGGACGTTCGGCCAACCTCTGCCGGGCCACTGGTTGCGCTGCAATCAGGGCGCCCTCTAGCTTCGTCCTCCGTTTCGTCAACCCGATCCGCCTCAGACCTCTACATGGAGACCTACTACAAGCCCGAGCACCTGCCCCGCTTTCCTGAGATCGGGGAGGGCTCGAAGCCGCTCGCCGACGCGTTTTTTAGCTACTACGGAAAGGTCTTCGAGGACGGCGCGCTGACAGCCCGCGAGAAGGCGCTGATCGCGCTGGCGGTCGCCCATACGGTCCAGTGTCCGTACTGCATCGACGCCTACACGCAGGACTCGATGGCGAAGGGAGCCGACCTGGAGCAGATGACAGAGGCGGTTCATGTAGCGTGCGCCATCCGGGGCGGCGCCTCGCTCGTCCACGGTCTCCAGATGATGGACGGCGCCAAGGCACAGATGATGTGAGAAGAGGGATACGGGATTGAGGGAAGAGGGACTCTCCCTTGACCCTTCGCTTGTGTCCCTTCCTCCTGGTTGTTGTCGGCGTTCTCGCCAGCCTGTTTGTCTCCCATCACTCCACCACACGCTCGATGTCTGATTTCTCTTCTGGCGACGGCGCGATCTCGCTCCCGGTCCTCTCTGCCGAGTTGGTGGCGGCTGTCGCTGACGGCCCCAAGCGTACGACGAGCCTCTACGGTCGCCGCACGCCGCTCGCGCACCCGGATCGCCAGCTCGACGCTCTGGATGCCGTCGAGCTGGCGATGGGACCGAGCGGGACGGGCTCGTTTCACCGCGACCTTGTGGCGAGCGGCTGGGCCAGCGGACTGACGCCCGCTCCGCTCGAGATCTTCCAGATCAACATCGGCAAGCTGTGCAACATGGCGTGTCGGCATTGCCACGTGGACTCGGGGCCGGACCGGACGGAGGAGAACATGGATCGCGCAGCGGTGGACGCGTGCCTCGCGGCCATCGACCGCATCCAGGCGCATCCCGATGGCGGATCGCTGCACACCGTGGACCTGACCGGCGGGGCGCCGGAGCTGAACCCGCACTTCGAGTACCTGGTCGATGAATGCGTGGCGCGAGGCCTGCACGTCATCGACCGTTGCAACCTGACCATCCTGACGGTCCGGCGCTACCAGCATCTGCCCGAGTGGTTTGCCGAGCGGGGCGTGGAGGTGGCCTGTTCGCTGCCGCACTACCGCGAGCTGGGGACAGACGCCCAGCGCGGCGAAGGAACCTACATCAAGTCCCTCAAGGCGCTCGAAGCGCTCAATGCGGCAGGCTACGGACACGGAGATCCCAAGCGCGTCCTCACGCTTGTGACCAACCCCGTAGGGTCGTTCCTGGCGGGCAACCAGGCTTCTCTCGAGGGCGAGTGGAAAGCCGCGCTCCAGCGCAACCACGGCGTCACGTTCGACCGTCTGTTCGCGCTCAACAACATGCCCATGAGCCGCTACCTCGAGTGGCTTATCGAGAAAGGCCAGCTCGAGGCCTACATGGAGCGCCTACTGGGAGCCTACAATCCCGGCACGCTCGAGGGTGTGATGTGCCGAAACACGATATCGGTTGGCTGGGATGGGCGCATCTACGACTGCGATTTCAACCAGCAGCTCGAGATGGACGCGGCGGTGCCGTTCGCGCACGTCGCGGACTTCGAGCTGGCGGCGTGGCAGGCGCGGACCGTTCGCACGGCGCGGCACTGCTACGGCTGCACGGCGGGCGCCGGGTCCTCCTGCGGAGGGGCAACGGCATAGGTGCATTCCTCGCAAGAGCGTGGGGCAACAGATCGAGCTGGCGAGTGTCTTGGGGAGTACCTGTCCCTGGAAGAGGCGCACGCTCCCTAATCTCTACGCCGCTCCTATGCACCGATTGATTGGCCTTCCTCTCGTTATGGTTGTGGCGATGGCCGCGAGTTGCCAGACGCCACGCGACACCCTCGATGTCCTCTTCGTTGGCAACAGCTACATCTACTTCAACAACCTGCCGGGGATGGTTGAGGACATCTCGGTGGCCTTGGGCGGGCCTGTCGTTCGAAGCGTTGCGCACACGTACGGAGGCATGATGCTCGAAGAGCACATCGACAATGGACAGGTAGACAGCCTCTTGGAAGCAGGCCCGAATGACGGGGAGTGGGAGTGGGTGCTCCTCCAGGAGCAGAGCACGCTCGGCGCTCGGTTTCGAGAGGGGCCAGGAGCGCTCGGGAGCCCCGAGGCGTTCCACACCGCGACACGGGAGTTGGCGTCAATGATTCGAGCTGTAGACGCTGAGCCTGCTCTCTACATGACATGGGCGAAGGAGGCCTTTCCAGGCCAGATCGAGGCGCTGAGTCAGGCCTACCTCTCGATTGGGTCGGAACTCGAACTGGACGTGGCGAAGGTCGGGGAGGCGTGGGCAGAGGTGCGTCGGCTGCGCCCTGAGTTCAGCTTGTACACTCGGGACGGCTCACATCCCAACGCGGCGGGCAGTTATCTCGCTGCGTGCGTGATCTACGCGATGCTGACTGGAGAGAGCCCCGTCGGCGCGCCAGCAGAGTTGAGGGGCGCACCGTGGAATCGAGCTGGCGTGGTCGAGTCGTCAGCTCGAAGCGTTCTGGTATCGTTGCCGACGTCTGACGCCGAGTTCTTGCAAGGCGTCGCGGCGGAGGTTGCAGGGGTTGAGAGGCCGTAATGAGAGGGAGCATCTGTCCACCACCAGCTCGACGCGTCGGTCTTGGCGTGGGTGGAGCGAGGGTCCCGCACGTCCCCCCGGAGTGAGGGTCAGACGTTGGCGAGGCCTGCGGCCATCCGAAGCACGTCGGCGGTGGTCACGATGCCCACTAGGCGCCCGTCGTCGATCACGGGCAGGGCCGAGACATCGTGGCGCAGCATGGTATCCGCAGCTTCCTGGACCGACATCGTCAGGTCGGCCGTGATGGCATACCGGGACATGATCTCGCGCAGGGTCCGGTCCACATTGGGGCCTGTGTCCTGGTCGTACGGTGTCAGTCCGAGGGAGGGGCCTGCTGCGCGGAGCACGTCACGGTCTGAGACGACGCCCAGAAGACGATCTCCATCGACAATGGGGAGATGCCGGAAGCCTCCTTCCCGAAAGCGATTGCGGGCATCGAGGACAGTTTCGTCGGGGGTAGCGGTCTCCACGGTAGGAGACATGATGTCGCGGATGGTCATGGGAGGGAACGGAGGGCGGAGTCAGACGCTACGTCGAGCCAGAACCCCTGGCCGCACGCACAGACCGCTTGTGCGTGTCGGGCTGGGGCGCGTGCGGGTGCCGGGGTTGCCCTCACGCCAGAGGGAGGGAAGGGCCAGGCCTCACATCCAGATGCGCAATCGCCTCGCGGACTCAACCGGCATGGGAGGGCGTCCATCCACTGGGTTTGAACCGACGTTCTGGTTGCTTCCTTCCGGTCACTCGTTGAGATCCTCGCCGAGCCCGAAGCCAGAGACCATGACCTCTGAGTCCAATGCGTGGCATTCTCTATTGGGGATTTGTCTTCGGACTTGCACTCGCTTGCGAGGCCCAGGACATAGAGGCATCCATGCTCGACAGGGCACTGGATGACGGGCCCTATGCTGCTGAAGCGCAGGCGTTCTACGCTGAGCGGGGCCATGAGCCGCTGTGGACGCGCCCTGCGTCCTCTGATCTATCGGCCCCTGGCCACCAGCTCGTGGATGCGCTGGCGCGAGCGGGTGACGATGGCCTGGTGCCCGACGACTATCTGGCCCCGCTTCCAGCAGATCCTACCCGCCGAGAGGCTGCGCTCACGCGAGCCTTCCTCACGTTCTGTGAGCACCTGATGCAAGGCCGCGTGACGCCTCGGAGCGTCCATCGAGATTGGCTGACAGAGCGGCGTCGTCTGGATGCCGGTGAAGCGCTTCGGCTAGCCGCTCGCAGCGGTCCTGAGGCTTCAATCTGGATGGCGCGCCCACCCCATCTGGGATATGCACGCCTCCGGGATGCGCTCGCCCGGCTCCGCGCGCAGTCCCAGACTCCTTGGTCGCCGATTCCTGAAGGTCCACCGCTGAAACAAGGCGATGCAGACAGTCCTGCTCTCGGAGTCCTTCGAGACCGATTGGTCGCTCTGGGCAATCTGGAGAGCCGCCGCGATGGTCCGTTTGACACGGAGCTTGACGAAGCCGTTCGGCGCTTTCAAGAGCGTTTCGGGCTGGAGGTGGATGGCGTCGTTGGACCAGCGACGCGCTCAGCGCTCAACAGAACGCCAGCGGACTGGGCGCATCTGGTGTCGTTGAATATGGAGCGCTGGCGGTGGCTCCCAGCAGATCTCGGGACGCGGCACGTATGGATCGACGTTGCGGGCATGACGACGGCTCTCGTGGAACGTGGGCGAGAAGTATGGACGGCTCGGACGATTGTTGGGACGACTCGGACGCCAACGCCAGGGTTTACCTCTACGATCACCCATGTCGTACTGAGCCCCTACTGGAACATCCCAGAGAGCATTGCGCGTGCCGAGATTCGCCCGCGCATCGCCCGAGATCCCCGGTACCTCGCCCGTCACCACATGGAGCGTCTTCCTGGAGGCGCCTTGCGGCAGCGACCCGGACCGGACAATCCGCTCGGCCCCGTCAAGTTCATCTTCGAGACGCCATTCGGCGTCCGCCTCCATGGAACGTCCTCGCCATCCTTGTATGAGGTGCGCGTCCGCACCTTCAGCCACGGCTGCATCCGGGTCGAAGACCCGCTTGAGCTGGCGGATCGGCTTCTTCCAGACTTGGATTCCGAGCGGATCCAGGCTGTGGTTGCGGCTCAGAACGAGGAGTGGGTCGAACTCCAGGCTCCGCTGCCGATCTATTCAACCTATTGGACAGCCCACGTGGATTCAGGTGGAGCCCTTCGCTTCAGGCACGACATCTATGGCCGAGATCGAGCGTTGACCCGGCGTCTGGGAGTGTCGCCAGCTCGCTGACGGCGTGTAGGGCACCGAGCACACCGGGAAGGGTGGGCTCAGAGGGGGAGGCGGTTCGCGCTTCGGAGCGAGAGGGCTCGGAACATCTGGATGCCAGGTCCGCATCGGAGAGCCATGAGTAAGAGGCCGCGAACGCGAGTGGCGCCCGATTCGGAGAGCCTCTTTCAGGCCTCGCCGGAGTGGCCGAACAGACCCTCCAGGCGCAATGGAAGACGTGCCATCGGGCTGGCGATGTAAGGGCATGCCCTACACGCGGCGTGGGGGGAGGCCGACAAGTCGCTGCGGGGCGCGCCGCCGCAACGACTCCTGCCAGCTGCCGATTCTTGGCTCGTCACCCGACCCGCTTCTGCATGTCCTTGTCTTCTGCTGCGCCTGCAGCACCCGCCACGTCCGCTGCATCCGCCAGCTCGGAGCGCTTTGAGGTGTTCAGCTACGACGACAAGATCGTCCGCTGGTTCGTGATCGCCACGGTCATCTGGGGCTTCGTCGGGATGCTCGTGGGAGCGCTCCTGGCGCTCCAACTCCCGTGGCCGGAGGCCAACCTCGGGGAGTACCTCTCCTTCGGACGGCTCCGCCCGCTGCACACCAACGCGGTGATCTTCGCCTTCGCGGGCAACGCCATCTTCGCGGCCATCTACTACTCCACGCAGCGGCTCTGCAAGGCGCGGATGTTCTCGGATGTGATGAGTAAGATCCACTTCTGGGGATGGCAGGCCATCATTGTGTCCGCTGCCCTGACGCTGCCGCTCGGCATCACCACCTCCAAGGAGTACGCCGAGCTGGAGTGGCCCATCGACATCGCCATCGCGGTCATCTGGGTCATCTTCGCGGTCAACTTCTTCGGGACGCTCTACAAGCGGCGTGAGAAGCACATGTACGTGGCGCTCTGGTTTTACATCGCCACCATCGTGACGGTGGCCGTGCTCCACATCGGCAACAGCCTTGCGCTGCCGGTGGGGATGTTCAAGAGCTATCCCATCTACATGGGCATCCAGGACGCGCTGGTGCAGTGGTGGTACGGCCACAACGCGGTGGCCTTCTTCCTGACGACGCCCTTCCTGGGGCTGATGTACTACTTCCTCCCGAAAGCGGCCGAGCGCCCGGTGTTCTCCTACCGGCTCTCCATCGTCCACTTCTGGAGCCTCGTGTTCATCTACATCTGGGCCGGGCCGCACCACCTCCAGTACACGGCCGTCCCGGAGTGGGCCGCTACGCTGGGTATGGTCTTCTCCGTGATGCTTTGGATGCCCTCCTGGGGCGGCATGATCAACGGCCTCTTTACGCTGCGCGGCGCGTGGCACAAGCTGCGCGATAGCGTGGTGCTCAAGATGTTCGTGATCGGCATCACGTTCTACGGCATGTCCACCTTCGAGGGCCCGACGCTCTCCGTCAAGACCGTCAACGCGCTCTCGCACTACACGGACTGGAACATCGCCCACGTCCACTCGGGCGCCCTCGGCTGGAATGGCTTCATGACCTTCGGCATGATCTACTGGCTGGCGCCGAAGCTGTGGCGGACCAAGCTGTGGTCCGATCGCCTCGCCAACGCGCACTTCTGGATCGGCACCATCGGCATCCT
>JBCBZH010000396.1:0-2399 GCA_039815415.1 Bacteroidota bacterium
CCGAGTTGGTGGGCGTCCGTACCGCCCTCCCCAATTGAGTCATTCCCGCGCAGGCGGGAATCCATGCGAGGCCGCGGCATGGCAGCGACCTCCCCCGGATGGCTCGTCAGCTCGTCCCAGAGGTCTCGCCACGTTGGATTGCTCTCCCTCACCAACCGCAGCTTCCACGCCCGATTCCACTTCTTCAACCGCTTCTCCCGCACGATAGCATCCTGAATGTCTTCGTGCCGCTCGAACCAGACGAGCTGGCGAATACCGTACATGCTCGAGAACCCGTCGATGACGCCTGTCCGATGTTCGCCAGCTCGCCGCACGAGATCGCTCGTCACGCCGAGATACAACGTGCCGTTCGGTCGGCTGGCGAGGAGGTAAACGAATCCAGGTTTGGGCACTCGAGGAACGCCGTATGGATTCCCGCCTGCGCGGGAATGACTATCAAGAGGGAGAGGAAAGAGATGCTCGAGCTGGCGACGGCTGGGCTCGCCAGCTCGAGGGAGAGGGACGCGTCGAGCTGACGAGAAGAGAATCCGCCCCTGGCGGCTGCCCACTCGCCACTGGCCTCAATACACCGATTCGGTGGCGTTGGTGCGGTTGATGAAGGCCTGGGTGAATAGGAACAGCACCCCGAAGATCACCATCGAGAGGGCCGCGGCCCACCCGAAGCGGTACATCGAGAAGGCAGCCTCGTAGACATAGGACACCAGGATGTGGGTCTGATCGTTGGGCTCGCCGCCGTTCGAGATCAGCCAGACGACGTTGATGTTGTTGAACGTCCAGATGGTGCCAAGCGTGATGGCTGGGATCATGACCGGCTTGAGAAGCGGCGCCGTGATCTTCCAGAACTGCGTCCACGCGCTGGCACCGTCCACGTCCGCCGCCTCGTACAGCTCGCCGGGAATCGACTGCAGTCCGCCGAGGGCGATCACCATCATGAACGGGAAGCCGAGCCACACGTTGGTGAGAATGGCTGCAGCGAAGGCACCCACGGGGTCCGTGAGCCATGCCACCGGGTCGGCGGAGAAGAGCTTATTCAGGAACAGGTTCACGGCCCCGTACTCGAAGTTGAACATCCCGCGCCACGTCAGCGCGGTGATGTACTGCGGCACCGCCCACGGCAGGATGAGCAGGATGCGCCACGCGGGCTTGCCCTTGACAAACTTCTGGTGCAGCAGCACGGCCAGGAACACCCCCAGCCCGACGTGGAACAGCACGTTGACGCCGGTCCAGATGATCGTCTTGAGGAAGACCGCCCAGAACGCAGGCTCGGCGAACACGCTCACGTACTGTTCCACCCCCACGATCTCCCAGTCACGGAGCGTGTAGATGTTCATGTTCGAGAACGAGATCGCCACGTTGTAGACGAACGGGTAGGCGACCACGGCCAGCACGACGACGGCCGTCGGCCCGAGAAGCGCCATCAGGAAGAGGCGCTGGCGCCACGCGTCGGTCAGGCGGCTTGGCTTGGGCCGAGCCTTCTCGACCGCAACCGCATCGGTGGGAGCATTCAGCATTCGGCTGTCCTGCTTAGTTCTGGAGGGCGAAATCGGCGAGGCGCTTCTCGACCTCGGTCTGCATTCGGCGGGCGCCTTCGCTGCCGTCTACCTCCCCGTTCATCACGAGCTGGTACGGCCCGCGCATCCCGTCCCAGATCTGTCGGAGCGTGGGCGAGGTCGGCATGGGCCGCGTGTGCTCGAGCTGGGCGAGGCTCTGCTGCAAGATGGGGTTGGCCTCCATCACACCCGATGACCGGACGGACCGGCGGACGGGGATGGTCGCCAGCTCGCGTGCCATCTCGGTCTGCATCGCATCGCTCGTCAGCAGTTGGAGTACGCCGAGCACGGTGGGCAGCTTCCAGTCTGGGACGGCCGGGTTGAGGGAGTAGGCTTTGGCGGCAGCCATTGGCTGGGCCCAGGTCCCTGCTGCCTCGTTGTACGGAATGGGAGTCAGCCCGTAGTCAATCCCAGCATCTCCGTAGCCTGCCCACGCCCACGGTCCGTTGATAATCATGGCCGCCCGTCCCTCCTTGAACAGCGTTTCCGCGGTGTTGTAGTCGACCGTCGGTGGAATCACACCTTCCTCATCGCGCAGACCAAGGACGAATTCAATGGCCTCCACGGTAGCGGGCGTGTCGAGCGTGGGCTGCTCCGCGCTGTCCATCACCCAGCCGCCATGCGCCGTCAGGAAGGGGATGAAGAAGAAGGGCTCGGCGTAGTTCCAGACGAGTCCGTAGCGTTCCTTCGCGCCGTCACCGTCCTCATCGAGCGTGTGCTCGCGGGCAATGGCTATCAGCTCATCGAAGGTGGTCGGCGGTTCCTCTACGAGATCTCGGTTGTAGACCAGCGTGAGGTGGTTTCCCACCTGGTCAGCCAGCCCGTAGAGGTGACCGTCGTAGCGCAGCA
>JBCBZH010000234.1:0-7022 GCA_039815415.1 Bacteroidota bacterium
CGATGGGCGCGATGATGAGATAGCCAAACGAGATTCCCAGCGCGAAGAAGAACGTCGCGAACCACGCCGCGAACCGGAGGCCCTCCCGTTCCTCGGGGTACAGCCCGGGCTCGATGAACTTCCATGCTTGGTACACGATAATCGGCGACCCGAGGATGACACCGGTGGCGAGGACCGTCCCGGCGGCGGCGAAGAACTGGCCGGTTACGGTCCGGTTCTGAAGCACGATGTCTACGGGGTTCAGCCGCAGGACGTCGTACATGAAGAAGTCCGCGTCCGTCGGCCCCATCAGGAGCGTGTCGATGACCCACTCGTAGAAAAACAGCGACAGGATGGCGCACACGGCGACACCGCCGAGGCCTTTGAAAATGCGCCAGCGCAGCTCCTCGAGATGGTCGAGGAAGTGCATCTCCCCGGGCTGGGGCTGGGCCGGATTCGTGCCACGACCAGTGCCGGTGGTGAGACCGGGCGGCGGGGCCTGGTCAAGGGCCATCGGGGCGCCGTCTCCTGTGGGCGTCACCGGCGGATGGGAGCGCGTCGGCTCCATCGTCTAGACCGTGTCTCCAGAGGCCGGTGCCGTGCCTCGGGCGCTTTCGCGGAGATTCAGCTCGAGCAGCGACTCCACCCAGAGGTCGTCGCCCTCGAGGCGGGCACGGCCTCCGCTCCACGTGAAGTTGAACAGCGTCATCACCCCCTCCACGCGGAAGCCGTCCGAGCGGAGCAGAGCCACGGCGCGGGCAGCGCTCCGGCCGCTGTTGAGGATGTCGTCCATCAGCGCGACCGGCTTGGTGCGGTCGAGCGGGCCTTCCACAAGGCGGCGGCGGCCGTAGGCCTTTCGGCGCTCGCGGATGAAGCCGCCTGCGAAGGGGGCGTCCTCGGTCCCGTTGCCGAGCACCGCACACACGAGCGGGAACGCGCCGTAGCCAAACCCGGCTACCTGCGAGATGCCTCGGGTGCGAAGCCGCTCCGCGAGAACGGCGCCGGCTTCGGCGAACACGGGGCCATCCAGCATCGGCGTCCGTGTGTCCAGGAGCCATCCGATGGGCTGCCCGCGCGGGTCCGTGATGGCCTCATCCTCGCGACGTACCAGTGCTTGCTGGTACAGCGCGTGCCCCAGCTTCGCGAGGGCCGATTCGGGGATGGAGCTGGAGTCGTTCGCCATGATGCAAGAGCGGGGCCCGGGTACCGAGAAACGCGGGCGTTCGTTCCAGAGGTCTCGGCTCGCCCGGCCAACATACGGAGTCCGGCGTGGCAAGTGTCACGCCAGCCCGTTGGTTTCCGCAATCCGGTGGAGAGTCTGGCCGGATCGGGAACCGGAGCGTGACGCCGGAGCCCAACGGACGCCTCTCGCCAACTCGTACGTGGGAGGCCGATGGGGTCAATTGCCGCCTCGGGCTGGCGATCTTGTTCAGCGTGATGCCGCCGAGACGGTCGGTGGCGGAGGCGAAGGTGTCCGCGCGATGGTGATGAGCGCCACGGCCAGCACCACGGCCGCGCCCGCTGCCAGCACACGCGGCCCCAGCGGCTCGTTTGCCAGCGCCCACCCGAGGATCACAGCCACCACGGGGTTGACGTAGGCGTACGTGGAGACGCGAGCTGGCGTGGACACCTTCAGCAACCACACGTACGCCGAGTAGCCGATCAGCGCGCCGACCACGATCAGGTACGCCAGCGCACCGATGGACTTCATGGAGACCGCTGCTACGTCAATGCGCTCGCCGAGAAGCAGGCCGACGATCAGCAGGAGAGCACCTCCGGTAACCATCTGCATTGCCACGTTGAGGAGCGTGGCGTCGGCTTTGGGAGCGCTTCGCTGGTAGATGGACCCGATCGACCAGCTCAAGGCTGCGCCCACCACCGCCAGCGCACCCGGCAGGTGGATCGGCTCTCCTCCCAGTTCGTTCGGCCCGATGAGCAGGGTTATCCCGACGAGCCCAAGGCCGAGTCCGATGATGACGGCGCCGCTCGGTCGGACGCCACCCGGGCGGAGGGCGTCCAGCAGCACCATCCACATGGGTGTGGTGGCGACGAGCAGCGCTGCGATGCCCGAGGGCACAAACTGCTCCGCCCAGGACACGCCGCCGTTGCCGCCCAGAAGGAGAAAGGCGCCCACAATGGTGGCGGTTCGCCAGTGCGGCCACGTGGGGGCCGGGTTCCGAGGGCGCATCCAGGCATACAGGATCACTCCGGCGATCAGGAACCGGATGCCCGCCATCGTGAACGGCGGCAGCGTCTCGATAGCGAAGCGGATGCCGAGGTACGTCGAGCCCCAGATGAGGTAGAGGGCTGCGAAGGCGAGCAGGACCGCCGCGAGGCGCGGCTGCGGAGCATCGGACATGAGGGCACCCGTCGCGCTGGCGTCCCTCGCCAGCTCGAGGCAGGGTAGCGCCGGGCGCTCCATGAGTGGTCATCGCCGCAGAGCTTTCACGAAGTGTCAGCCTGTGCGCATTGGAGCACCAGTGTTGGGCGGGTACCAGGTAAGCGAAGTGGCCTCAGGAATGAGATAGCCTTCGTATCGCGTCTCTGGAACACCGGATGTAGACACGTCCGACGCGGTGATGTCGAGCGGGTCAATCCAGCCGACCAAACCCAACTGGAACGGAAGCTCCTCAAACACGAATCTGGCGATGTCGCACAGCCAGTCATTGAGCGGTGTGCGCCAGTCGAGAGGCAGGCCGTCATCGAAGGGATAGGCACCGACGGGGTATGAATAAATCAGAGATCCCATCGGGGAACCGAAGTAGATCCAGGTAGCATCCTCATCGGTCACGACAACGGAGCCGCATGCGGTGTCATCGCCATTGGGTAAGGTTGCAATGCCACGAAGCCACCCGTTCGAGCTGGCGGGGGGCACGCGCAACTGGGCTTCGGGTTCAACGTCAGCTCGGAGGTAGCATCCGTTGAGCGAGGTGTGTGACCACAGGCGTTTGAGGACCACGTGCACCTCTTCTGCGTGAAGCGGTTGGTATTCCAGGGCGATCTCATAGGAACCGCCAGTCCAGGCGTCAGGTCGGGTAAACAGCTTTCGCATCGTGTACGTGTCAATCTCTGGAAACCAGCCCAGTCTTGTCATCCTGAGCGAGCAGAGCGAGTCGAAGGATCTCAGGTTTGCACTGCGGTTCACCAGCTCGAGCTGGCGCTGTGCTCGGCGGAGATCCCTCGACTGCGTCCGCTGCGTGGACTTCGCTCAGGATGACACGTCCGATGGGTTTGGGATTCTGTTGAGAGCGGCCACATCGCTTGGGTGGATGTAGCGCAGGCGACGCCAGTCTGAGACCGCAACATCATCCAATAGGACGTCAGGCTTGGGCAGAAACGCCTCGAAGCACTCTTCGATTCCGAACTCCCGTGCACTGCTCCGGGCATAGTCACCACCTCCGCTACTCCAGCAGTAGAGGGTGGCTCCATTCTGGTGGAGTCGCTGGATGGCCTGAATCACCTCCGGCATGGGGATGCGAGCGTGGCTGGCACTCCGCACAAAGGTGTCGTCTACATCCACATAGATGACAGGAGATCGGTTCACAGTGGATAAACCGCTACCCTGCCACCAGCGGCTCGGCGCCGAGGGCGGAGGTGTCATAGAGCGGGAACGCCTCCGCGAGCTGGCGAACCTCGGCCTTCACCGCCGCCGGGTCCTCGCCGGAAAGCACGCGGTCCATCAGCTCGACGACTGTGCGGAAGGCGTCTTCATCGAAGCCGCGCGTGGTGAGCGCTGGGGCGCCGACGCGGATACCGGACGTCACGAACGGGCTCTCGGGGTCGCCGGGGACCATGTTTTTGTTGACGGTGATGTCGGCCTCGCCGAGCCGCGCTTCGGCCTCCTTCCCGGTAATGCCCTTCGAGCGGAGGTCCACCAGCGCGAGGTGGTTGTCGGTGCCGCCCGAGACCACCGCATAGCCGCGCTCTACGAACGCCTCGGCCATCGCCTGCGCGTTGGCGATGGTCTGTTGCTGGTACGCTGTGAACTCCGGCTTCAGTGCCTCGCCGAAGGCCACCGCCTTCGCGGCAATGCAGTGCATCAGCGGCCCGCCAATGGTGCCGGGGAACATGGCCGAGTCCAGCACCTGCCCGGTCGTCTTGGGATTGCCGGACTTCTTCCAGACGGCGCCCGTCGGGCTGGCGACATCGTTGCCCACGAGCAGCATCCCGCCGCGCGGGCCTCGGAGCGTCTTATGCGTTGTGGTGGAAACCACGTGGGCGTGGGGCAGCGGGTCGTTGAGCAACCCGGCGGCGATCAGGCCTGCCGTGTGGGCCATGTCCACCCAGAGGAGGGCGCCGACCTCGTCGGCGATCTCGCGGAGCGCGGCGTAGTCGAAGTCGCGGGAGTACGCGCTGGCGCCGACCGACAGCATCCGGGGCTTCACCTCGTGGGCGCGGTCGCGGATCTTGTTGAGGTCGAGGCGGCCCGCCAGCTCGCCCTCGGTGTCCACGCCGTAGAAGTGGGCCTCATAGAGCAGGCCCGAGAAGTTGACCGGCGAGCCGTGCGTGAGGTGGCCGCCGTGCGCGAGGTCGAGCCCCAGGAGGCGGTCGCCGGGCTCCATGAAGGCGAGGTAGATGGCGCTATTCGCCGTGGCGCCAGAATGGGGCTGGACGTTCACCCAGTCGGCGCCGAACAGCTCCTTGGCGCGGTCACGCGCGAGGTCTTCCACCTCGTCCACCACCTCGCAGCCGCCGTAGTAGCGCTTGCCTGGCAGGCCCTCGGCGTACTTGTTGGTGAGCGGGCTGCCGAGCGCCTGCAGCACGGCCGGGCTGACGAAGTTCTCGGACGCGATCAGCTCGAGGCCGTCATTCTGGCGCGCCACCTCGCGGGAGACGATATCGAAGACAGCGGGATCCTGGGCCTGGAGGGCGAGCATGGGGAAGCGGGGGCGTGGGGAGCCGGAATATCGGACGTTCCCAGGTCGCGTGTCCGACTTCCTTTCGCCAACTCGAGGAGGGGCCTCACTCGAGCTGGCGGGATCCGCTCGGTATGCAGGTCAGCCTTTGGAAACCGCTAAAACTCTGGCGTGTCCAGCGGGATGAACCACGCGGCGATATCGTCATCACCCCATGCGCTGGTGTACAGAATTTCGGTGTCAGAGGCGTTCAAGTTTTTGAGGACTTTGGTTTTAACCCTGACTTTGCCATCTGTCCAGTAAATTTTGAGCATAGGGGGGGCATTGTTGTCGTCTTCACCGATCAGGTCTCTCTGGGCATTGGTCAGGCGACCATGGATTTGCATGATGATGGTCCGGTGTGGATCACCGTCTGCTTCCTTGGAAATGTCGACCAAGGCCAGCTTCCCCTTGATGCGTCCACCTTCTGCAAAGGTCCAATTGGTAGAATTGCTACCGGGCACCATCTGTTCGCGCAACTCGGTCCTTGAATAGGAAGAATTGGCGGTGGAGACTCCAGGATACGTATGAAAGACCAGCGATCCATCAGTCGAATCATTGTACATGAATTCCTGAAGGGTCTCATTGGTCGCATACTGCAAAATCTCCGGTGGGGTGATTTCGAGTGGTTTTCCATCCGAATCCCTTGGAATGGGAAGGGTGACTTTCCAGTTGCTCAGGTCGATTTCGGGAAGGGAATAGTCTACGCCTTCCACCGGATCATCCTTCGGCGGTGGGATATACTCACCTTTTGGAGGCGTCAGATCGACTTTCTTACAGGCCATTGGTGAGGCCATAAGAAGCAACAGGGCAAAAAGGAATATGACTGATCGCTTAGACATAAGAGTAGAGAAGAATGAATTAGTCTTCTACGATGGTGAACGTATCAAGTCTGCATTCTGCGCCTTCGTTACTGACGTAGATTGCCACTTCGGTATTGTCGCCGGAGTTGAAGCTTACTGAAGCCAGGACATAGGCATTTGCATCAGACTGGTCATTGACAGTTACTGAATTGATGGTCGCACCAGCCACAGCTGCCGGATCGGTTACATCTCCGGCCAGGATAGACACGGTCATTGAACCAACCGGGGAGGTTTTGATGGTATAGTAGAACGAGACGATGTAATCTTTCTCTTTCTCAACCGTGATCAACTGGTAAGCAATCCGGTCTCCTGCGTCAGGAAACTTGGCCGCTTTAACGCCTTCGTGGATCGGACTGGACGTAATCTGGAGCACACCACCCAAATCCCCATTGCGCCAGTTGTCCCGATAGCTGTCTGCGCCTTCGATGTCAAAACCTGGATTGAGAATTTCTGGTTCAAACACCACAACTGGTTCGTTCAGTTCCAGTGCTTCGGAATAGGTACTGGCTTGTCCCAGTTTGTCTGACACGGTCAGAGAGACTTCATAATTGCCAAACTTGGCATATTCGTGGCTGGGTTCAGCGTCAGTAGAGGTATTCCCGTCTCCAAAATCCCAGCTATAATCAGTTGCACTGATGGAGAGGTTGGAAAAGCGTACCACCAGCGGATTGGCTTCATCCTGGCTAGCAGAAAAAGCTGCTTCTGGTGGTGTCGCATCAGGGACAGAGCCTTCTTCAGGCAGGGTGAATCGTTCATCGCAACCAGTGAGGCCGATGAGCAGCAGCGCACAGAAGAGGCTGAGTTGATATATATTGGTTTTAAAGAATTGCATGATAGACGGTTTGAGGGTGAAAAAGCGGTGCCCGAAGGCACCTCTCACTGAATTCTCAGGTCTAGTAACCAGGATTCTGGCTCAATGCACCCTGACTGACATTGATTTCGTTTTGCGGAATTGGTAGGAGCAAATCCGTGCTGCTGAAATTGATAGCCGGATTATTGGCAGCAAATTCACTCAGGACTTGCTCAGCAACGCCAAAGCGCTGCAGATCGTAAAAACGATGGTTTTCAAACGCCAATTCTATGCGGCGTTCTGCCAACAGGACTTCTCTGGTCAGCGTCGCGCTGCCATCGAGTTCCAGGGTACTTAAACCGACTCGTTCACGAATGGCATTGTAGGAGGCAATCGCATCGAGATCTCTGGTAGACTCCGCACCCGCCATGATGGCTTCCGCATGCAAGAGATAAACATCTGCCAGACGAAGCACAATCCAGTCATTGCCACACA
>JBCBZH010000259.1:0-6294 GCA_039815415.1 Bacteroidota bacterium
ATCTCTCTGGCCCCGATGTTCGGCTTCCTCGGAACGGTGATCGGAATGGTCGAGGCCTTCGACGCCATCGAAGAGGCCGGCGACATCTCGCCAAGCCTCGTTGCTGGTGGTATCAAGGTGGCTCTCCTCACGACCGTCTTCGGGCTGATCACGGCCATCATCTTGCAGATCTTCTACAACTACGCCGTGTCCAAGATCGACCGCATCACAGCTGACATGGAGGAAGCCTCCGTCGAGCTGATCGACTCGTTGGCGATGATGAACATGGGGCGCTCGCCGCGTCTCGCAGGTCGGAGCACTGCTACGCTGCCTTCCGCCAGCGCGGAGCTAGGCTCCGGCGACAGCGACGCCTGACGTCACTGGCCCCGGGCAGGATATGCCCGGGGCTGACTTCTCTCGTTGCGCGGCCTCAGGCCGCTTCGTTGCCTCCCGGCCCTCGCGGCCTGTCCCTCCTTTCTCATGGACCAAATTCTCATCTACGTTGCCCTGGGCATCATCGCAGTCTGTCTGTTGATGATCATCGGGTTTGGGGCAAAGAACGCAGGCGCACGTCTCAAGGGCGAGAGCAAGATGGTGCTGTTCGCCTTCGCGCTTCCGCTCGTCCTCCTCGGCATCATGTTCGCCGTGTATGGCACGTGGACCAGTGCTTTCGTCGTTACAGCCGTGTCGCTGACACTTCTTGGCTTGTTGTCTCTGTTGGTGACCGGCGCGCGCAATCTCTTCAGCTGATCTGATTCTCTTCGGCTAATGGCCGAGGCGAAGCGGACGCTCACTTTCTCTACCCTGATGTCTCTTCTCAAGAAGCGCCAGAAACGCACACCGGAGATCCCGACGGCCTCGATGGCCGACATTGCGTTCCTGCTGCTCATCTTCTTCCTCGTTACCACGACGATCAACGCGGACAAGGGCATTTACATGCAACTCCCGCCGAAGCTGGAGGAGACGGAGCCCCCGGAGATTCGTCAGCGGAACCTGCTCAACATCCTGGTGAACTCGGACGGCACAGTTCTCCTCGACAACGAGGTCACGAACATCGGCCAGATCCGTGAAACGGTCAAACGGCACGTGACCAACAACGGTCAGGACCCTGATCTATCCGAGAGCCCAGACAAAGCGGTCGTCTCATTCAAGACGAAACGCGGGCTTCCCTACGAGACCTACATCGAGGTGCTAGACGAGATCAAGTCCGCCTACAATGAGCTGTACGACTCCGAGGCTCGCGCCATTGCCGGCGTGGAGTACGGCGTCTATCGTGCTCGTCTCGGTGAGGACGACCCGGATATGGTGAGGGAGAAGTTCCCCGTCAAGATCTCCCTCGCAGAGCCCGATCCAGGCGAGTAGTCCTCGCTGACCCTTTCCCCCGAATCCACTATGTCGGCTCATTTCAAGAAGAAGAGCGCGAAGACCAGCCAGGAGATTCCGACGGCATCCATGCCGGACATCATCTTCATGCTGCTGATCTTCTTTATGGTCACGACCGTGCTTCGTGAGACGGACCTGCTTGTTCAGATCCAGATTCCGAAGGCCGAGGCCGTGGAGAAGATTGACCAGAAGCGCTTGATCCAGTACGTCTACATCGGGCCGGAGAAGCTCGCGGCGGGTGGCATGGGAGAGCCTGCTGTCCAGATCGATGATGCGATTGTTCGCGACTTCGAGGACATTCGCCAGGCGATGTACCGTCGCCTCCTCGAAGAGCCTCGCACCATCGTGTCGATGCGCGTCGACCACGACGTCCAGACCGGGCTCCTCTACGATGTGCAGCAGGAGCTGCGCGAAGCCGAGGCGCTCCGCGTCAACTATTCCACGACCCGCGACGACGCGCAGTAGGCACCCGCGCTCGACCCATCTTCGGGGCGGCTCCACTCGGGGCCGCCCCGTTTCGTTTCTTGCCCTGGCGCTCGCCAGCTCGAGCTGGCGGATGACCAGGGAACTGCTCCGAGTGCCCCCTGCACTGGCTTGCCTCTGATGGTGACGGATAGGACTTCTGAAACGGCCCACGAGGCTCTCCGGCGGGTCTGGGGCTACACATCGTTTCGCTCTGGACAGGCGGAGGCGATTGACGCGGTCATGGCCGGCCGGGATGTCTTGGCAGTGTTGCCGACCGGAGGCGGCAAATCGCTGATTTATCAGGTGCCTGCCGTGGCGGCCCACGGGCTGGTGTTGGTGGTCTCGCCGCTCGTCGCGCTCATGCACGACCAGGTGGACGCTCTACGCCGCCGAGGCGTAGCTGCCACGAGCGTTCACAGTGGCCTCTCCAGGCGCGACCATGACCAGCTCTGGACGGATGCGGAGTTTGGCCGGTACCGGGTGATCTACATGACGCCGGAGAGAGTGCAGTCGGACCTGTTTCGAGCGCGGGCCGGACGCTTGCCGGTGACGCTCCTTGCCATTGACGAGGCTCACTGCATCAGCGAGTGGGGGCACGACTTTCGGCCGGCGTATCGCCAGCTCGCAGCCTCCAGGTCACTGCTGAAGGGGCCCAATGGAGAACGGGTGCCTGTTGCCGCTGTGACCGCCACCGCGACTCCTGAGGTCCGCCGCGACATCGTCACGCAACTCGAGCTGGTGAACCCAGAAGTGGTCGTTCGCGGCTTCGACCGGCCCAATCTCATCTGGAGCGTCCACCCGGTCGAGAACAAGGAGCAACAGGTGGCAGACGTGTTCAACGGCGTGCCAGGCTCCGGGCTGGTGTACGCTGGAACACGCCGTGGAGCGGAGATGTGGGCGAAGCGCCTTCGCCAGCTCGGCGTCTCCGCGGAGGCGTATCACGCAGGGCTCTCCTCAGCCGAACGGCAGCGCGTGCAGACGAAATGGCTCGAAGGTGAGACACGCGTGATCGCGGCGACGAGTGCGTTCGGGATGGGCATTGACAAGCCAGACGTACGGTCCGTAGTGCATGTGGAGCTGCCACTGACCCTCGAAGCGTATTACCAGGAAGCCGGGCGCGCCGGGCGGGATGGGAATCGGGCCTACGCTGCCATCGTGTGCGGGCCAGAGGACGCCCAGTTGCCCCGGTCGTTGATTGCAGCGTCGCATCCGACCGCGGAGCAGCTTCAGGCGATCTATACAGCGGCGGGGAGCCTCGGGCAACTCGCAGTAGGAAGTGAGCCCAGCCATCCGGTCTGGCTGTCGGTGGAGAGGCTCGCTGCAGTTGCGCAGGTGCCGATTTCGAGTGCACGCACAGCGATTGAACGGATTGAAGCCCTCGGATTCTGGAGAACACAGGCCTCCCAAGAGGGGCAGGTGCATATGCGTGTAGAGAATCCCGCCCATCTAGCGGACGCTAAGGCGACGACCTCGTCCTCACTCGCGCCGTTTCTCGACGGACTACAGAGGCAGTTGCCCGCGAGTGTCTATGGCGCTTGGGCATCAGTGCGCCTGGCTCCACTCGCCGACGCCCTCGAGCTGGCGCCGGACCGTGTCCTTGATGGACTTCGATATCTCTCCGACCGAGGCCTCCTCGAGGTCGCATCCCCGCAAGATGCGTTGCGGGTCGAGTGGCTCGGTCCTCGTCTGGAGCGCCTTCCAGTGGATCGCAACGTTCTCGACCGGACACGGAGACAGGCTCTAAAGCGATTCGAGGATCTCCTCGCGTATGTCAACGGCATTGGGTGCCGTCGCCAGCATTTTCTGGCGTATTTAGGAGAGCCGTCGCCAGCTCGATGTGGGCGGTGCGACATCTGCCTGGGACGGCACCGCCCCGATGTGATCACGCCGGAGGATGAGGGGGCTCTGCATCGCCTGCTGTCGCACATCCAATCTGGGGATCCACGTTCGAACTGGCTCGAAGGCGTGAGTCCGAGGAAACGAAACGGGCTGGTGGATTGGCTGGTGAACGAAGGCCTGGTTCGACTGGCCGACCCGCTTCGAGATGTGTTCGAACTCACCCCGAAGGGCTTGCGAGCGATCCATAAGACGGGCTGAGTCACGAACGAAAAACGGCCTCCGGTCGAGCAGACCGGAGGCCGTTGATACCGGGAGCCGGGGTGGCTACGGCATCATCGTGTTGAGCGTCGGGCGCAGAACGAAGAGGCCGTTGGACCCGTCGTTGGCGATGACCGTGCCGCTCTCGAAGTACGGGAAGTTGCTCCACTGCCCACCGAACTGAACCTTCTCGCTTTCGGGGAAGGTGTCGAAGTAGGCCACTTCGGTGAAGACCCCCTGCTCAATGCCAGAGATGTCTACGATCCGCAGGCCCGACTCATAGTTGCTCTGGTAGGAGAGGTTGCCGATGATGTAGAGGTTGTGGTCGATCACCGGCAGGCCCGACTCATGCGCGAACGCGAACTCCGGCGCGTCGAGGTCCTGCAAGTCGAACACGAGCGTGCGCTGCGAGCTGGTGAGGCCGTTCATCTCGTCCAGCTCATCGTTGGCGAGGAACCAGCGCTGGTCCTCGGTGAGCCATCCCTGGTGGGTGTAGGCGTCACGCGGGTACGCGGCCTGAGAGACCACCTTGATGTTGTCCTTGTCCTCCACATCGAAGACCGTCACCACGTCCTCGTTGGAGGCAAAGCACATCTGCCGGCCCGCGTAGTCCTGGTCAGGACCACGGTAGACGAGGCACTGGGCGTCGTGGGTGTAGCCCGGAGCAGAGACCGGCGAGGCGTCGCGTGTGGCGTCCGAGAAGCAGCCCGCGAAGGTCGGGTTCTTGGGGTCGCGGATGTCCACCGCGTGGAAGCCAGGAGCGCTGCACTCTGCCGGGAGATCATCACCGACCGAGGAGGCGCCGACGGCGTAGAGGAATCCGCTCTCTTCGTCGATCACGACGTTGTGCGAGCTGCCGACGCCCTTGTAGACCACATCGGCCGTGAAGGCTTGGGCTTCAGTCAGGCCGCGAAGGCGGGTCAGGTCGAACACCTGAACGCCATGTCCTGGAGCCTCACTACCGATGAACGCGTGGTTGGCGTACGTCTTGATGTCGCGCCAGGTTGTCGCTGTGGTCTCCGTGGGGAGGAAGCCAAGGTTCACCGGATCCGTCGGGTTCGAGATGTCCACAAAGGCGGTTCCATTGTCGAGGCCCACGATCGCGTACTCGTTTCCGTTGGTGGGATCGGTCCAGCCCCAGATGTCGTTGGCACGCGAGGTCTCGTCGTTGAACGTGTCGATGGGCACGTGGGCGAGTAGGTCAATGTTGCTGCAGCCATAGCCGTCAGCATCGCCATCGGTGCACGGCGTGCCTTCGTCCATCATGGTCGTCGGCGTCGTGGGGCCAGCCGTCGTGGGGCTGTCGGGCATGTCCACTGCCGTCGTGCTGGAGCACGCGGCGAGCGTGAGCACGGCGGCAACGAGGGCCAAGGGAGAAAAAGAACGGGTCATGTCGGTTTGGGTGAGAGATGTGTGACGACTCGAACGAAAAAGACTAGGCCGATGGTACGGAGTCTTCCACAGTTTCGAAGCGATTCTGTGTTCGGTTCTTCCGAACAGTGGTTGCGTCGAACACCTGGCCGTTCATGGCCACGTAGACGCCGGGGGGGAGGATCTGGGCCGCGGCCGTAGCGAAACCCACGTTGAACTCCGCATCGGAGGCCTTGAACCGTGCAGGGGTTAACGAGCCAACGAAGACAATGGTTCGTTGGTGGACTGGACCCAACGCGTTCGAGACGGCGCGTGCAGTGTCGGCCATCGTGTCGGTGCCGTGGGTGACCAGAATGTGCCGGGCCGAGGAGCCCTGGATGCGGTCGATGACGAGCTGGCGATCGGCATCCGTCAGCTCGAGGCTGTCTTTCTGAAACAGCACCTCGACCTCATAGTCGCACACGACACCCGCCGTCTCGAGGATCTCGGACACGAGAGGGTGGCCCACCTGGAAGGTGCTCTTGGCATCGAAATACACCTTGTCGATGGTGCCGCCTGTGGTGAAGATGTGCAGAGCCATGCGAGTCGGTTCAGGGGGCAGGAGGCTGTTGCTCGAGGGCGAGTTGTGATTCGACGGCTTCGGTGAGGGCCGCAACGGCGTCGGCCTCGAGGGCAACCTCAGTCAGGCGCTGGTCGAGCCGCGTGGAGTCCCAACCATGATGCTCGTAGACGAGATCCCGCAAACTATCGCTAAGCGAAGATTCGCCACGAACGGCGCCGCGAGCGTCGGCCAAATGGAGGTCCACCAGCACGTGGACCAGGGACGAATCCACGGCTGCCTGTTCAGCATTTCGCCCCTCCCCGCACCCGCTGGCAGGGACTCCGATCAGGAGCACCATGCAAGTCAGGAGGGAGAGGGCACGGAGCAATCCGGGCTTCGACAGGGGGCGCGGGGGAGTGGAGCCGATTCGGAATCGAGTCATGTCGGTGCCCTCGCCC
>JBCBZH010000364.1:0-3198 GCA_039815415.1 Bacteroidota bacterium
CCATCGTGGTCAACTTCGTGGATATCCTGGCCCACAGCCGTTCGGACTCGGCGGTGCTCAAAGAGATTGCGCCTGATGAGAAAGCCTACCGTGCGCTCACGCGGACGTGGTTCGAGCATTCGTGGCTTCTCGAGACGTTCCGCGAGCTGGCGCGCCACGACTGCACGGTGGTGGTGACGAGTGACCACGGGGCGGTGCGGGCGCTCAACCCGGCCAAGGTGATCGGCGACCGCGAGACCTCCACCAGCCTCCGCTACAAGCACGGCCGCAACCTGAAGGTGGACGAGGACGATGCCATCTTCGTCAAGGAGCCGGAGACGTACGGCCTGCCGCGCCTAGGCATCAACGAGAACTACATCTTCGCCAAGAGCGACAACTACTTCGTCTACCCGACGAACTACAACCGCTACGTGAACCAGTACCGGGACTCGTTCCAGCACGGCGGCGTGAGCCTGGAAGAGGTGCTGCTGCCCGTGGTGACGCTGAGGCCGAAGGGGTAAGGCCCTGGGCTGTGAGCGAGGTTTCGCCAGCTCGACGCTATTCAGGTCTCTCAGCGATGGCTGTGGCGACTCCGGGGTGCTGTGCCACGAATGCGCGCAGTGCATCCGAGGGCTCATTCCGCGCGTGCTGGCGAATCGTTCGGAGGTTGTGACGAAGCGCTTTGACGGTCTGAAAGGGGCCAAACGGAAAGCCCCACCAGCCAATGAAGGCCGTGATCCATGCCGATCGCTTGGCCTGCGCAGAGAGGCAGTCAGGGCACGCGATGATTGTCTCCTGATCGTAGGTCGTAAACAGAACAAAGCTCTTCGTTTCTGCAACGATGCCTCCATTGATCGGGCGATCAACACGTCTGCACTCCGGGCAGGGTTGTTTCTGCACAGATGTCACCAAGAGGTCCACATCCCTGCGAGATAATTCTCGTGTTTGCGTATCGACAGCCTGATGGAGTGCTAGATCTGCACCGCGTCTCTCCAGCTCAGCGTGAAGGACTGTCAGAGCTTCTGGTGTGAGCCCGCTGGCCTCAAAGGTGGCAATCTGAAGAAGCCGCTCATCGGGCATCTCCCGATATCGGCGTGCGAGTTGGTCAGACATAGATGCAGGACGTAGAGCGTAGCCGAAGCTATCGCGCAACTACGTCATCTCCGGTCATCCTGAACGGAGTGAAGGATCTTCTCACAGCCTTACGTAACCCTCGGTTCGACCGCGAGCCATCCGGCGACGAGATCCGTTCGTCGCTTCGCTCCTCAGGATGACAGATTGTGGAGGTCGCCAGCTCGAGGCAGAGCACATAGCCTCTCGATCTGGTGAGATCAGGTCTCTACCACGCGGAAGTCGACGTGGATGTGGTCATCGTGGCGCACCCACGAGGGGTTTCGGGAGAATCGGAGGCGCTGCGTGATCTCCGCGCCGCGCTCGGTCGCCGCCAGCTCATCCTGCAGGCTCGGCGCGAGGATGACTACCTCGATGGTGAGCCCGTGTGCCTGCGTGGCGAGGTCGAGCTGGTGAAGGTGCTCGGCCAGCATCTCAAAGTCGATAGCGAGGTCGCCGTTCTGCCCGTCGTCGTCGAAGTCGATGCCGTAGCCCCATTTCGTGAACACATGGGTCGGGAGCACGTCGGGCTCGCCAGCTCGGAGAACGGGCACCATGAAGTCCACCGAGAGTCCGTTCTGGTGCGTGCGATGGGGGCGGAAGGAGCCGCCGCTCGGCCAGCCGGTCTCGCCGTAGAGCAGCGTGACCTCGGGATGCTCGGCGTAAACGGCTGCATAGGCGTCCAGCACGGCATCGCGCACGCGGTGGTGCGTTGCGGTCCGTCCCAGAAGTGACCCCAGACGGGAGTAGGTCGCGAAGCCAGGGCCGCTCGACGGAAGCCGCTTGCCATTGACGAGGCTCCCGTTGTTGGTCTGGCCGAGGCTCTCGCTCGGTGCATCCGACTCGAGCTGGCGGAGGGCGTCATTGCCCACATAGACGATGAGCCAGAGGCCAACTCCGACCGCAGACAGAGCGAGAAGACGCCGGGATCGTTTGGACATGGGTGGACCGGAGAGCGTCGAGCTGGCGATCAAGAACGCGCATCGGGCGGACGCCTGCATAGGACGAATGGACTACGCGGCAAGCAGCCCCCGAAAATGAGCGACCTTGCAACTCCCAACGCTAGCTCGACCCATGCGCTCGTCTCTGCTCGCCCTCGCTTTTTTCGCCAGCTCGGTGGCGGTCTCTGCTCAGCCCGTTGCCGATCCGGCAGACGTGGGCACGCTCGATGCCATCATCAACGCGTACTACGAAGTTGTTTCGGGGCCGGCGGGGCAGCCGCGCGACTGGACCCGCGATAGCACGTTGCACCATCCCGACGCGGTCGTGACGGTGGTGCGGACGGGGCCAGATGGGGAGACGGTGATCGCCCCGAGGGATCTGGCGGCCTACCACGCGGCCAGCGGCGGGATTGCAAACGCTGGGTTCTTCGAGGTCGAGATCGAGCGGCAGGTGCAGCAGCACGGGGCTGTAGCCCATGTCTGGAGCACGTATGAATGGCGTCGCACCGAGGACGGGCCCGTCGGAGGGCGGGGCGTCAACAGCATCCAGCTCAACTGGGACGGCTCGCGCTGGTGGATCATCTCGTGGATGTTCGACGGGCGCCGCGATGTGCCACCCGTCCCCGACGAGTACCTGCCGGAGGAGTGATCAAGCCAGTGGCCAGTAGGGAGGAGTGGCCAGTTGCAGAGAAGAAGTCGGCCACTGGCCATTCCCTACTCGCTACTGGCCGCCAGCTCGAGCTGGCGAGGCTACCAGAGCTTCCAGAACGGCTTCTTGGGTTTCTCCTCGGAGGTAGTGCCTTCCGGCGCTGCAGGCATAGCGCTGTACTGGCGCCGAACTGGCGAGGCATCCGGCGCCCAGCGGTGCTTCTTGAGCAAGGCCTGCGTGCGCGCCACGAGCGGGGCACCGCGCTCGGCATCCACCATCCGCACGAAGTGTGCGAACCCGTGGATCGCTGCTAGCACGTCTGGTGTGTCACCCCAGGTCTTTCCCTTCGGGCCGTCCTTCTCGATCTGGTAGAGCGTGGCGCGGAAGCGGCGCATCTGGCGGCGGCTGAGGCTCAGCTTGTCGTTCACCACCAGCCCGGTGACCTCCTGCCGGACGCCCCGGCGCATCACGCGGAGCTTGTCCGGGTGGAGCACGAAGTCCTCGTCGGCGACGATCTGC
>JBCBZH010000230.1:0-7352 GCA_039815415.1 Bacteroidota bacterium
CCTCAATGGTCCGCGCGCGGTGGATCTGCCCGATGGATGCGCTGCCAAGCGGCTTCGGGTCAATCCACTCAAACATCTCGTCCACGGGGCGATCTAGCCCTTTCGCCACACGTTCCAGATACTCTGGGAACGGCATCACCGGGAGCCGGTCGAGGAGGTTCTTCAACTCCTCGGTGATGAACGGAGGCAAGAGGTCCTCGCGGAGGGCGAGCACCTGTCCGAGCTTGATGTAGGTCGGCCCCAGCATCTCCAGGCGTCGGCGGAGTTGCTCCTGCAGCGGCAGCGCCCGGATGTCCTTCATCACGAGTGGCTTGACGAAGAACGCCGCCACCTTGATGAGGAACAATGGGAACCCCTTCACAATCGCGAACTGCTCGCGGTCGCGTGCCACGGCGACGGCGCTGCCATACACCAGCCCAAGGGCGTGCCGGAGCGTCGTGAAGTAGCGTCGAATCAGCGAGGGAGGGGTGCCGACCTCCATGACCTCGAAGCCAGCCGCTTGAGCGATGGCCGTGTCATCGTCAACGGGTTCAGGAGGGGGGTGGCGGCGAAGTCGACGCGCCCGGTTCCGCAACTCGGCAAGGATGGCGCGCTCGGTCTCCGCCTCTGGCGTGACCTCCGGCACGGAGTTCGGCCGCGTCGGGATGCGGTTCCGCCGTCGTCGTGCCCGTTCTTCAGGAGTCTCTGGAACGGGTCCGCTGCGTACCGGCTCGGAGGGCGTCGGTGCCCCGAGCGGGAGGTCCAGTCCATCGCCCTGGGACCCCATCTGGTCGGCCCTGGGGGCAGGTGCGCGTGCCTCCGCCAGCACGCCCTCGTCCGACGCCTTCGGGGCGTCAGAATCTGGGGTGGCGCGGGTGCGGGTGCGGTCGGACATAGGGGAAGTGTACCATCGGCATCCCAGAAGGCTCCCTGAAGTCGCTCATGAGCCTTTTCGGGGCGTTCGCGCGTGTCTCCGACCAGCCCCTCGAGCTGGCGGAAACGGGTGTCACAGATCACGGCCCGAACCCTGAGCGCCGAACCGCATTTACTCCGCGCTGCTTCCCCGCCTGCCTGACACTGCATGCACACCGTTCTACTGACCGTCGGCGATGAAATCTTGCTCGGCCAGATCGTTAACACGAATGCGGCGTGGCTGGGCGAACGCCTTGCACTGGCAGGAGCCGATATACAACGGTCCGAAACGGTCGGGGATGACCGAGTCCGTATGTCGGAATCCATCCAGCGGGCCACCGCGGACGGCGCGGAGCTGATTGTCATCACTGGCGGCCTTGGGGCCACCCACGATGACATCACGCGGGACGTTGTCGCCGAGGTGTTTGAGCGTGCCCTCGAGGTTCGTCCTGACGTGATGGAGACCGTCGAAGCCCGGTATGCGGCACGCGGACGCCGGATGCCACCCGCGAACCGAGCGCTGGCGGAGGTACCCGCTGGGTTCGATGTGCTCCCGAATCCGAAGGGGGTCGCACCCGGGCTCTGGGGCGAGCGCCAGCTCGAAGACGGGCGCCGCCAGTCCATCGTGCTGATGCCTGGAGTGCCCTACGAGATGAAAGCGATCTCCGAGGCGTCGGTGCTGCCCCGCGTTCGCCAGCTCGGTGTCGATGAGGTGGCGCACCGCAGTCTCCTCACCGTTGGGATGGGCGAGAACGACATCGCCGAGCGCCTCGGCGATCTCACCGACCTGCTCCCGGACGGGGTCGGGCTGGCGTTTCTGCCCAGCCTGGGCGTGGTGCGGCTCCGATTCACCGCCAAGGGCGATGACGCGGATCGGATCCGTGGGGATCTCGACCACGCTGTCGCTTCCGTGCGAGAGCAGCTCGGGGATCTCGTGTTCGGGGAAGACCGGACCACTCTCGAGGGAGCGGTCGGGGAGCTGCTGGTGGCCCAAGGGGCGACGCTGGCTCTCGCCGAAAGCTGCACGGGCGGGGCGATCGCCGCGCGCCTGACGGAGCCCGCAGGGGCCAGTCGGTACCTACGTGGTGGCGTGGTTGCGTACTGCAACTCGGTCAAGATCGAGACCCTCGGCGTCGATCCCACCGTGCTTGTTCTCGATGGGGCCGTGAGCGAGACCGTCGCACTCCAGATGGCTCGGGGTGTCCGCGAGCGGCTCGGTTCCGACATCGGCGTGTCTACAACCGGTATCGCGGGACCGTCGGGCGGGTCGCCAGAAAAGCCTGTAGGGACGGTCTGGCTCGGCTATGTCGATGCACATGGCGAGCATTCGGTCCGGCTCCGGCTCACGACGGATCGGATGGTCAACATCGGGCTGACGACTACGGCGGCGCTGAACCTGATCCGTCGGCAGAGAATGAAGGCATCCGAGCTGAGTGTTCTGAGCTGAACCGTTGTCGCCAGCTCGAGGGGCGAGCGGGCGAGGATCTGACCGAAACCACGCCGACCCTGCGGTCTCGGGGTGGACGTCGACAATTTGGACCGGCTTGTGGTTAGATCGGGACCTTCCCCGGGTCTAGGTCCGTGAAAGGTCGGCGGCGTTTCTGAAGAAGGACCTGGCGTGACGCGGGGCTGTCACCCCTCTTCGGTAGCCTGCCGACTCTGTTTCTCCGCGCGCCACCGCGCCTGTGCCTGAGGGGCCACCCACTCGGCCCGATCTCTCACTCTACACCGCCCCTCCCGGGGCCTGCCCTCATGGCGAAATCTGACAAATCCGTTCCTGCAAACGCCGACGCCAAAGCCAAAGCCCTCGAGCTGGCGATGAAGCAGATCGAGAAGAACTTCGGCAAAGGCGCCGTGATGAAGATGGGCGATGCGCCGCCTGTTCTTATCGATGCCGTCTCGACCGGGTCGCTCACGCTCGACCATGCCCTCGGCATCGGCGGCGTCCCACGCGGCCGCATCATCGAGATCTATGGGCCAGAGTCCTCGGGCAAGACAACCCTCGCGACTCAGATCGTAGCCGAGGCGCAGAAGCTCGGGGGCTCCTGTGCCTTCATTGACGCCGAGCATGCCTTCGACCCGACCTACGCCGAGAAGCTGGGCGTGAACACGGACGAGCTGCTGATGTCGCAGCCGGACACGGGAGAGCAGGCCCTCGAGATCTGCGACATGCTGGTGCGTTCTGGGGCTCTCGATGTGGTGGTGGTGGACTCCGTCGCTGCACTCGTGCCCAAGGCTGAGATCGAGGGCGAGATGGGCGCCAGCCACGTTGGCATCCAGGCGCGACTGATGAGCCAGGCGCTCCGCAAGCTGACCGGCACCATCAAGCGGACCAACACCATCCTCATCTTCATCAACCAGATCCGAATGAAGATCGGCGTCATGTTCGGCTCGCCGGAGACCACCTCGGGCGGTCGGGCGCTGAAGTTCTACGCCTCGGTTCGCATGGACATTCGCCGCATCGGTGCGATCAAGGACGGCCAAGAGGTGGTAGGCAACCGGACCCGCGTGAAGGTGGTCAAGAACAAGGTGGCCCCGCCGTTCCGCCAGGCCGAATTCGACATCATCTACGGCGAGGGTGTGTCGTCGCTCGGCGAGCTAATCGATCTCGGCCTCGAGCACGATGTCATTCAGAAGGCGGGCTCATGGTATTCCTACGGCGAGGAGAAGATCGGCCAGGGCCGCGACGCCACCAAGCAGTGGCTCCGTGAGAACGACAACCGCCGCGAGGAGGTCAAGCACGCCGTCAAGGTCGCCCTCGGCATGGTCGATGCCCCGGAGGCCGAGACCGAAGACGACGAGCTGGTGCTCAACGGACAGGAGGCGCTCGCGGATCTCTAGTCGCCCTCGCTCGTTGGCTGTACCGCCGCCGCTGGAATGCTCCGGTGGCGGCGGTTCTGTGTATCCCCGTACCCGTATGAGCCGTGCCTTGCTCCTCGCCGTCGCGCTGACAGCCCTCGCCAGCTCGGCGCACGCGCAGGAGGCCCCGCGGGACACGACTCGCCCCCCGCAAACCGAGCCCATCGACGTGAAGGTGCTTCGCTCGGTCTACGACATCGAGGCGGCCCCCTTCGAGCTGACGATGCGCGGCGTCAATCTCTCGGCGTATCCGATCTATCTCGGCGCCGCGCCTGCGCTCTGGGCCGGGACCCTTCTTTCCGATGCAGATACACGCCCGGCCCTACTGCTGACGGCGTCCCAGGCGGCCAACTTCGGCACCACGTTCGCGTTGAAGAACCTTGTTCGACGTCCGAGGCCCTATGCTGCGCTGAGCGATATCGAATCGCGGGACCGAGATCTTCAGGGCGAGGATGTGTTCGATCCTCACTCGTTTCCCTCCGGGCACACGTCGTCGGCCTTTGTGATCGCCACGTCACTGAGCCTGTCGTATCCCGAGTGGTACGTGATTGTGCCGTCCATGACCTGGGCGACTGCCATGGGGCTCACGCGCGTCTGGCATGGTGTCCACTACCCGAGCGACGTGCTTGTCGGCGCGGGCATCGGCGCGGGCTCCGCGATGGCGACCCATCTGGTGGTGCCGCTGATCTTCCCGCGCGATGAAGACGCCAGCCCGACTGGGGCGTCGCTCGTGCCGATTACGGTCATCATTCCCCTGTGAGGGGTCGGGCTGGCACCCCCCAGGGCGCGCGAATCACAGATCTCTCACCCTTGCGCCGGCCTTCCCTCTCGATACTACAGGACCCTCCATCTCGCCCACTCCGATGGCTCTTGCTCACACCATTGCACTTGCTGCCCATGTTCTCTTCGCTGCCGGATGGCTCGGCGTCGCGCTGGTGCTGACGCGCGCGGCCCGGACGGTCGCCAGCTCGCCAGACCCGGCATGGATTGAGGCAACCGCCCGCATGGTGACGTCTGCAACGGCGATGGCAGCGCTGTTCTACATCTTCGCGCTGGCGAACTTCGTGCTCGGGAGCCGCATCGGGTTCGAGTACGGATGGCCCTACCACACGTCACTGACACTGGGACTGCTGTTGCTCGCTGTGCAAGTGTTCATCGTTCGCCCAGCCTGGAAGAAGGTCGCCGCGGGCGACACCGCCAGCTCGAAGCGATTTGGCCTTGGGATCGAGATTGGCAAGGGCCTTTGGCTGGCGATGTTCATCCTGATGTACGTCGGGCGCGGCGTGCTGGGCGCCTAGCGATGCCGCGTACGGAGAGGCCGCTCGGCTGGGACGTTCACGACGTGGACGGCTGGGAGGTGCTGGTCGGCAAGACGGCGCGCGACAACGACGCGCTGACCTTCCGTGAGGCCGACCCGCAGGACGTGTGGCTCCACGTCGGCGGCGGAACCCCTGGGAGCCACGTGGTCATCCGGAATCCCGCAAGGGGAGAGGTGCCTCGCTCCGTGGTCAAGCGAGCCGCCGAGCTGGCGGCGGCGAACTCGAAGGCCAAGAACGCGCGCGGCAAAATCGACGTGCATGTTTGCCGTGCCTGCGACGTGACAAAACCACGCGGAGCCAAGCCGGGGTCGGTGCGCCTGAAGCGGTACGACAGTGTGAAGGTGTACGCCTCGAGCTGACCCTGACGCGAGGCCACAAAAAACCCGGCCGTCTGCGGGAGGGACGACCGGGCTCTGGTTGCGGGGGGGGGATTCGAACCCCCGATCTTCGGGTTATGAGCCCGACGAGATACCACTTCTCCACCCCGCGATATCTGAGCCAAAGATAGAGCCGGTATCCGCCGAAACGCGCGAACAGGCGGTGAAGAGGCGGATCGCGAACGCGCCCGAACCGATATCTTGCAGGCTCACCAGCCCGCTCCAGTCGCCCGAATGCCGTCCGTCCGTTCGTTCCGCGCCCTCCGGCCTTCCCCGGATCTCGCCGAACGCGTCGCGTCTGTCCCGTACGATGTCATCTCCACCGCCGAGGCCCGCGAGCTGGCGAAGGGGAATGAGATCTCCTTCCTCCATGTGGTTCGCCCAGAGATCGACCTGCCTGAAGGCACCGATGAACACGCCGACGCTGTGTACGCACAGGGCGCTGAAGCCCTGAACCGGATGGCGTCGGATGGCACCCTCATCCTCGACGACGAGCCAGGCCTGTACGTTTACAGACTCATCATGAATGGGCGGGAGCAAACCGGCATCGTCGGGCTGGTGTCTGTGGACGACTATGACAACGGGCGCATTCTCAAGCACGAGGACACGCGGCCAGACAAGGAAGATGATCGGACTCGGCATCTCTTGACGCAGCGGGCGCACGCAGAGCCTGTGATGCTGACCTACCGTGCGCACGAAGTCATTGATGACGCGGTCGCCGAAGCGATGGAGGGCGAGCCGACCTACGACTTCCGCGCCAAGGACTACGTGCAGCACACCGTCTGGCGCCTCGCCAGCCCGGGTGCGGTCGTGCAGGCCTTCGACGAGATCGACGCTCTGTATGTCGCCGATGGGCACCATCGGAGCGCAGCCGCATCTCGTGCAGCACGCCAGCTCGCAGAGACGGGTGAGTCCGAGGCGGAGGCAGCAGCGCACTTCCTCGCCGTTCTCTTTCCGATGGAGGACATGGAGATCCTGCCGTACAACCGGGTGGTGAAGGAGCTGCCCGTGGGCAAGGGCAAGTTCTTCGAGCAGCTCCGACGCAAGTTTGAGGTTGAAGAAGCCCTGTTCGCGGACCCGGAGGACCCAGGAACCGTGGCGTTCTACCTGGGCGAGGACTTCGGGTGGTACACGCTAGTGCTCCCCGATTCCGAGCGCGAGCGGGTGGCCGATACGCTCGATGTGGCGCGGCTCGCCGAGTTCATCCTAGAGCCGATGCTCAACATCACAGATCCCAGAACCGACGCCAACATCGGATTCGTCGGGGGCATTCGGGGCACCGACGAGCTGGAGCGCCTAGTAGACACAGGGGAGGCTGAGATTGCCTTCTCGATGTTCCCCACAGCTCCTGAAGACCTGCTGGATGTCTCTGATGCGGGGGAGCGGATGCCGCCCAAGTCCACGTGGTTTGAGCCGAAGCTTCGGAGTGGCCTCCTAGTCCACAAATGGTAGTTCTCATCGCCGACGCATTGGCAGAGACCGCCCGGGCCACGATCCAGGCTTCAGGTCACGAGGTGATCTACGAGCCGTCCCTCAAGGCCGAGACGTTAACGGAACAGCTTCGCCAGCTCGACCCGGCCGTTCTGATCGTGCGTTCGACCAAGGTGACGGCTGCAGATCTGGCTGCATCTCCAGGCCTCGAGCTGATCGTTCGAGCAGGAGCCGGAGTAGACTCCATCGACGTTGCGGAGGCGTCGCGGCGTGGCGTGTTCGTCGCCAACTGCCCCGGAAAGAACGCGACAGCCGTCGCCGAGCTAGCGTTCGGGCTTCTGCTCGCGCTGGACCGACGCATCCCAGACAACGTGCAGGAGGCGCGGGCGGGTCGGTGGAACAAGAAGGGCTTCGCGAGTGGGCTCGGACTCTATGGTCAGACGCTCGGGCTGATCGGGCTGGGCAGCATCGGGCG
>JBCBZH010000320.1:0-4285 GCA_039815415.1 Bacteroidota bacterium
CGCGGCCCAGCAATCGAGCCCTGCTTGGTGACGTGGCCAACGAGGAAGGTTGTCGTCGGGAGCGTCTTGGTGACATCGAGCAGCGCCGCCGTGGACTCTCGCACCTGGGCGACAGAGCCCGGCGCGCTGGTGAGGTCGGGCCGGTAGACGGTCTGGATGGAATCGACTACCATCACGTCGGGCTGGAGATCGTAGGCCGCCGCGAGGATGGCTTCCACGTTGGTTTCCGGGAAGAGGTACACGTGGTCGGTCTCGACGCCCATCCGCTTCGCGCGCAGCTTGACCTGCTGCGCACTCTCCTCTCCCGTCACATACAGGATGGATGCCTGATCTTCGCCTCCGAGCTGGCGTCCCAGCTCGGTCATCAGCGTGGACTTCCCGATGCCCGGATCGCCTGCGACCAGCGTGAGACTGCCCACCATCACGCCGCCGCCCATCACACGGTCGAACTCCCCGATGCCGGTGGACAGCCGGTGGCGCTTCTCGACGGCCACGTCGCTCAGCCGCTGAGGCCGGACGCCGCCATAGGCCCGTCCGAGTCTTCCGCCTCCGTTCGCCAGCCCGACGCCCCCCTTCATCACGGGCGCCTTCACCTTCGACGGCTTCATTTCCTCCACCAGGGTATTCCACGCCCGGCACCCGCCACACTGCCCCGCCCACCGAGGCGTCGTGTAGCCGCACTCCTGGCAAACAAACTGGGTCTTGGACGTAGCCATGCGATGAGGGCAACTAAACGAAAGGAAGCCCCTTCGCCAGCTCGAGGGGCGAAAGGAGAACCGCGCGCGCTTGCCGGGGTAGCTTGGTCCGACCGCGCCCGCAGCCATGAAAGGTCGCACCGGGCGCTGCCAACCGCCCGTCACACGCATGGAAGTCCCCGCCCCCTCTTCTCCTGGCACCGGCGCCCTCGTCCGAGACGCGCTGCGCGGTGTCCTAGGCGGACCCACCCGCGTCATTGAGGGCTTCGGGGCGTACTGCATCCTGCTGTTTCGTGCCTTCAATCTCCCGCGCGACCTCAGCCCGAAGCTCTACGGTCGCAACCTGCTCGACCAGATGGTGAAGGTCGGCATCGACTCGATCCCCATCGTCGCGCTTGCGACGGCCTTCACGGGAGGCGTCACGACGGTCCAGGCCATCTACCAGCTCGAGAACCCGCTCCTGCCCCTCACCATCGTCGGGACGTTTGCGCAGCAGTCGATCATCCTCGAGCTGGCGTCGCTCGTGACGGCGTTCGTGCTCTGCGGACGCGTAGGAGCACGCATTGCAGCCGAGCTGGGAACCATGCGCGTAAAGGAGCAGATCGATGCCCTCGAGGCAATGGGCCTCAACTCGACGAGCTACCTCGTGGTCCCCCGCGTGCTGGCGGGCGTGCTCATGTTTCCGGTGCTGTACGTGGTCGCTGCCGTGATTGGAATGATGACCTCTGCGCTCGTCGCGGAGCTATCGCCAGAACTGTCGGCGGCCATCTTCTGGGAAGGCGCCCGGCTGTTCTTCCGCCCGTTCGACATCACCTTCGGGCTTATCAAGTCGCTGGTGTTCGGATTCGCCATCACGTCGGTGGCCTGCTACACCGGCTACAACACCGAGGGCGGCGCCGAGGGCGTGGGTGCCTCCACCACGCGTGCGGCCGTCCTCGGGTGCGTCTTCGTCCTCCTTGCCGACTACGTCTGCGCGGAAGTATTCCTTTGAGTTCGGGTAGAGGGAGAGGCGCCCAGAGCCTTCCCTTCTCGTCGCCCATTCCCCACCTTGATTCAGGTCCACAATCTTTCGAAAGGCTTCAACGGAAAGCCGGTGCTCCGCGACGTGTCGCTGGGCATCCCGGAGGGCGAGGTGACATGTATCATCGGGCGCTCGGGCTCAGGCAAGAGCGTGCTGATGCGCCATCTCGTGGGGCTTCTGACGCCGGACGAAGGCCGCGTGATCGTGGACGGCGCGCCGCTGGACGAGCTGACGTACTCGGAGCTTCGGCAGGTGCGACGCAAGTTCGGTGTCCTGTTTCAGGGCGGTGCCCTGTTCGATTCGATGTCGGCCCAGGAGAACGTGGAGTTCCCGCTGAGGACGTTCACCGAGCTATCGAAGGAAGCCATTCGCCAGCGCGCACGGGAGTGCCTCGCGCTGGTGGAGCTGCCCGACGTCGGCGCCAAGAAGCCAGCGGAGCTGTCTGGAGGCCAACAGAAGCGCGTCGCGCTGGCGCGAGCCATTGCGATGGAGCCGCAGTACATCCTCTATGATGAGCCCACAAGCGGCCTCGACCCCGAGACGTCCAACACCATCGACGAGCTGATCCATCGCCTCGGCTCTGACCTCGGAACCACGAGTGTTGTGGTCACCCACGACATGCACTCGGTGCTCTCCATTGCGGATCGCATCGCGTTCATTCACGAGGGCACGATGCCGTGGGTAGGAACCGTAGATGATCTCCACACCGCTACGGACCCGACGCTGCTCGCGTTCGTTCGGGCCAATGAGTACCAGATCGGCCATCCGGCCAGCACTGCGTGAGTGAGGAGTGATGAGTAAAGGGTGACGAGTCAACGCTCCCTTAGACACGCTCTACTCATTACCCTTCACCCATCACCCTTTACCCATCGTGTCCAACGCTCTCAAAGTCGGCCTCGCCGTTCTGCTCTCTGCGGCGTTCATCTTTGCAGGCGTCCGCTTTTTGTCCGGGCAGCCGCTGTTTGGAGCCGGGTACTCAGTGGTTGCTGTGTTCGATGATGCCCAGGGGCTCACCCCAGGAGCGATGGTGCGACTGAATGGTGTCCGCGTGGGCGAAGTCTCGAACGTCGAACTGGGGCCAGGCGCGCGGCAAGTGTTTGTGCGGATGGCCCTGGACCGAGGTGTGGAGGTCCCGCGCGGAGCCACCATCACCACGAGTGGACTCTCCGCGCTCGGCGAAGTGAACGTCGAGATCACGCCTCCCACCGGGGCCGACGCCGGGCGGCCGCTGACCGCCGGGGATACCCTTCTCGCCAACCCGAGCCCAGACCTGTTCGACTTGCTCGCAGGTGAGTCCAACAGTCTCACGGCTCGTGCCGACACCGCGCTGATGAGCGCCGTTCGCAGCTTCACCCAGCTCGACGAGATCCTGACCAACTCAGGAGGCGATATGACGGCTACGCTGGCACAGTTGCGCTTTCTCACGCAAGGTGCCGTCACTCTCATTACTGAGGAGCGCGGGCGTATTGACCGCACGATGGCGTCACTGGAGGCGTCCGCGGCGGGTGCGGAGGCCACGGCTACCCAGGTCGGAGAAGATGTCCGCGATCTCTCCGTGGTGGTCGGCAATGATCTGGTCGCGACCTCCGGCACCGTCCGCTCCCTCGCCGAGACCAACGCCGATTCCATTTCGGTCGCCATTAATCAGCTGAACGTCTCGCTCCGCAACCTCAACAACGGGCTGGCGCGCCTCGAGAGCATCAGCGCGAATCTGGACACCACGCTCGCTGCAGTCAACTCCCCGGACGGAACGATGGGCCTTCTGCTCACAGACCCATCGCTCTACTACAACGCCAACGCTGCCGCCGCCAGCCTTCAACAGCTCATCCAGGACCTTCAGGCCGATCCGGGTCGCTACCTCAAGGAGGTCGATGGTCTTGTGAAAGTGTTTTAGCCATGCGCCAGCTCGTTGCTCTCCTGTTTCTCGCCCTCACCGGATGCGCCACGAGCCGCTCCGGGCCGGGCCCGAATGCAGAGGCGGAGCTTCGTGCCACTGAGCGGGCCTGGCTGCATGCCTACGACACCCACGATGTCGAGGCGATGGCGAGCATCGTGGCGGCCGAGTTCGAGATCGTGTACGGGAATGGCTCGGTGGTCGACAAGGCCACCACGATCAGCTGGCTCACCCCCGGAGAGCCCGATGATCCTGCGACTCGGCAATACACAGAGAACACCCACGTGCGGCTCTACGGCTCCGTTGCCATCCTTACGGGCATCTATGTCAGCGAGAGCCCGCAGGGAACGAATCGCTCTCGCTACACGGACACCTGGATCTGGCGCGACGGGCGCTGGCAGGTGGTCGCCTCTCACCTCACCCGACTCCCTGACGAGGAATGACCTACGACGACGCCCTCGCCCTCTTCCACGAGTGGACGCAAACGGAGAGCCTCCGGCGTCACGGCTATGCCGTAGAGGCGTCGATGGCCGAGATGGCTCGCCAGCTCGACGGGGACGAAGCCACCTTCCGGATCACTGGGCTGCTTCATGACCTCGATTATGAACGTCACCCGACGCCCGACGAGCACCCGTACGTGGGTGTCGAAGAGTTGAAGCGGCGCGGCGTGTCGGA
>JBCBZH010000289.1:0-5393 GCA_039815415.1 Bacteroidota bacterium
TCAACCCCTTCGGCGGTGTGCCCGCCGGGCTGCGGTTCGCGCGGCTGTTGCGTGATGCGTTGCTGAGATCTCGCTGAAGATGCCTGGAAACGCTGTTTTTTTTCCCACCTTTTTTGCTGGTGTGGCGCTGAGCCTTTGGCTCTTGTCTGCCGCACCCTATCTGGCTGCGGGTTTGCCGGCATATCCCTTTGCCAGAACCACGATCAGCCCGCCGACCACCAGCGCGGGGAACGCCCACGGCAGGATTGACCAAAGCGAGGCGATGGCGCCGAGCCCCAGGCCCAGGGCCATCATGGGGGTGGCACCACCACGGGCCGCCAGCAGGTACAGCTCGCGCTGGGCCAAAACCGCCGCCAGCGCGATCACGGCCGCGAACAGCCAACCGCCGATCCACATTGCGGCGATGACCAGACTCGCGCCAATGATGGCCGTGATGGCGCGCTGCGCGAGGTCAGACACAGGCGTGACCTCCCGCTTGGCGCGGCGCGCCTTCCCTAAAGCCGACGAGCTGGCGATTGCTCACCTACTCCTCCTCGTCATCGGGAACGGAGAGGTTGAGGGTGTCGAGGCCGGAATCCAGCGCAGCCTCGTCCTCGAAGGTGTGGGCGTCCGGAGCCTCGACGTTGGCAGCCATCGCGGCAGCCTCCAGCTCCTCATCCGAGAGGGGCTCTTCCGCAAGGATCTCCCGCGCCCGCGCCTCGTCGGCCGGAGGTACCATCACATGAACCGGCGCGAGGTCTCCAACCGTCAGGTTGAAGCTGTGATCCCGCTGGGTCAGCACCACGGCAGCCACGCCAGACTCGTCGAGCCGGTCGCGGACGAGATCGGCCTCGTAGTCCGTGGAGGCCTCAAACACCGACGACCACCCTTCGTAGGTGTGCGCATCGCGCTCGTCAGGCGTGTTGTTTTCAGGAGGTCCGGAAGGCTCAGTCATGACGGGACGGGAACAGGGGAAGGAAGAGACGGCGAGGTCGCTACGGCACGGGCATCAGGCGTAGCCCCCACAACGGCGCGGCGGCGCATCCACATTCCATATCCGATGCCCACCACGGCGAGCAAGCCCGCGATCCCAAGATACCAAGGCACGACCATCTCTTCGACCGCTGACATCTCGAGGTCGGGCTGGTCGCGAACGTACGTGGAGACGAGGACGGCAAACCCGTTGTTGAGCACATGGACCAGCATTCCGGTCCATAGGCTTCCGCTGGCCCACACTACGTAGCCCATCCAGATGCCCAGCAGCGAAAGCGGCACCAACTGCGTGAGGCGCAGGTGATAGAGACCGAATAGAAATCCGACCAAGACGATAGAGGTCACCGCCCCCCATTTTCGCTCCACCTGGCGCTGTAGATACCCTCGGAACAGTAGCTCCTCACACAGCGAAGGCGTGATCGCCAGCGCGAAGAACAAGAAGGCTGTGCTCAGGTCGCCGCCCGTGAGTACGCCCTCGATCAGGTCCATCTGCATTGCCTCCATCTCCTCCAGCCACTGCGGCTGCGGAAGCATCTGATTCAACCGGCCCAACCACTGGAGCGCGGGCACGAGCGCGATCCACCCCACTGCCGCCAGCACGAACGCGGGCCAATCCGGCATGCGCAGACGGAGAAACGCACCTGACCGGCGCGTATGCAGCCGTGCAATGATGAGTGCGAGGAGCGCGAACCCGAGGAACTGTCCGACTGTGTTTCCGACCAGAATGGCGCCCTTGTTCTCCGTCATGAGTGCCATCACATCGTTCGGGTCCACCTCGGTCTGCCCAGATTCCAGCAATCCGGGGATGATCCCGACCGCCATGGCGATCGCCCCGACGACCTGGAACACGATGAACGCCAGCACGAAGACGATCAGCGCCGTCCAGATCGGCGCGAAGCCGTTGCGTTCCAGCCACCCGTTCAGCGGGAAGGGCGTCGAGCGCGGCCAGGCATCCACGAGCACAGGCGCATCGGGCTGGGGCCGCTTGGGAGGCCGTGGGGTGCGCGAGGCATCGGGCTGGCGAGAGAGATCGTCGGTCACAAGAGCGCGGAGGGTTCGCTGGCCGTCCAACGAAGGCTGTGCCGAATGAGATTCACGCCCCGGCAGGATCGTGGTCTGTCACGCCCTCGGTCATTCCTGCCTTCCAGATTCCACCTCTACCGACTCACTACGAGCTGGCGCGTGGTATGGAAGGGCTCGCCACCAACCGTGGCTGCCAGCCGAACCACGTACGTCCCAGGGGCCAGTGGATCCGCATCCAGCGCGAACCGGCTCCGGCCAGCGGCAACCTGCATGTCCGCGAGGACGGCCACCGTTCGGCCCAGCACGTCCACGACCGTCAGCTCGACGGCGCCCGGTCTTGCCAGCTCGACATCCACGAAGCCGGCGCCATCCACCGGATTGGGAAACGGGGGCGACAGGTCGATGCCTCGAGCTGGTGACTCCGGCTCGGCGGCAACCGGATTCGTCCGGGCCTGGAGCTGCGCGCGGTACAGCGAGCGGGGGGACAGCCCCGAACGGTTGGTGCCCTCGATGTAGGCACCGGTGTCTCGCAGGAACGGCCCCTGATCGGCGGCGACCCCTTGCGTTCCAATGGCGTAGTTCTGTGCCGTCGGCGGCTTCTCGACGCCCACGGCGCTGCCGTTCATGGTGACGTTCCAAGCCACACAGTGCGCACAGGCCCACCCGTGGCTCGTGCCGAAGTCGCCTCGGTTCCCGAGGTGGATCCGCAACGAGAGCGGAGATCCGACCTCCACATGTCCATCGAACAGCAGGCCCATCCCCCACCGACGGTGCCCCTCGCTGGCCGCGCTGGCGTCCTCGGAGGTGTTCTCGAGGTAGACGATTCCCGAATCCAGCGTCTCGCCGTTGTTGACGTATGAATGCCGCGCTTCCGTCGCCCGGTTGCCCTCGAACAGCACCAGTTGGGACTTGAACGCCTCGAAGTTGTATCGCTTGGTTGCATCCACCACTGAGTGCGGCTCGAGAGCCTGGCAGTTGCGGATGGTCACGTAGCGCGAGTTCTGAACGGAGAACCCCGCGTGCCAGAAGTGGAGCGCGGTCACGCCCTGAGCCCAGGCATTCTCCACCAGCCCGAACACCACGGCGTTTCGGGCCTGCGCCTCTGCCATCGGCCCGTCCGTCTCGATGTCGATGCGCAGAGATTCCATTCCCACCTCCTCAACCACCTGGAGCCGGTCGCGGTGATAGAGCGTCGAGGGCGACAGGCTCTTGTCCAGGCGCGTCATCATCGGCGCATCGACGGTGATGGTGCTTCCGTCAATGGCCTCGATGGTGCGCACGAAGACGATGGGCATGGCATCAACCGCCCACGGGTCATCCGTGGCCGTTCCGCCTCCGTCGACGGCCGCGAGCCACTCTGCGGTGGCTGGATGGTGGACCACCACGTCATCCCCAACAGCAAACCGTTCGGGGTGATCCACGGCAAACGACCGCGCCCCGATGGCGACGATGTCATCCAGGATGGCCGCCTCGCCCCGGCTATCATCGCGCAGGATGATGGCATCGCCTACGGCGGCCTCCCTGCGGCCTAGAAACACTACGGGGTCCTGGTTGGCTCCGCGTCGGACCAGGATCGAGCTGGTGGCCGGATCGTCGCCATCCCCGGCGCCGCGCAGCACGACACCGTGTTCCCGAAGCACCAGCGTCCCCAACACCTCAAACGTCCCCGCCGCCAGCTCGACGGCCCCTCTGAAGCCGTTGGCATTCGGCTCGCGAGCCCCGACGGCGTCCAGCGCGGCCTGGATCTGTGCCGTGTCATCCCCCTCGATGGGCGTCACCGTCTCCACGGTCGGAACGTCAGGCAGATCCACTTCCCCTCTTGCGTAGCCCGCATAGGAGAAATCTGGAATGCGGTTGCCTTCGTCGTCCGTCACATAGACGAGACGCCCGTCGGCGTCTCCAAACACGATTTCGGACTCCCAGACGTCCTGGGCCAACGTCGGGCTGGCGAACAGAGCCAGGGCCAGCAGCCCAAGAAGCGGCGAACAACGATACACGGCACAGTCGGTGGACGGACTGCAGCCTACCCAACCGTCGGGATTCCCCCAATGGCTTCCCCCCTGTTTGCTATGCGCCTCCGGCTCGCGGCAACGGCGTCAGGCGGCAACGCGCTCGGGCTGGCGGAGGGCATCTGGGTCTTCGAGGCGGTGCAGCAAGCCCGTCCAGTCTCCGTCGAACACCTCCACCGGCACGCCGCCGAGCGCTGCACTGAGGTCTTCGAGCGTGCTCTGGCCCGGCCGGTTGTCCAGAAATAACCCTTCGAAGTTGACGCTGTCCGGCGGCAGAAGCACCAGGTCCCCCAGCTCGCCGCGCTCTGCGAGGGGCGCCAGCGCGGCCCGGAAGCTCTTGAAGTTCAGCAGGCCGCTGACCGTCACCACATCGCCGAACAGCAGATTCTCACAGGGGACGATGGCCACGTCCAGATTCTCGACCGCGTTCAGCACCGGTGCCACGCGCTGGCGGAGAAGCGGCCCGGCGAGCGTGCCGGTTGCCATCGTGATCTGGCGTGGGGTCGGAAGCGTCTTGGGAAACGCCTCGGCCTGAAACGCCAGCTCGTTGAGGAAGTCGCGGCTCATCCCGACGCCGTTCTCCATCAACGGGTAGCCATCGTAGTCGTCTTCGTGGGGGAAGTCGTCGCCCGCGAGCAGGTAGACCTCATCGGAGAGGTAGATGAAGCCCCGCCCGATGGCCTGGCGGAAGAAGCGCTGCCAGTGCTCGATCTGACGAACGAGCTGACCGGCCTCGCTCGGGACAACCGGACGTAGATCCGTCAGCTCGCGGCGGTGCTTGGTGAGCCCGACCGGCACGATGGACACCGAGAAGAGGTTCTCGTGGAGCGCGTAGAGGTCGAGGATGGTCTGGGCGAGGCGCCCGCCATCGTTGAAGCCCGGCACCAGCACGATCTGTGCGTGCAGCTCGATGCCGTGGTCGGCGAGGAAGTGAAGCTTCTCGTTGAGACGGTCCCGGAGCGTGCGATGGCCCATCATGGCAGCTCGCACGGTATCGTCGGTGCAGTGGACCGAGATGTAGAGCGGGCTCAGCCGCTGCTCCACGATCCGCGCGAGCTGGCGCTCGCGGAGGTTGGTGACCGTGATGTAGTTGCCGTAGAGGAACGACATGCGGAAGTCGCCATCGCGGAAGTAGAGCGTGTCCCGGAGGCCCGTCGGGTTCTGATCGACGAAGCAGAACACGCAATCGTCGCCGCACGTCTTGATGCGGAACTCCTCCAGCTCGACGCCCAGCGGCTCGTCGGGCTCCTTCTCTACCGTCTGCTCGACGAGCGATCCTCCTGCGCGCACCTTGAGTGTGAGACGCTCCTCAGTCGTCTTGAAGCGGAAGTCGAGTTCGTCTTCGATGGGCTCGCCGTTGGCGCTCAGGATCTGGTCCCCCGGCCCCCA
>JBCBZH010000099.1:0-13258 GCA_039815415.1 Bacteroidota bacterium
CTCAAGGAGGGCGGCTTCTTTGGCCTGATCGTCCCGAAGGAGTACGGGGGACACGGCTTCAGCCCATCGCTCAACAGCGCCGTGGTGGCGAAGGCGGCATCGGTCTCGAGCACGCTCGGCATCACCGTGATGGTGCCCAACTCGCTCGGACCCGCCGAGCTGCTGAGCCACTTCGGCACCGACACGCAGAAGGACTACTGGCTGCCCAAGCTGGCGACCGGCGAGGTCATCCCGTCGTTTGCGCTGACAGAGCCGGGTGCAGGCTCGGACGCGGGCGCCATCTCATCGCACGGCACGGTCTTCAAAGGCGACGACGGGGAGCTGTACCTGAAGCTCAACTGGCGCAAGCGCTACATCACGCTCGCGGCCATCTCGGATGTCCTCGGGCTGGCGTTCAAGCTCTCCGACCCCGACAACCTGCTCGGCAAGGGTACAGACCTCGGCATCACCTGTGCGCTCATCCCGACCATCACGGAAGGCGTGGTCCTCGGCAAGCGGCATGACCCGCTCGGCGTTCCGTTCTGGAACTGCCCGACTGAAGGGTACGACGTGGTCGTCAAACTCGAGGACGCCATCATCGGCGGTGCCGAGGGCGCGGGACGCGGCTGGCGGATGCTCATGCAGTCGCTCGCGGCCGGACGAGGCATTTCCCTCCCCGCCAGCGCGACAGCCGGTGTTCAGCAGGCTGCTCGAGTCGCCAGCGCGCATGCGCTCATCCGCAAGCAGTTCGGGCTGTCGATTGGCAAGTTCGAGGGCATCGAGGAGCCCCTCGCCCGAATCGGCGGCTGGGCCTACATGATGGAGGCTGCGCGCCGCTACACCTGCGGCGGCCTCGATCAGGGGGCCGCTCCGGCCGTGGTCACGGCCATGATGAAGTACAACACCACCGAGTTGTTCCGCAAGGGCGTCAACGACGCGATGGACATCCTCGGCGGCAACGCCATCTCGCGCGGTCCACGCAACCCCATCGCCAGTGCGTACACCGGGCTGCCGGTGTCGATCACGGTCGAGGGCGCCAACATCCTCACGCGGACGCTCATGGTGTTCGGGCAGGGCGCCATCCGGTGCCACCCGTACGCGCTCAAGGAAATGCAGGCCCTGATGAACGACGACGTGAAGGCGTTCGACGCCGCCTTCTGGCCGCACATCGGCCACGTGGTGCGCAACGCGTTCCGAGGGGTCGGTCTGAGCCTTACGCGCGGGGCCCTGGCAGGCTCACCGGTCTCCGGCCCTTCTGCCAGGTACTGGCGCAAGATGGCGTGGTCCTCGGCCACCTTCGCGTTCCTTGCCGATCTCGCGATGGGCACGCTCGGCGGCGACCTTAAGCGCAAGGAGAAGCTGACGGGCCGCTTCGCGGACATCTTCACCTGGATGTACTTCGGCACGGCCGTCCTGCGCCGCTTCGAGGCGGAGGGGCAACGCGCTGAGGACCGTGCGTTCCTCGATTGGTCGATGCAGTACGCCTTCGCCCAGATCCAGGACGCCTTCGACGGCCTGTTTGCCAACCTCCAGGTGCCAGGTGCGACGTGGCTCTTCCGCGGCCCGCTCGCGGCCTGGTCCCGCTTCAACCGCATCTCGGCCATGCCATCCGACACGACCGGTCACAAGGTGGCGATGGCGATGCAGGTGCCGGGAGAGCAGCGCGACCGCCTCACGTCTGCTGTCTTCTCGACGCTCGACCCAGAGCACGCGCTGGGCCGCTTCGAAAGCGCCATGCGCCTCTGCTACGAGGGCGAAGCCGTCTACGGGAAGGTCAAAGCAGCCATCAAGCGCCGCGAGCTGCCACGGCAGCATCCGGCCACGCTGGTCGAGCTGGCGGTCGAGAAGGGTGTCCTGACTTCCGACGAGGCCGATCTGCTTCGCCGCGCGGAGGCCGCCCGCAACGACGCGATTCAGGTGGACAGCTTCACGACGGAGGAGTACTTCCAGACAGCCGCCAGCCCGCTAGCGGGAGGCGACGGTGCCAGCCGCCCGACGAGCGGCGACGGGGCTTCGGTCGCCACAGCCAGCCTCGGAGCCCCAGCGGCCTAGCCCACGCGCTCCCTTTCCCCTGACCGGGTGGCTCAGCATCGCGCGGGGCCACCCGGGTTCTGTTCGTCAGCTCGTACGGACGATCAGCTGACGACCTGGGCGCGTCGAGCTGTCGAGGGCGTCTTTACGGGCACTTCGGGTGACACGCTTGCGCCGAGGGGGTGGCACAGGCACCTTGCATCCACCGTCCACCGCTCGCCGTCTGTGCCCTACCTCGACTACGCTGCCACGACCCCGCTCCGGGAGGAGGTGCTGGACGCCATGCTGCCGTACCTCCGGGATCACTTCGGCAATGCGTCCTCGATCCATGGGCCAGGACGCCGGGCGCGCGTGGCCATCGAGCAGGCCCGGCGCGAGGTAGCTGCGGTGCTCCACTGCGAGCCGGGCGAGGTGGTGTTTACGAGCGGTGGCACCGAGGCCGACAATGCAGCCGTGCTCGGCATCCTGACCGGTGAGGCGCTGCGTCAGACAGGTCGCCCAGGACTCGTAACCTCCGCCGCTGAGCACGAAGCGGTTCGCCAGCCCGCTCATCGTCTCCTGGCTGAAGGGCATCCCGTGACCATTCTCGCGCCGTCCTCGACTGGCGCCGTCGCTGCCGAAGATGTGAGCCGGGCCGTCACGGACGATACCGGACTGGTGTCACTCATGCTCGTCAACAACGAAGTGGGGACGATCACGCCCCTCGCAGAGATCGCGGCGGTAGCGCACGCGGCAGGCGCCCTCGTCCACACCGATGCCGTGCAAGCCGCCAGCTCGATGCCGCTCGACGTGAACGCGCTCGGCGTCGACCTGCTCTCACTCAGCGGGCACAAGATCTATGGTCCGAAGGGCGTCGGCGTGCTGTTCGTGCGCGCTGGGACGCCGTTCGATGCCCTCGTGAGCGGCGGCGGGCAGGAGCGCAAGCGGCGCGGCGGCACCGAAAACGTAGCCTCCATCGTCGGGCTGGCGAAAGCGCTGACGCTGGCGGCCTCCGAGCGCGAGTCTCACGCAGAGGCCACGCGGACCCGCCAGCTCGAGCTGGCAACGGCGCTGCGCGGCGCCTTCGGGGAAGCGGTTCGCTTCAACACGCCCTTGGAGGGATTCTCCCAGCGCGCGGCGTCAACAGCCCCACATATCCTCAACGTGTCGTTTCACCCTGGGGCCCACGGACCACTCGATGGTGAGATGCTGCTCGCCGGGCTCGACCTTGCCGGGGTCTACGTTTCCGCAGGAAGCGCATGCTCGAGCGGCGCTCTCGAGCCCAGTCCCGTCCTCAAGGCGATGGGCGTCGACCGTGACACCGCCAGTGCAACCGTCCGGTTTTCGCTCGGCCGCGGCACGACCGCAGACGAGCTGGCAGAGGCGATTCAAGCACTGGTGCCGCTGGTCAGGCGAATGCGGGGGAGGGAGGCCAGCACCCAGTAGGGGTGGCCAGTGAACGCGTGTCCGGGACACGCACTCCCGCCAGCACAACACATGATGCCGCGAGCTGGCGACCTCCCGCCACTGGCCTCTAGTTCATCCTCGGGTCGTCCGGGAAGGTGGACAGCAGGGCGTACTCACCGCCCATCTTGCGGAGGAGTGCCCTCCACATGGCGTCATCGCTTTCGGCAAACGCGATGGTGGGGACGCCATCGAGGACAATCCAGCTGCCCTCGTCCACCTCGGCGTCGAGCTGACCGGGGCCCCAGCCCGAGTAGCCGACAAAGAAGCGAAACTGGCTCGCATCCAGCCGCCCGTCTTCGATCGCCTCGCGGATGGGATCGAAGGCACCGCCCCAGAAGACCCCATCGAGCACTGGTAGGGCATCGTCGATGTCGCCGCCGTAGGGGTGGAGGTAGTGGAGCGTATCCGGCTGGACAGGCCCGCCAATCCACAAATCGGCATCGAATCCCAGGGCAAGGTCCGTCGCCTCGGAGAGCGCCACGCCCGAGGGGCGGTTGAGCACCAGCCCGAAGGAGCCTTCTACGGTGTGCTCGCAGAGTAGGATCACGGCTCGTTTGAAGTTCGGGTCCGCCATGGGCGGCTCAGCGACGAGGATGGATCCGGGGGCAGGCATGGCGGATCTACGGCCCGTCCAGCAATAGAGATCCGCGCCAATGGCTCAAACTGAGCGCCCCGCCTGGAACGCATCCAGACGGGGCGGCAGAATCGAACAGATGAGAGCGCTGAGCTACTGAGGATCGGCGCCTCCGTTCTCAAGGCCACCGCTGTAGCGTTGCAGGTGGCCCTCGATGAACCACAAGCCCCGGTCGGCGATGTGCGTGAGTTGGTCGTAGAGATCCGTCGTTCCCGGATCGCCGATCTCCTCCGACATGGCATGGTCGGCGCGGACGTTCTGCGAGAACTGCGCCCAGCGGTCCGCCAGCGCGTTGAGATAGGATGGCGCTCCGGCTTCCCCGGCACTCGGGAACGGGTCGATGCGGCTGGACTGCGCGGCCATGCGGACGGTGCCGAAGGCGTAGCCGCCAAGCAGCACCACGCGCTCGGCGATCAGGTCGGCGGGCTCTTCGAGCTTCTCCGCCAGCTCGTCATAGAGCAGGTGGAGCGGATAGAACGCCTGGCCTTTCACATTCCAGTGGGCCTGCTTGGTCTGCGAGAAGAGATCGAAGGCATCGGCGAGCGTCTGGTTAAGGAGCGCCACGAGCTGGCGGCGGTCGCCCTCGTCGATGCCAATGCGGGTGGTGTACGGAATCTGGGCAGTGCGGCCGAGTTCGGTGGTTGCAGACATAGAAAGAGAGGAGAGATGATCTACGTTGTTGTACCAGAGTCGCGCCGTGCTGATCCATGAGGACAGGGTCTCATCGGGTGTTCACGTGAGTCCTGTGCAGGCTGAGGGGTTTGCCTACGTTTCGTTATGCCTCGCCTGTCTCTCGTCGTTTGCCTGGCCCTGTTCCCCAGCCTCGAGCTGGCGGCGCAGGTGGTGCCGGACACAACCGATCCGGCGGCCTACTATCCGCTCGAGGTGGGCAACCGGTGGGAGTACGAGCCGGACGGAGGATCACCGACGCCCTACGCAACCCACTTCCGGCGTACGATCATCGGCGATACGCTGATTGAGGGCGAGACGTGGTTCATTCAGCGCGACCAGGGATTTCGAGGCCCCGCGTACGCATGGGAGCGGATGACAGATGAACGGCAGGTGCTTCGATTCGACCCGGACAGCGCGGCGGTGCTCCTGTGGCGAGCTGGCGAGATTGAGTGGTGGACGCCCTGCAGAATGGATGGCCCGATGGGGCCGTCCGAGTGCGAGCCTAGTCACCACGAAGGGTCTCGAAACAAGACGCTGGAAACTGTGTCCATTGGGGCGGCCATAGTCGAGACGGTCCGGTTGTCCTTCTTTACGGCTCTTCCGGGGCCGAATCTTGCCGCTGGAGTTGGAGAGCTGGGAGGCCAGTGTGAGGGAGGCTGCGCTTCGGTTCTGGTCTACGCGAGCGTTGGAGATTCGACATACGGAACGCCCGTTCAGGGGATGCCCGACGTGCCGCATATCCGATGGCCCGCGATCCCAGACACAACCTCGCCAGCTCGATACGCCCCACTTGAAGTGGGCAATGTGTGGCACTACCGAGATACCGAGCTGTACGGTTGGGTTAGCAGGGAGGTACAACGTGTCGTTCGGGATTCGACCGTGAACGACACGACCTATGCAGTGGTTGAGTCACAGAGGTACTGGCGAAACAGAGATGGAAACGAGGGGCAACGATTTGACACCCAGCTTCTACGTTTCGACAGCGCAGCAGCGGTTGTCCGAAGACAGGTGGAAGAGAGTGAGCAGAATGCCCCCTATGCACATTGTCGTTTCGATACGCCGTTCCCAAACCCGAAGGATGGATACCGCTTTTGTACTGGTCTTGAGGGGGAAGCGATGGTGTTCGGATCCCCGTCGGAGCAAATCTCGATTGGAGATACCGTGATCACTGTGGCAGCCAAGGCCTTCGATATCCTAGGACACGGAACGATGCGGGCTGCAGGTATCGGCAGGGTCTCGACTTGGTACGATGGAAGCCTCATTGAGACTCGACTCGAATACGCCCTGATCAACGGAAGGGTGTATGGAACTCCGCTCCCTGGCTTTCCTGCCGTCGTCTCGTCCTCCGCCAGCCCGACGCCACACGCTCTCACCCTTCGCGCCTTCCCCAGTCCGTCGGCAGGACCGATCACTCTCTTGCTCGCCTCTCCCTACCCACAATCCGTCGAGCTGGCGGCCTTCGATGCGCTCGGGCGCCGCGTGTGGCATCGCGAACTGATGGCGGGACACGAACGCATCCAGATTGACGCCAGCCCGTGGGCGCCAGGGCTCTACCTCGTGCGCGCCGTAGCTGGAGACGCCAGCGCGACGGCGACAGTCGTCCGGCGATAAGCGGCTCTGTTGGCGAGAAGTCCGCGCACGGCACGCGCAGACAGCGGTAGCCTGCTCTGTCCCGTCTGCCTCGCCTCATGCTCGCCAGCTCAACTGACCCCACTACCTCCCTCGGGAAAGACAAAATCCGCGTTGTCCTCCTCGAAGGCATCCATGACTCGGCAGCCGACACCTTCGAGGCCGCAGGCTACGCGACCATCGAGCGCCGGTCTGGTGCCGTCCAGGGCGACGAGATGGCGGAGTTGCTCCAGGGGGTGCACTTCCTCGGCATTCGCTCTCGCACCAAGGTCACGCCCAAGATCCTGAAACGCGCCGACCGCCTCGTGGGCATCGGGTGCTTCTGCATCGGGACCGACCAGGTGGCGTTGGACGTGGCCGCACAGCAGGGCGTGGCGGTGTTCAACGCACCGTACTCCAACACCCGCTCTGTGGCTGAGCTGGTGCTGGCCGAGGCCATCCTGCTGCTTCGGGGGATCCCCGAGAAGAACGCGCTGGCGCACCGGGGCGTCTGGGCCAAGTCCGCTGTGCAGTCCAACGAGGCGCGCGGCAAGACGCTCGGCGTGGTCGGCTACGGCAACATCGGCGCACAGCTCTCGGTGCTGGCCGAGGCCCTCGGGATGCGCGTGCTGTTCTACGACGTGATGGCCCGGCTTCCGCTCGGCAATGCCCAGGCCGCCAGCTCGCTGGGCGACCTGCTCCGCGAGTCCGACGTGGTCACGCTCCATGTGCCAGACTCGCCCCAGACACGCGGCCTTATCGGCGCCAGCGAGCTGGCGATGATGAAGTCCGGCGCGGTGCTACTCAACGCCTCGCGCGGGTCCGTGGTGGACCTCGACGCGCTGGCGGAGGCGTTGCGTAGCGAGCATCTGCGCGGCGCGGCCGTGGACGTGTTTCCGAAGGAGCCAAAGTCCAAGACCGAGGCGTTCAGCTCGCCGCTTCAGGGCATCGACCGGGCGCTGCTGACACCTCACGTAGGCGGATCGACGGAGGAGGCGCAGGCCAACATCGGACGCGAGGTGGCGGGCAAGCTGGTGCGGTACAGCGACAACGGCAGCACAGAATCCTCGGTGAACCTGCCCGAGGTCTCGCTGCCCGAGCATCCGAACTGCCATCGTTTCCTTCACATCCACGAGAACGTACCTGGCGTGCTGAGTGCCATCAACCGGGTCGTGAGTGAGGCTGGAGCGAACGTCGTTGGCCAGTATCTCCAGACGCGCGGTGCCCTGGGCTATGTAGTCACGGATGTGGACGATGAGGGAGCACCAGCCTCAGAAGCGCTCCTGAGCGCGCTTCGAGACGTCTCCGGCACCATCCGAACCCGTGTTCTCTTCTGAGTCATGATTGAGGGATGGACAAACGATCCCGATTCTGTGTCGGTCATGCGATCCACTGAGCAGCCCTCGTTTTCGACGCGCCTCCATCACTTCCACGCTGCCATGCTGCGTTGCGTCTCTCTTCTCGTTCTCGCCAGCTCGATTGCGCTCGCGGCCTGTTCCGACGATCCGGCTCCGACGCTAGCTCCTCCTGAGCCTCCGGCTCAAACGGAGGCGCCTCCTCCTCCCGACAGCACCGCACTGGTTCAGGCTGTGGATACGACTGTCGTGACGCCAACCGCGCCCGAGGCCCCAACCGCGCCTCTGGCGGCAGACGTGCCCGCCAGCCCGACCATTCCACCGGATGCGGAGCCGCTTCCTCCACCGCCTCCGCCCCCTCCACCGCGCGTAGAGACGCCGAATGAGCCTGCACCAGAGCCTCCCACACCACCGGGTACGGACCGGACCGCAGTGGAAACCTTCTGGACACGCTTTCAGAGTGCCCTCCGTGCCCGTGACGCCAGCGCCATCGACGACTATCTCCACACGACCGTCCGCGTGAGCGGCCAGGACTACGACCGCGACGGGCCGCAGGTGCAGGAGGTGGTCCGCCAGTTCGCTGAGAACCCGGACCTGACTGAGGCCTACCTCGACACGTCCGCCGACGAGCTGGTGGTGACTGATGGCCAGGCCACATTCTCGTCCGTCGCGCGCTACACGCTGGCCGATGAGGCCTACGAGGTGACCGTCTCGGGCGTGCTCCGCGAGGTGTCCCCGGGCACGTGGCGCATCGTCGAGCTGGCGAGCGAGCCGCGGTAATCGCCAGCTCGAAGGCTCCATCCACATCGTAGGGGCGAGGCGTGCCTCGCCCTTGCCGAGCGAAAACGCTTCGGAGGACCCAGGCCACACCTCGAGCTGGCGATCAGGCCTCATCGAGCGCAGCCTCATCCGGGTGGCCGTTGTGGACCATTAGGACGGTCCCGGCCCGCTCCGCCAGCGCGTTGAGGGTCTCACCATAAGCCTCGTCGCCCGGATCGGGGCACTGCATCCCGAGAACCGTCAGGTCGGCGGAGCGGCTGTGCTCGGCGAACAGCTCGTTGAAAGGACGGTTCTCTCGGATCAGAATGTCCACCTCGGCCTCCACGCGGACGGCGGCCAGCAGACGCTCGGTGTCCTCCCGGACCCGCTCGACGCCCTCAGGGCGCCCCACCACACGCACCACGTGCACTGCCGCGCGGTCCCACGACCGGTGCCGGGCGATCAGATGCGCCAGGAGCAGCATCAGGTCACCGTTGCCGCCCCGGCCACCCCACCAGACATGGATTGTCTGCTGCGCCCCGAACCGTTTCTCGTCGTCCACGCGCAGGAAGAGGACCGACTTGTGAAGGGCGGCGAAGTCACGGAGAAGCCGCATCTGCATGGCCCGTCCGCCGTCCGTTCGGCTCCAGCCCATCAGGATGGTATTCGACTCCATCCGCCCGATGCCGTGGGCTTGCGCAACGGCCACAGCGCCCGTCGCGAAGTCCGACACGATCTGGGCCTCCGCGAACGCTCGCATCTGGTGGTTGCGGATGTAGTCCCGAATGCGTTCCTGTGCCGAGTCGCGCAGGGCAGGCTTGTTGGGATCCTCCACAGCGCCCGTGATGAGCTGGCTGAACGTCACGATGCCGCGCCCCAGGTTGAGCCAGTCCGCCAGCGCGACGAGGTGCTCCCGGTTGTGGGGCTGGCCGGTAAACACCATCAGGTTGGGGCGCCAATTGCGCACATCGGCATCGCCACCCCGACTCTCCAGCTTCAGGAGCGCGAAGCGTGCGAGGCTGGTCCAGACACCGCTCCGCACGTCGCCCCACGCCTCTACGGTCTTCCGCCGCCGCAGCGCGAAGTAGATGCCGTACGTGATGATGATGGCTGCGACCGTCGCTGGGGCGTTGATGAGGAACATGGCCCCGTAGCATCCGAGCGCCCCCAGAGCGGGCACCCACCATTTCACTGCGAAGGTGGGCCGGAAGCTTGGGTTGCCGACGGCCTTCTCGATGGCCGCCACCAGGTTCACCATCCCGTAGGTGTTCAGAAAGAACATGGTGATGACTGGCGCCACCACGTCCAGGTCGCCTGCCCAGATGACGCCCACAGCAACGACACCCGTAAGCAAGACCGCTGCACGAGGCTCCGTCGGGCTGCCCAGGTTGGAAGCCATCCAGCGCGGCACCACACGGTCCATCGACACCGCCTGCAGCGTGCGCGGAGCTGCCAGCACGCTGCCCAGTGCCGATGACAACGTGCTGGCGGCCACCCCGGCGAGGATCAGAATGGGAATCGCCGCGATCTCGCCCATCGCCGCCGTGTTCTCGATCAGCTCGAGGGGGGACGCGTGCGTGGCAAACCACACCGCGGCGGCGATGTAGACGAGCGCCGTCACCACGATGGAGGCGATGGTCCCGCGCGGGATGCTTCGCGAGGGGTCTTTCAGGTCGCCCGAGAGGGAGATGCCAACCTCAATGCCGGTCACTGCTGGAAAGAACACCGCGAACACCACCCAGAAGGACACGCCCTCCGTGTAGGACGCCGTCATGGTCGGGCTTCCGATGTCTCCCCATCCGCCCGCGAAGAACGACACCAGTGCGGCGATCAGGATTGCTAGGATGCCGAACTGGATCTTGAGCGCGAAGTCAGCCCCTACGTAGGCGATGCCCACGAACACCAGCGCGACGAGGGTCGCCAGAATCTGCGGATCCAGCGCATTGAGGCCAGGGATGGCCGCCGAGGCCTCCACGAACCCGATGATGTAGAACGCCACCGAGATGGCCTGCGAGAGGTACAGCGGAATCCCGATGGCACCGCCGATCTCCAGCCCTAGCGACCTCGAGATGAGGTAGTAGTTGCCGCCCGCCTTCACGTCCATGCTCGTTGCGATGGACGAAAGCGAGAGGCCGGTCAGGAACGAGATGGCGTTCGCCAGCACGATGATGACGAGTGCGCCCGCCAGCCCGGCCTGCCCCACCACCCAGCCGGTCCTCAGAAAGAGGATGATGCCGAGGATGGTGAGAACGTTTGGGGTGAAGACCCCCGCGAAAGTGCCGAAGCGGCCAGCGGCGGGCGGCCCCGCCACGAGAGGAGCGTTGTCTCGGTCAGCCATTCGGCAGAAATGAGGTCGGCCGGAAGACTACGGGTGTCCACATGCCGGTATGCGCTCGACGTAGAAAAAGCCGAGGTGGACCCCGTTGGTTCGGGACTACGAGGCTCCATGATTCGTGCCTACGGGATCATGCGAGCGGCCCTGATATCTCCATGCGACAACGTCCTACGGCGGCATACCGGGGCCGCTGACAGGCCTCCTTCTGGCGATCCGCTACCCTTCGCTTATCGCCCCTACGGCGTGTCCTGATGGTCTCATCCTTCAGCCAAAACCATGACTACTCGTTGCCTCACCTTCATCGGGTTGTTTGCACTCACGGCAGCACTTTCGATCGCACCCTTGGCTCAGCCCACGTCCTCTCGTGGTGCAGAGGCTCTACCCAGCGAAGCCACTCTGGCCCCGTCTACAGGAGCGTCCAACTTTGGCTATGCGGTATCGGTCTCGGAGGACCGGGCACTCGTCGGGGCGTTGGCTTCTGGCCACGGGAAGGCCTATGTGTACCGGCGAGATGCAGCCGCCACGTGGGTGGAAGAGGCGGAGTTCGTCCCCTCCGATGGAAGTGGGGCCGATCAGTTTGGGCACGGCGTCGCCTTGAATGAGGAGCGTGCTCTTGTCCTCGTCGGCGCCCCTCTGCACGATGCTGCTGGGGACAACAGCGGCGCGGCGTACGTCTACAGACGCTCGGAAACGGAAGGCTGGGTGCTGAGCCAGAAGCTGTTCGCCTCAGATGCGGCGGCGAATGATCAGTTCGGCAACTCCGTTGCGCTGCACGGCTGGCGGGCGCTCGTCCTGGCCAACAACGGGGAGGCGGCCTATGTGTTCGCAGAAGCCCAGGGCGAGTTCATCGAAGAGGCGATCCTTCCAGCTCCAGCAGCTAAAGGGTACTGGAGTTCCGCGCATCTGTCGGACAGCCTCGCCATCATCGGAGCTCCAGACTACGGCGGACACGGGGCGGCCTTCACGTACCGTCTCCTTCCCTCCCATGACTGGGTTGCAGAGGACACGCTGATGGCCCCCAGCCCGAGCAGCCTGGATGCCTTCGGGTGGTCCGTTGCTCTCTCTGGGGAACGTGCCGTCATTGGGGCCATCGGCAACGACGAGGGTGCTGTGGAGAGCGGTGCCGTGTACGTGTTTGATCGGAGCCCCTCAGGCGTGTGGAGCCTTGAGGCCACGTTGAAACGCGCCATCCCCCAAGCGAGCGGCCGCATGGGCTTTTCCGTAGCGGTGGAGGCCAACCACGTGCTTGCCGGGGCCATTACGTCGCGGGGCCACTCGGGCGAGGTGGTGTTGTTTGAATCATCTGGCCCGGGCGAGTGGCGTGAAGCCGCCACTCTTGTCACGACGGCTACTGCACCTGGAGATCAATACGGCGTCTCGGTCGCGCTGGACGGAGACCGAGCCCTTGTCGGGGCTGTGCTCGATGGACAAGGGACTGCCCATGCCTTCGATCTGTCCACGCTCGTCGCCACGCCGCAGACGCCCGACATCACGGGTGAGTTGACGGTGGGGCCCAATCCCGCACGGGATGCCGTTACCGTGTTCATCGCACGCCAGCCTGCCTCACGGGCCGCCCACATCGAGGTCATTGACGTCCTTGGGCGCGTCGTTGAGCGGAGGCAGCTCAGAACAACTGCCACCGAGCTGGAGGTCTCGCTATCGACACGCCACATCGCGCCCGGAGTCTATACCGTCCGCCTGATTGAGGGCGGAGTCAACGCAGGAACAGCACGGCTCGTGATCGCTCGCTAAGGAGTCCAGACAACGGGCTGGCGCCCCCAGATCGCCAGCTCGTTGCCGTCCTTCTCTACGATCTAGGCCGCCGCGTCTGCGATGGCTTCTGCGACCCGCTCGGGAAGCCGGATGGTCACATGGCCGCCCTGCTCCGTTTCGAACGCGTAGGCGGTGCTGAACAGCACCGTGCTTTTCCGCACATTGAGGAGGTCGCCCCACGGGAGAAGCAGAGGCGGATGCCCGGGCCGGAAGAGGGGCATCACTGCGAGCCGCAGACCCTCTGGCTCAAGGCTCACGGTCAGCACGCTACGGTACGACGAGAGACCGACCATTCCCGTCACCAACCGAAAGGTTTCGCCCGTTGCTTCCGCTTCGGTCCGGTAGGCCGCCGCCAGGCGCGACCAGCCCATCATGCCGATGACGATGCACACGCCGGACCAGAACAGCGGAAAGACCGCGAGGACGAGAAGGACGATCCAGACCGCATTCATGGGCCTGAGTGTACGGCCCGCGCCCAGGTCCTGCACAGAAGAAGGGCGGCTCCCCACCACGGGAGCCGCCCTGGGGGTCGCCCCCACCAGGCTGCACCCACCCCCTCAGGCCCAGGGGCACCGCCAACCCCCCTAACCACCAGGTTACAAACCACAACGCCCCACCCCCCCCGCTCACGGCGGCACCGCCGGCGGCGCGGGCGCCCAACCCCAC
>JBCBZH010000397.1:0-2391 GCA_039815415.1 Bacteroidota bacterium
CAACGTAGGGCTTGACGCCCGGAGGAAGCGCGATGGGACGATACTCCGCGGGTCGAACGTGCCTGTCTGGAGCCGGGCATCAAGATCAGCTTGGACGTGTTCGGCATCCCATTGATCTGCGGAGATGGGTGGATACAGCTTGGCGATCTGGCTTCCGATAGGTGTCCTAGTAGCTGGCGTTGAAGACACCGTTCGAGCGTTTGATTAGGCAAGAGCTCTGCGGGATATGGTGACGGTCAGCGAATGCGGAGTCTGTTCGCAGTACTGTTCACACGCAGGCCTGCCTTCTGCTCCGTGACGGCAGTTTCGCAGGGCGTTCGTCGGGCTGGCGTGTATGGGGGCGCTATCTTGCGCGCATGGTGCCGTGGCCGAGGGGTTAGGCACAGGTCTGCAAAACCTGCTACAGCGGTTCAAATCCGCTCGGCACCTCCTGCGATTCACGACCCATTCTTCGCCTCGTCAGACCGAGCTGGCGAGGCGTCTCGGGATTCAGACGTACCGTTTAGCGGCGCACATACCCGATTGGGAGCCTGAAACGTTCTGCCGTGTATTACGGCCCCCATGGACGCCCTCCGACCCCTCTTTGCTCTGACACTCCTCATCGCGCTGGCGATGGGGGGCGTCGTGATGCCGGTCGTCCATGAAGCCACACACCTCGCCGAGCGTGTGGAGGGAACCCACGACCACAGCGATCACCACCAGCTCGAAGGCGATCACACCGCCGAAGTGCAGCTGCATAGCCCAGAGGTCGCCGAGACGGAGTGTGCCCTGTGCTCAGCTCCCCCGATAACCTCGGTCGCCAACTTGAGCGCAGTGTTCTCCGTGTCGGAGAGCCCGCTTCCGATAGAGTCGTCTACACCCTGGGCTGCAACCGACGATGTCCCGCGCGCGGCACGGGGACCGCCAGCGGCATAGAGAAGTCGTTCGGTCGGGCTGGCGGAGGTCGTTAGCCCGAAGTCTCTCTCGGTCTCCGCGCGCCATGGCGTGCAGGAGTGCCTCTAGGTTTGCATGTCTCTTTTCGTTTCGGGCCTTTCCCGATGCACCCTCATTGCCGTCTGCCTCGGGCTGGCGGCATCGGTGTGGGCACAGTCGCCAATCACGGACCACTCGGGTCCGCAGCGCACGCTGTCCGGCATCGTCACGGATGCTGCGACGGGCGATCCGCTTCCTGGCGCGGCGATCCGCGTCTCGGACATGACCGGAACAGCTACGGATGCCGCCGGCCGCTTTCGCCTGCGCGGGCTGGCGCCGGATACGCTCACGGTAGTCATCTCGTACCTCGGCTACAGTACCGAGCGACTCCGAGTAGACCTTCGCGGGGGCGACGTGGCGCTGGAGGTCGAGCTGGCGCCCGAGGACTCCCAACTCGGCGAGGTGGTGGTTCAGGGCGATGATGTCCTGCGCCGAAGCGATCAGGCGGTGTCCATCCTCGACGGTGAGGATCTGGAGGCCGTGCGGGGCCAGACGCTTGGCGAAACCCTCGAAGCCATCAACGGCGTGACGGCGCTGACCACCGGGCCCACCATCTCGAAGCCCGTTGTGCGTGGCCTGCACTCGGACCGCGTGCTGATTCTCCAGAATGGTGTGGAGCAGGAAGGACAGGCCTGGGGCGGCGAGCATGCCCCGGAGATCGACCCGTTCTCGGCTGACCGCATCGAGGTGATCAAGGGGGCGGCGGGCGTCGAGTATGGCGCCGGAGCCATCGGCGGCGTGATCCGGCTGGATGATGCGCCTCTCCCAACCCAATCCGGCCTGAAAGGGGGAGTCTCGCTTCAGGCGTTCACCAACAACCTTCAAGGGGCGGCGTCGGCAGAGATCGGAGACGCTCCGGCGGGGATTCCAGGCTTCTCGTGGCGCTTCCAGGGGTCCATGCGTCGGGCTGGCGATGCGCGCTCGCCGGACTTCGTAATCCGCAACTCCGCATTCGCTGAGGCCTCGGGCCACCTCGCACTCGGGCTCACGCGCGGGCCGCTCGAGCTGGAGGGCCATCTCCGGCGCTACCGCTCCACGCTGGGCATCTACCGGGGCTCCCACTTCGGCAATGCGCGCAACCTGCAAGCCATCATTGACCGCGGCGGGCCGGATCCGGACTGGAACTACACGTTCGCCTACGCCATCGATGCGCCGAAGCAGGAGATCACGCACGATGTCGCCTCTCTGCACGCCCATGTGGAGCCTGGCGGCGGCCACGCCATCGATGCAATCGTGTCGGTCCAGCGCAACGTGCGACAGGAGTTTGACGCCCACCGCCGGTTTGGCGACCCGGCCCCAGGCGACACGCCCGCCTTTGACCTCGCCCTGCTCTCCCAGGCCCTCGATGTCAAGTGGACGCCACCGCCCACTGAGCGCTTCACGGTAACCGCGGGCCTCAATGCCCAAACCCAGCTCAAC
>JBCBZH010000039.1:0-21457 GCA_039815415.1 Bacteroidota bacterium
GGGGGGGGGCCCCCCCCCCCCCCCCCCCGCGTCTCGTTACACGGCGATCAGAAAGGTGAGGAGAACACCCAGCAGGGCAACGAGCAGGGCCGCGAGGACCACGAGCCGAGCGGCCTGTTGCGAGCTGGCGGGCGCCGGAGCGACATCCGGCTGTACATCTTGGGCGATCCGGTCCACAAGCTGTTTGGCTTCGCGGAGGTCCGATCCTGTCGCATCTCGGACCTCCTTGATGGCCTGAATGGTCTGCCCGCTCTGAACGAGCGCCAGGACACGGGTCGCCAGCTCGTTGGGGGCAGGGGCCGCTTCAGGGGCGTCGGCGCCAAAGAGACGCGCGTGCTGCGGAATCGAGACGGACTCGCCGCGCTCAATGGCCTCTACGGCCTCCTTCGCCTCGCGGAGGCCCATTCCTGTGCGCGCTCGCAGGTCCTTGATGGCCTCGATTTTCCGGCCAGACGCGATTAGTTCGAGAGTAGAGTCGGGAAGGTCGGTCATGGGAGATGCGGCGCAAGCGACGCCTTCAGCGTACGAAGGCTCGGCGGCGCATTCCTCATCCGGCTTCCGTACCACGAAAACACCTCTCCATCTACCAGCGTGATCTCCGCCTCAGGTACAGCGGCCTGCACTTCCTCGATGTGGGGCTCTCGGAAAGGAAATGGCTCCGAGGACAGCAGGATCACGTCGGGCTGGCGAGAGCGGAGGTTCGGCAGCGTCACCGTTGGGTAGCGCGTGGTATCAGCATAGACGTTGTCGAATCCAGCATACCCCATCACGTCGGAGATGAAGGTGTCGCCGCCGACGGTCATCCACGGATCGCGCCAGATGAGGTAGGCCGCGCGCTGGCGAGGCGACGGCGACAACTCGGCGAATCCCCCGTCGATGGTCTCCGCCAGCTCGAGGGCGGTCTCCGCGCGCCCGACGAGAGCCCCAACGGTGCGGATCATCGCGCTGGCGTCGGCGACGGTCGAGACATCCGTGACGTAGGTCGGGACGTGCTCGGCCAGTGCGTCCACCTGCTCGCGGACGTTTTCCTCCTTGTTCGCGATCACGAGATCCGGCTTGAGAGCGGCGACCCGATCCACATTCACCGTCTTGGTACCGCCAACGATGGTCTTTCGGGCTTTCCAGTCCGCCGGGTGGACGCAGAACCGCGTTAGCCCGACGACCTCGTCGTCTAGGCCGAGATCCGCCAGCAGCTCGGTCTGAGAGGGAACGAGCGAGACAATCCGGAGCGGCGGCTCGTGGAGCCGGACGGGGCGCTCGAGAGCGTCGTGGACGGTGAGAGACGACATCGCAGGCAAGATCGTGACACCGAAGAGGTTTCTTCTCCATCTTTGACGCCATGCGAATTGTTGTCGTCCTGCTCCTTGCCGGGGTCGTCGCGCTGGCGGCGCGGAACGATAGTTCCGTGGATGCGCCCGCGCCGTCTACGCTCGACCGGTCGCGGGACACGGTCCACGCGCTGGTGGTCTTCGTGCGGTTTCCAGACGACGAGGCGCAGATGGCCGAGTGGCCGCTTCGGGATGCCAGCGGTCGGCCCCGGTCGCTGCTTCAGCTGCCGCCCTTTGGCGTCAACCTGTTCGAGACCGAGCCCAGTCGCGTCAACGCCGAGACGTTGACGTTGGGCGACTCCAGCTTGTCGGCATACTTCTACTGGCAATCGCGCAACGGGCCTCGGGGGCCTCACGTCCTCACCGGGGACACGTGGCCTCGCGACCGAAAGGGCCGCCCTGTGGTCTACATCACGGCGCATGAGAATGCGCATTACACAGACCCCATCGGCCCCGATGGAACCGTCCAGGACACGGGCGTCGGGTACGGCGAGCTGGTGAAGGAGATTCTCGAGACCGTGGTTCGCCAGCCCGGCTTTGACATCGCTGACTACGACCTGAATGCCGATGGTGTGCTGGACCACATGTTCCTGGTTGTCCGCCGCGACATCGCGTTCTATTCGGCGGGCATCCAGAGGCTGGGCGCGCACCGTCGGGCTGGCGGGCGATTCCCGACGTTGCGCTTCGCCAGCCCGAGGGAGGGCCGCGAGGTCAAGGTGCAGTCGAACTCGGGAAACATCGTGTGGATTGGAGAGATGCCCCCCCGGCCGAGCCTGATCCACGAATACGGGCACGACCTGTTCGAGATGGTCCATACCCGGATCATCGAGACCAACGATGTGCCCTTCGATGTGCCTCCGCGCGGGGAGAGGGGGCACGCCGCATGCCGGTACAGCGCCATGTGTGGCGTGAACGCGTCGTCCGCGAAGAGCAACTACGACCCGGTTCCGTCGCTGGGGTCGCACGAGATGATTCGGATGGGATGGGCCGATGTGCGGCAGCTCTCGCCGGACTCCGGGGCCACGTCTACGCACACGATTGGTCCGCTCTACACCACCGGTCAGGTAGTTGAGGTACCGCTCGCCGAGGGGTCGGGTGCGGAGGTGTTGCGACTGGAGAGTCGCCAGCGCGTCGGCTACTTCAACAACTACCCGGCGACGTTCGTGCCGCTGCCAGATGGGCGTCCCAACCCGGACTATGGCGTCATCTGGCGAGACCTCGCAGCGACCGGCCTGCTCATCACGCTGTCTCAGGGCGATCCCGATGGTCCGGCAAGCCGCTACCGCTACGATCTGCTCCTCCCCACGAACTCCGTCCACTTCGGCCCGACCCGGTGCTCTGGGACGCTTCCCGGGTGCCACCCCAAGGAGATCGATGCCGAGACGATGTATCGACCGGGCGTGGCGACCCAGATCACACCGTGGACGCGTCCCAACGTGAGCGGGTACACGCACTACCCCGATGGCGTGGCCCCCAACTGGTTCGCCATCGACCAGATCCGCTACACAGGTGACGCAGACTCCACGATGGCCTTCGAGTTCATCCCTGACATTCGCCGCGCGGACGAGATCGTGCTCCGGCAAGATTCCTGGATGGGAGAGGAAACGAGCGGGACCACCTTTCGCCAGCTCGTTCGTGTGGAGCCGGGCGCGACGCTGACAATCGAAGCCGGAACGCGTGTAACGTTTGCAGGCGGGCTGACGGTGGAGCGAGGGGCTCGGTTCGTCTGTGAGCGAGGGGCGACGTGTCGGCGTTGATCCGCGGGCAGGGGCGTTCGAGATGAACTCTTCCCAGCGGTCATCATGACTGGGGTGGACAATTGCATGACTGAGCGAGCAGATCGGGGCGATACCGAACACGTTGGCACTCCGTCTGAGGTTTGGCGTTTGATGATGCATGGCCTTCGGACAACGAAAACTTGAACGCCCCAATCCTGCCGATCTCGATCTGGCGGATGGCACCATCACGCGCATCGTGCGCCAGAAGAAGGACCCGGACCGTGCGAGTGTCTTTCTCGACGACGCCTTCGCCTTCGGGCTGGCGGTGGATCTGGTGATCGACGCCGGCCTCCGCAAAGGGATGCCACTGTCTGCCATGCGGCAGCGCGAGCTGCTTGTTCGGCAAGAGACGTTTGCCGCCAAGGCGGCGGCGCTCCGGTACGTCTCACACCGGGCGCGGACCACAGACGAGGTCCGGCGGTCGCTCCTCCAGAAGGGCTTTGCCGAGCCCATCGTGGAGGACACCGTCGCGGACCTCGACCGGCTCGGGCTGCTCGACGATGCGGCCTACGCGCGTCAGTACGCCGCCAGCCGGTTCAACGGACCCGGCTACGGACCTGCCCGAATTCGCCAAGACCTGATCCGCCGTGGCGTGGGCCGCCGCGACATCGACGACGCCCTTGACGCGCTGGCGGACACCGAGGATCTCGGCGCGGAGGCCCGCGAGCAGGCCGCCAAGAAATGGCGTTCGCTGGCCTCAGAGGCGGATGGTCGCAAGCGCCAGAAGAAAACGATGGACTACCTCGTGCGCCGCGGCTTCGGGTTTGATGTCGCACGGCAAGCCGTGGAGGGGCTGGCCGAGGATGAGGATGGCGCCGAGTGGGACGCATGAGCGAAGCGTCCTCCGCGCGTGGGCTGCAGGCGCTCACGGCCCTTGTGTTGGTGCTCGGCCTCGTCGCCAGCGCGACGTACCCCCACATCGCCAGCTCGAGGACGATGATCCCGTTTCCTCCCGATGCGGTGTGGAGTAGCCTGCGTGGCGCGATCTTGCCCTACGGGCTGCTCGCGCTGGCGGCGTTCGGTGCGGGAGGGCGGCGCCTCGCTACCTCCGCTGCGCTCATCGGCTCCCTGCTGACCGTTGGGCTTGGGCTGGCGCTCTACACCGTTGCACTGGGGGCCGACAGCCCGACCGCTCCGCTCCGAGCGCTCCGCATCGTCCCGATTCGCCAGCTCGCCTTTGCCGCCATTACGGCCTATCTCGTCTACATCGCGCGCCGCGCATCCAGCCAATGATCCACGACTCTGCTTCCGATGCTCAGGCGACGCGTGACGCGGTCGCTGCCGTTCGGGCTCACACCGACCTCGTTCCGGAGATGGCCCTGGTGCTGGGGTCCGGTCTCGGTGCCCTCGCCGACGATGTGGAGGATGCGGTTGTGATCTCCACATCCGATGTGCCGCACTATCCCGCATCCACGGTTGTAGGTCATGCGGGTCGGCTGGTTCTTGGGACCCTCGGTGGGCGCCCGGTTCTGGTGATTCAGGGACGCGTGCACTTCTACGAAGGCCATTCGCCGCGTGAGGTTGCGTTTCCGGTTCGCCTGGCCCATGCGTTGGGAGCCAAGCGGCTTCTGTTGACCAACGCCGCGGGTGGAATCAACCCGGCTTATGGACCCGGAACGCTAATGCTCATCACGGATCACTTGAATCTCACCTTCGCGTCTCCATTGGCTGGACCCGTAGGGGAACACGAGGTCCGGTTCCCGGATATGTCAAATCCCTATGATGAGTCGTGGAGGGGCACGGCGCGTAACATTGCGTTAACACTGGGAATTTCGTACCGTGAAGGCGTGTACGTATGGACTTCTGGGCCTTCTTATGAAACGCCCGCTGAGATCCGATACTTCCGCCAGGCCGGAGCCGATGCTGTCGGTATGAGTACAGTGCCAGAGGCCATCCAGGCTGCTGCACTGGGCCTTCCGGTCCTGGGCATTTCCACCATCACCAATCCCGCCGCTGGTCTGAACACTGCCGCTCTCGATCACGAGGAAGTCCTTGAAGTCGGGAGAGCTGTCCGAGATCAGCTCGCCACCTGGGTCCGCGCCATCGTCGAAGCCAGCACCTGAGCCCGCTTCTTCTTCCGCACGGATCCGGGACATCCCCCGGAGCGATGCGGTACGGACCTTTTTCTTCGTTGCCTCGAGTTGTGGGGCTGGCGCTGGGCATGGTGCTTTGCGCGATTCCCAGCGCGCATGCTCAGGAGGCACTCGCGTTCGCCAGCGTAGATCGGGAGGCCGTGGCGGTGGGGGGGACGGTCACTTGGACGCTCGAGGCGCTGGCGGTTGCGCCCACAGAGAATGAGCACAGGGCATGGGTTCGAGCCATGAGCAAGGTGGCCCCGGATCTGGGTGCGGGCTGGCAGATGATGGGGGCCAGCTCGGTGCGGGTACGCAAGACCGGAGACATCATCGAAGTCCGGCGTCAGGTGGTGCTTCGCGCACGCGAGCCGGGGGTTCAGACGCTGCCATCGGTCGATCTCCAACCTGATGTGTCTACGCCAGCGCTGTCTGTGCACGCGCACGCCGCCAGCTCGTCGGCGATGGAGAGCGTGCGGTCCGTGGTGGCTGTGGAGACGGAGGGACGTGTCGATGGGCGAGCATTTCGCCGTGCAGGATCTGCGTTTCTGATCGGCGACGACGCGCTGGTGACGGCCTACCATGTGGTGGCCGGGGCGAGGAAGGTGCGGGTGGTCCTGCCCAATGGCCGCCGAATTGTGGCGGGTAGGGCGTGGGCTCTCGACCCGGTGCGGGATGTCGCCATTCTTCAGATCGATGCCGAGCGTGCGCGGGAGGGAGGACTGCGCCCCCTCGCGCTGGCGCCCGAGTACTCGTCTGGGGGCGGCGTGACGTTCTCTGGTGGGTGGCCCAACAACCCGGCGGAGCGCGTGCAGACGATCACGGTGGGAAGCCGCCATGCCGACCTCGACCTCGGGGATCGCTGGGTGCGGGTCTCGGCCAATCCGGTTCGTCCGGGCGACAGTGGAGGTCCTCTCCTCGATGAGCAGGGACGGGTTCTGGGCGTGATCGTGAGCGGGCGTTCGACGGAGAACGACCCGGATTTGCTGCGTCAGGACGTGTGTCTTGCTGCAGATCCGTTTCCAGCCATCCGCGCATTCCAGCAGGCGAGCGAGCCCGTAGGCTTGCGGCGTGCGCTGCGTAATGCCGCGGCCGAGGCGCCAAGTGCGCGGGCTCTCGAAGCGGTCGATGCCGTGCGGTTGGGCCGGGCTCCCGGAGGCCACGTGGCTCGCGTCGCTGAGGCTGCTCGTCTTGATCCTGACGACCCGGTGCTTCAGTTCCTTGCGGGATCGATTCTCGAGGAGGCCGGAAACGAAGATCAGGCCCGAGGGGCGTATGAAGGGGCGTCACGCGCTGGGTATTTCCCAGCCGTCTACGCGCTGGCGCATCACCACCTCCGTCATGGCGAGCTGGTGATGGCCGATTCCTTGTTCTCCAGGATTCGGCATTCCAGTCCTTACGCCCAGCTTGGGGCGATGGGGGCTGCGCGTGCGTTCATGGAACAGGGCCGCCATCTCGATGCGCAGACGGCTCTCGAAGAGGTCCTCGCTCACGACTCACGCTTTGCGCCAGCACTGTACCTCCTTGGGCTGGTACATCTCGCCAACGACAACGAGCCTCTGGCCCGCGCGCTGATGGTGCGGCTGGCACGGCGGCCTGAGTGGGCGCGAGCGTTGCGGTTGCCCATCGATTCACCCGTGCTGCGTCCGGTGGCGTTGAAACCCCTCCCGGCTGTCGCCGAGACATGGTAGCTCGCGGTCTACGCGACAAGAGGGGAAACGGATCATCAGCAGGCTTATCGGGGCCTGGGCAGGTGAATGAGGGATGAACCGGGATCGCGGACTAGGTGCTGAGGTACGTTCGCCTCATGTCGCGCTTGCTGCCCATTGTTCCCTACGCCGAACGCCACGATCGCCTCGAGGCGGTTCTGAGCCGAGGCGCCGTCTTCGATGCGACCATCGAGGCGTCCGTTCGGGAGATTCTGGACGCTGTTCGCCAGCGCGGCGATGCGGCCTTGGCCGAGCTGACGGAGCGCTTCGACGGCGTCCGGCCAGGCTCTCTTCGCGTCCCCGTTCGCCAGCTCGACGTCGCGCTGGACGCCCTAGACCCGGAACTGCGAGCCATTTTCGAGACGGCGGCAGGCAACGTGCGGCGCTTCCATGAGCGCGAGATGCCGACCTCATGGCGCGCGGCCAATGGCACTGGCGCCACCATGGGACAGCGAGTTTCGCCAGTGGAAAGGGCCGGGCTGTACGTTCCAGCCGGAACGGCGCCGTTGCCGTCGAGCGTCATCATGAACGCGGTCCCCGCGTTGGTTGCAGGCGTCGATGAGCTGCACGTCTGCTCGCCTCCTGGTCCGGATGGGCTCCCGCACCCGCTCGTGCTGGCGACCGCGCGTTTGCTCGGGATCGAGCACGTCTACGCCGTAGGCGGTGCGCAGGCCATCGGTGCGCTGGCGTTTGGGACGGACACCGTGCCGCGCGTGGACGTGATCGTCGGTCCGGGCAATGCCTATGTGGCGACGGCCAAGAAGCTGGTCGTCGGTCAAGTCGGGATCGACTCCGTCGCGGGTCCCAGCGAAGTGGTGGTGCTCGCCGACGCCGACGCCAGCCCGACGTACGCCGCTGCCGACTTGCTCGCTCAGGCCGAGCACGACGACCGCGCCAGCGCCGTGCTGGTTACGCCCAGCTTCGAGCTGGCGACCGCTGTGGCCGACGAGGTGCAGCGACTGACGGCAACCCTGCCGCGGCGGTCGGTGCTCGAGACCTCGCTCCCAGCCTATGGCGCGGCCATCGTCACCGACTCGATGGACGACGCCATCGCTTGTGTGGACGAGCTGGCGCCTGAGCACCTCGTCATCCTCTCCGACGACGCCAGCGCGTTGTGGGAGCGCATTCGTCATGCTGGCGCTGTGTTCCTCGGACCCAGCACGCCTGAGCCCGTTGGGGATTACTTCGCCGGTCCCAACCACGTGCTACCGACTGGAGGTACTGCGCGGTTCGCATCCGCCCTGGGTGTCAACGTGTTTCTCCGTCGCCAGTCTGTCCTCCAGTATTCGCCAGCTCGCCTGGCCGCCGATGGCCCGTCCGTCGTTCGCTTCGCGCAGGCCGAGGGACTGGACGCCCACGCACTGGCCGTACAGGTTCGGCTGATGGGTGACGAGAGACGAGAGATCGGGAATGAGCGGGTTGAATCTGGCGACAGGGTCTCGTAGTTGGCTCTCATCACTCTTTGCCCGTCACCCAACACCCGATGTCTTTTCTCCACCTCGTTCGTCCCGAGATCCGCGCGGAGACGGCGTATCGCGTCCCCACCACCACCCATGTGGATGCGAAAGTGGATCAGAACGAAAGCCCGTTTGATCTTCCGGAGTCGGTGAAGCAGGCGGCCATCGCGGACGCGCTGGCGACGCCGTGGAATCGGTACCCGGACGATCGCCCACACCGCCTCATCGCCGCCCTGGCCGACCGGTGGGAGATCCCTGCAGAGGGCCTGATTGTGGGGCATGGATCGAACGAGATTGCTCACACCATCGGGCTCTGCTTTCTGAGCGAGGGCACCCCCGTGGTGTTGCCGCATCCGATGTTTGCGCTCTATGCCAGCGTAGCACGGATGCACGGCGCTCGGCTTGTGGAAGTCGATCCCCGCCCCGACTTTGGCCACGACGCCAGCGCGATCCTCGACGCCGCTGTCGGCTCCAATGCGCCGCTTACCATTGTCACGACGCCCAACAACCCGACCGGCCAGTCGATCTCACACGAGAACCTAAACGCGCTGGCGGAGGGTGTTCCGGGCGTGCTGCTCATCGACGAGGCCTACCACGAGTTCGTCACTGGACCCACCGCCCTCGATCTCGTCAAGCGGCACGACAATGTGCTGGTGATGCGGACCTTCTCGAAGGCGATGGGCATGGCGGGTGTCCGTCTGGGCACGCTCATCGGAGCGCCGGATCTAATTCAGGAGATCGAGAAGGCGCGGGTGCCGTTTCTCGTGGACCGATGGGGCGAGGCTCTCGGGCTGGCGATGCTGGACCACGCCGATCTGATCGACGACCGGGTTCGCCAGCTCGTCGCCAGCCGGGATGAACTGTTCGCTTGGGTGACGGGGCTCGAGGGCGTCGAGGCCATCCCGAGCGATGCCAACTTTTTCCTGTTCCGCACCCCGCTCGACGCCAGCGTGTTGCGCGCACAGATGGCGGAGCGCGGGGTTCTCATCCGCGATGTGACGGGCTACCCGGCGCTCGCACCCCGGGAGGGAACGCCGGGGTGGACACGCGTGTCTATCGGCACGGATGTGGAGAACGCGGCATTCCGAGAGGCCCTCTCGGGTGTTCTCCGCGATGCAGGTGCCGCCGCATAGCACAGCGCCTGAGCACGTATCTTCGCAGACCGTTTCTAGGCCGCTCCGGCCGTCCGCTGGCACACATCTCATGGACTATATCCAGGTCGACATCATCGGGCTTTCGACGAGCCCCTCGTCCGGTGGCGCCTACGCGCTGGTGCTCGGAGAGGTGAGTGGCAACCGGCGGCTCCCGATCATCATTGGGGCCTTCGAGGCGCAAGCCATCGCCCTCGAGTTGGAGAAGATCCAGCCGCCTCGGCCCATGACCCACGACCTGCTGCGCAACCTGTTCGACTCCCTCGGCGCAGAGGTTACGGACGTCGTGATCGACGATCTCCGCGAAGGCACCTTCTTCGCCAAAGTCCGCTACGTCTACGACGACGAAGAGGCCCAACTCGATGCGCGTCCGTCGGATGCGGTCGCGCTTGCGGTGCGCACCGATGCACCCCTCTTCGTGGCGGCCTCCGTTCTCGATGAAGCCGGCATCCCTGCGGACGACTCCATGGGAGACGACGACGACGACCCGATGATGGAAGAGACCATCGAGCGGTCTGAGCCCGCCTCGCCAACGTCTCGGCTGGACCGGATGGAAGGCCAGCTGCAGAAGGCCATCGAAGACGAGGACTACGAGACAGCTGCCAAGCTGCGTGACGAAATCGCGCGGATGAAGGCCGAGAACTGAGCTTGCGATGCGCCGCCTGATTCTCTGTTGTGCGCTCCTCTTCAGCGCCGGTGTGGGGCAGGGGCAGACCGATGTCACCACGCCTGGCCCCGAGGGCGCCGAAGCGGCTGTTCGGGCCTACCTCGACGCGTTCGCTGAATCGGACTGGGAAGCTGCGGGGAGCCTGATTGACCCTGCCGAGCTGGCGGTGATGTCCGACCTGGTTGAGTTCATCGCGGAGATGGACACCACGGAGGCCACACAAAGCCTTCGGGGCGAGACAGATGAGGTGCTCATCTTCGCTCGGTTCATGGACCTCATGACCAACATGGAGCCCATGATGGGCGAATCGCTGGCATCGATGCGGACTGAGATCCTCGGGCATGTCGCCGAGGGCGACTCTCTCGTGCATGTGGTCGGTCGGTCCCGCACGGAGATGTTTGGGGCGGAGGTCGAGTCTGTGCAAGTCACGTCGGTTCGCTGGCTCGGCGCCCGATGGGCGCTCCAGCTCGATGCTCAACTCGAAGGAATGACCGAAGGGCTGCGGCAGTTCAGCGAGATCATGGGATCGTTTGAAGAGGAGGATGGCGAGCCCATCTTCCAGGAAGACTGGGATGAAGACGGAAACGAGGAGGATGGGTCTGACGGATGATGCCGTCCACCGTCCGCCAGCTCGACCCTGAGGCCCTCGGCGGCTCCGCACTCTCCACGGCTATTCTCCGTCGCGAGCCCGACGCGCTGGCGTTCTACGCGTGGGACTGGGGCGATCCTGAGCACCGCGCGCAGGCGGCAACCGCAGCGGCCGCCCGACCCGTAGACCGGAACGCGCTGGCGGGCATCCTGGCTGAGCAGAACCGCGCCTGGGGTGCCAGCGGGAACGCGCTCACGCGCACTGACGTGCTTCGCCAGCCCGAGTCCGTGGCCGTCGTGACCGGGCAGCAGCTCGGACTGTTCGCGGGACCCCTCTACAGCATCTATAAAGCACTTTCTGCAGTCCGCTATGCCGAGCAGATCGAGGCCGAGACGGGGCGCCCGGCGGTGGCCGTGTTCTGGCTCGCAGGCGAAGACCATGACTTCGAGGAGGTCCAGACGGCGACGTTCACCGACGGCCCGGACGTGCACCGCGTCCGCTACGCTCCCGACGCCGCCGGAGGCCCAGTGGGGCGCATGACGTTGGAGGCGGACGCTCTGGCGACGACGCTTCGCCAGCTCGAGGCCGCGCTACCCGAAGGGCCACACCGCGAAGAGGTGCTCGAGCTGGCGGGAGCGTGCTACCGCCCCGGCGTGTCCATGCGCGACGCCTTTGCGCGGTTGCTCCGCCGCCTCGCGCCCGGCCTGATTTTGATGTCGGTGGATGATCCGCGCCTCAAGGCCCTTGCTGCGCCCGTATTCGAACAGGAGGCGGCCGACTGGGGCGGGACGCACGAGGTGTTGCAGGACGTGAGTCGCCAGCTCGAGGCCGCGGGCTTTCACGCCCAGGTGGCGCCGATGCCGGTCAACCTATTCGCGTTCACAGAGGACGGACAGCGGATGCCCATTGACCCAGAGGGGGAGGCGTTCCGACTGCGCGGTGGAGAGACTCTCTCTCGCGACGAGCTGACGCGGTGGACGCGCGACGAGCCTGAGCGCCTCAGCCCGAACGTGGTGCTCCGGCCTCTCGTCCAAGATGTGCTTCTGCCGACGGTCGCCTACGTGGCGGGGCCGGGCGAGGCGGCCTACTTCGCGCAGCTCAAGTCGGTCTACGAGCGCTTCGGGATCGCGATGCCCATCATCTGGCCGCGCCTGAGCCTGACGGTGGTGGAGCCCGGTGTGGCGAAGGTGCTAGACCGCTACGAGCTGATGCTTCAGGACTTGCGGGACGATCTAGACGCCATCTGGCGGAACCTCGCCCGGGAGGCGTCGGACACCGACCTCGCGACGGCGTTCGGTGAGGCCCGTGGGGCGCTCCATGCCCTCGCAGTACAGCTTTACCGCCCCGTTACGGCCACCAGCTCGACGCTCGAGTCGGCGCTGGGAGCCGCCCAGACGAAGATGGTGAAGGCGCTCAACCGCCTCCAAACGAAGACCGTGCGCGTCGAGAAGCGGAACCACGACGACATCCGGGTTCGCCTAGAGCGTGTGTACGCCGCTCTTAAACCCGGCGGTACCCTGCAGGAGCGCGCCCTCTCGCCCCTCCAGCTCGCCGCGCGTCACGGGCTCGACGTGTTCGTGGATCTCATCGGCGCCATCGAGCCCGATCCGTCCGTCCATCACGTCGTCCGGCTATGAGTGGCTTCTTTTCCTCGCTCGTGGAGGAGGCCATCGAGCTGGCGGCGGAATGGCACGCGGGAACGCATCGCAAGGGGCGCTGGCGCGATCCGATGCTGGCGCCGCCCGACGGGGGAATCGCTCGCGTCCCGACGATGGCGCACGTCACAACCGTAGCGGTCACCGTCGCGCGAGCAGGCTGGGACGACAAGACCATCGCTGCCGCCTTCCTTCACGATGCCCTCGAAGATGCCGACCGATGGCGCCGTGATCTGGACCGCGACGTGCTGGCGGCCCGGGTTGGGGAGCAGGTGGTGCGCATCATCGAGGCCGTGAGCGAACCTCAGCGCGATGCCGAGGGCAGCCGCCTGAAGTGGCGGGTCCGAAAGCAGGCGTATCTCGACAGCCTCTCGGCGGGACCGCCCGAGGCAGCGGCGGTCGCGCTGGCGGACAAGCTGCACAACGCCTACTCCATTGCCTCCAGCATCGAGTCTGGCGTGGACGTGTTCACCGCAGCACCGGGGCGCCGCCCGCTCTCAGCAGGGGCCGACGCTCAGCTCTGGTTCATGACGGCCGCAGTAGACGCCACCGGGCATCACGCCGATTCTCGTCTTGTGCCGATGCGCGCGTCCGTTCGTGAGCAGATCACCCGTCTCGCTGAGGCCATGGCTAGCTCGTAGCGTCGCCAACGCGTCGAATAGAGGACGGAGGGACACGGGTGCTGTGTCCGTGCTCGCGCGAAACCGGTGCCAGCCGCCGGGGCACCTCGAGCTGGCGAGTGGATGCCTGCCTTCGCAGGCATGACGGCAGTTTGGAGGGAGTCAGTCTCCTGATGCCGACCGGGCAACGGGAAGAAGGCGTAGGGCCACAGCGGTGCTGTGTCCACGGTGCAGCGCTGACGCCCGACGCCAGCTCGAGCTGGCGAAACGCGTCTATCCCCGTGTCAGCGCGGCGTGGTCCACCATCAAGCACCGGTTGGCGACGTACGGCAATCCGGCCTCCTCCGCGGCCTGCTCCGCTTCTTCGGAATGAACGCCGAGCTGGGTCCAGATGACGGGTCGCTGCCCGGTCTCGCTAGCGCGTTCGGCCACGTCATTCACCACGCCTTCGGTGAACTCCGAGCGCCGGAAAATGTCCACGATGTCGATCTCTACGTCCTCCGGGATGGATTGCACATCCGGATAGCAGCGCTCGCCCAGGATTTCCTCCTGGTGCGGATTCACCGGGATCATCCGAATGCCCACGTTCTGGATGTAGCGCGCAATCCGGTGGCTGGTCTGGAAGCCGCGCGGCGAGCATCCGACCACCACGATGGTGCGAGCAGAGGCAAGAACGGTTTCAAGGTCGAGCGAACTCACGAGGGGGGAGCGGGGTTGAGAGAGCATGGAACGTACCTCTACCCGACCCCAACCGGCGCCACCCCGCTCCGAGGACCCACAGGCTGTTCCTCTCGAGCTGGCGGCGGATGTGCCTGCCGTCCTTGAAGAGACCCCGACGGGTGTGCTCCAGAAGCTCGGGCGCGTGGTGCCTGCCGCCGACACGCTGGTCCGGTTCGCTTATCGGACGGGCCTCGTCAGCGCGATCTCAGCGGGCCTGATCTGGTTCGCGGTGTTTGGAGGGGCCGTTGGGACCGTAGCCATGCCGTGGGGGCTCGCGCTAGCAACGGCGGCCTTGCTACTAATTCCTGCCGGAGCGGCGGCACTCGTGGGCTGGACGCTGGCCGACCTCGTGCGCCTTCCGGGCCAACTCCGCCAGGCTGCGATCACCGCAGCGGGAGGAACCGTTGGCGCGTCCAGGAAGGGGAGTCGGATTGCATCCATCTTTCGCGCCATCTGGGCGTTGCGTGGGCTCGCGCTTGGTTCCAAAGACCTTTGGGTGCGTGCCGTGGCTGCCGTCCGGTTTGTCCGACTCGCCAGCTTGCCCTTCGTACTGGCCTTGGTGGGGCTGTTTGCTCTCAACGGGCTGGTGATCCTGGGAGGAGTGATCGCGCTCGGCGTGCTGGCGTTTTGATTGCGTCCAAGTCTGGTCCCGCTGGAACGAACGTCGCGCTGGCGATCCTGGTCCTGTGTGCTGGGGTGTTTGCTGTCCTCGCCAGCTCGGTGCAAGGGGCGGGGGGCATCAGCCGTGTTGATGCCGGGGCACATGACGCGCTCTACGCATTCATCGGCCCGCGCGAGTCTCTGATCGCAGGCGTCACCTTCTTCGGCAACAACGCCACCATCGTCACGCTGGTCGTACTGGTCGCGCTCGGGTTGGTGCTGGCGAAGCGGATTGGGTTGGCGGTCCGCGTGGTGTTTGCGTCAGGGCTCGGCGGCATCCTCGTCGTCACCCTGAAGCAGATCTTCCAGCGGGCACGCCCAATCGAGCAGCTTCTCCCGGCAGGTGGGTTCAGCTTTCCCAGCGGCCACGCCTTCGCAGCCACCGTGTTCTACGGGATGATGGTGGTGCTCGTCTGGCGTCTGACAGATCGGCGCTGGGCCCGTGCGCTGGCAGCACTTCTCGGGCCGCTGGTTATTCTGGCCGTGGGGCTTTCGCGCGTGTACCTCAACGTCCACTATCTGTCCGACGTGCTGGCGGGATGGTCCATCGGGTTGGCGTGGCTCGTTGCCAGCCTGCTGCTGATCGACACCATCGAGTACCGGGCTCGCGCAAAGAGATGAAAGAGGATTAAGTGATACCCTCTTCGCCAGCTCGAGGCACACACCTTCGAATTGGCGAGGCCGATCGGCCGAAGGCCCGACGCTCTCACACGGCCTCCACACCGGCGTCGGTAGCTTCACGGCCCCTCACGCAGAGACCGATGGCCGGATATCCCCACGACGAGATCGAGACCCGCTGGCAGGCCTACTGGGCTGAGAACGAGACCTTCCGCCAGCTCGGACCCGGCGACGACGGCTTCGACGCGAGCAAGCCCGGCTTCTACGCGCTCGACATGTTCCCGTACCCGTCCGGTGCGGGCCTCCATGTGGGCCATCCCGAGGGCTACACGGCTACCGACATCGTGAGTCGCTACAAGCGGATGCGTGGCTTCAACGTGCTGCATCCGATGGGGTGGGACGCCTTCGGTTTGCCCGCTGAGCAGTACGCGATCCAGACCGGCACGCACCCGCGCGAGACGACGGAGAAGAACATTGCCACCTTCCGGCGGCAGCTGCAGCGCCTCGGGTTCAGCTACGACTGGTCGCGCGAGGTGGACACAACGGATCCGAACTACTTCCGCTGGACGCAGTGGATCTTCTTGAAGCTGTACGAGCGCGGGCTGGCGTACGAGTCCTTCGCACCGGTGAACTACTGCCCGGCCCTGGGCGCGGTCCTCTCCAACGAGGAGGTGGTCGATGGCAAGAGCGAGATCGGCGGCCACCCGGTCATCCAGATGCCGATGCGGCAGTGGATGCTCAAGATCACGGCCTACGCCGACCGCCTGCTGGAGGGCCTCGACGACCTCGACTGGCCGGAGTCCGTCAAGGCAATGCAGCGCAACTGGATCGGCCGCAGCGAGGGCGCCGAGGTGGACTTCCGCGTGGTCGGCCGCCCCGAACAGCCGATCCGGGTCTACACCACGCGCCCGGACACGCTTTTCGGCGCCACCTTCATGGTGCTCGCCCCCGAGCATCCGCTGGTCAACGACATCACCACGGACGATCAGCGCGCGGCGGTAGACGCCTACGTGGAGGCGGCATCCCGCAAGACCGAACGCGACCGCCAGGAGCAGCGCACCAAGACCGGTGTGTTCACGGGCGCCCACGCTCTCAATCCGGTCAATGGCGAGAATATCCCCGTCTGGATCGCCGACTACGTGCTGGCGACCTATGGCACCGGCGCCATCATGGCGGTCCCCGCACAGGACCAGCGCGACTGGGACTTCGCCACACAGTACGGACTGCCCATCGTACGGACGGTTCAGCCCCCCGAGGACTGGGAGGGCGAGGCCTACACCGGCGAAGGCCCGGCCATCAACTCGGACGCCAGCTCGACGGCCATTGAGGGCATCGCCGAGCGTGGTGTGAGCCTCAACGGGCTGGCGGTGGACGAGGCCAAGACGCGCATCACCGACTGGCTCGTGGACCAGGGCGTCGGGAGTCGGCAGGTCAACTACAAGCTGCGCGACTGGCTGTTCAGCCGCCAGCGGTACTGGGGGGAGCCCATGCCCATCCTCCATGTGGATGGGGTCGCCAAGCCGCTGCCCGCTGACGTGCTCCCGCTGACACTTCCAGATGTAGACCGGTATGAGCCAACGGGCACTGGCGAGAGCCCGCTGGCGGGCATCGAGGCGTGGGTGAACACCACCGATCCGGAGACCGGCCAGCCTGCAATGCGCGAGACCAACACGATGCCACAATGGGCGGGCTCGTGCTGGTATTACCTCCGGTTCATCGATCCCCACAACGACGAGGCGCCCATCGATCCGGAGAAGGAGGCGTACTGGATGCCGGTCGATCTCTATGTGGGCGGTGCCGAGCACGCCGTGTTGCACCTGCTCTATGCCCGCTTCTGGCACAAGGTGCTGTTCGATGCAGGCGTCGTTTCCACCGATGAGCCCTTCCAGAAGCTCGTCAACCAGGGCATGATCCTGGGCGAGATGGAGTACACCACCTACCGCTACCTCGGAGAGGACGGCGAGCCGTCTGGCTACGTGTCGGCAGAGCACGTCGACGAGCTGGCGCCAGACGACGGTGGCGACGGCGACCGCACTGCGACGCATCAGGATGTGCGGGACGGCCAGTGGTTGGTCGCGACCAAGGTGGGTGAGACAGAAGTCGAGAAGCGTGGCGACCACTTCGTACTGACGGCGCATCCTGAGATCCGCGTCGACAGCCGGGCGCACAAGATGTCCAAGAGCCGCGGCAACGTGGTCAATCCGGACGACATCGTGGCCGAGTACGGCGCCGACTCGCTGCGGCTCTACGAGATGTTTATGGGGCCCCTGGAGCAGGTGAAGCCCTGGAATACGCGCTCCGTGGATGGCGTCCACCGCTTCCTAGCACGCGCCTACCGGCTGGTGCTTGACGAGCACACCGGCGAGCTGTCGGGCCGCCTTACGGACGCCAGCCCGACGGCCGATCAGCTCCGAGCACTCCACGCGACCATTCAGAAAGTCACGGAGGACATCGAGGGCCTGCGCTTCAACACGGCCATCTCAGCGATGATGGAGCTGGTCAACGCGGCATACAAGTGGGGCGCTGTGCCGCGAGCGATCGTCGAGCCGTTCCTGTTGCTGCTGGCGCCGTTCGCCCCACACCTCGCCGAGGAGCTGTGGTCGCGCCTCGGTCACGCCAGCTCGTTGGCAACCGCCGACTGGCCAGAGTTTGATGAGAGTCATCTCGCGCAGGACACGGTCGAGATCGCTGTGCAGGTCAACGGCAAGCTGCGCGGCACCGTGACGGTCGCCGCCGATGCCAGCAAAGAAACGATGCTTGCCGCCGCGAAGGAGGAGTCGAACGTGGCGCGGTACCTCGCGGATGGAACCCTCCGGAAGGAGATCGCTGTGCCAGGTCGCCTCGTCAACTTCGTCGTGGCATGACCGATCTCGAGCTGGCGATGTGGGGCGAGCGCTGCCAAGCACGCATTCGTCAGCTCGAGGGCGACACCGCGCACGACCTCGCACACGTCCGTCGCGTGGTGCGCTGGGCCCGCCAGCTCGCCGAGGCAGAAGGTGCGGATCTGTCGGTCGTGATTCCAGCGGCCTGGCTGCACGATGGCGTGACGGTGCCGAAGGACCACCCGGACCGGTCGCGGGCCTCGACGCTCGCCGCAGAGGCGGCCTCGAGCTGGCTGACGGAGCAGGGCTACCCGGTGGAGCGAATTCCTGAGGTCGCCCACGCCATCGAGGCGCACAGCTTTTCTGCAGGTATTCCTCCGCGCACCCTGGAGGCGCAGGTGGTGCAAGACGCCGACCGGCTCGATGCCCTCGGGGCCATCGGCATCGCCCGCTGCTACGCCACTGCCGGGGCGATGGGCTCGCGGCTCGTCCACCCGGAGGATCCCGTGCCGACGCCGGACACCCCTCGCCAGCTCGATGACCGGCGCTACGCCACGGACCACTTCGTGGTGAAGCTCTTGAAGCTTCCGGAGACGATGCAGACGGAGGCCGGGCGCACAGAGGCCGCGCATCGGGCGGGCGTAATCCGGCAGTTCATGAACGAGCTGGCGAGAGAGACGGTCTGAAACCACGGGATCTCAGCGCGGGAGACGTTGTCAGAAGCGACTCTTCTCGACCTGTCAGCGTCGCGTATGCTGACGAATACGCCCGTTCTGACGAGAACCCCACCTTCTCTCAACAACGACCAATTATGCCTGGACCGTCACCTGATTTCTGGGACGCTCGCTTTGCTGAGCCCACCCTGGCGTACGGCGCCGCGCCGAACGACTTTCTGAAAGACAGTGCGGACCGCCTCCCTGTCGGCCGCACGCTTTGTCTGGCCGAAGGCCAGGGGCGCAACGCCGTGTATCTGGCCCGGCGCGGACATGACGTGCTGGCCGTTGATCTGTCCGATGTCGGGCTCGCCAGGGCTCGCCAGCTCGCGTCCGAGCGCGGCGTCGAGATCGCGACGCAGGTGGCGGATCTCGGAGCCTTCGAGATCGAGCCGGGCGCGTGGGATTGCATTGTGTCGATTTACGCGCACACCCCGGCGGACGTGCGGCGTCGGCTTCACGCCCAGGTCGCACAGGGCCTGAGGCCCGGTGGCGCCTTCGTGCTCGAGGCGTACACACCGGAGCAGACTCGTCGGGACACGGGCGGCCCGTCAGGTGAGGCCGCCATCGACATCACCATGACGGCTGCCGGGCTGCGCGACGAGCTGGCGGGGCTGCGCGTCGAGACGCTCCACGAGATTGAGCGCGAGGTCCACGAGGGGCCATACCACACCGGGCTGGCGGCCGTCGTCCAGATGCTCGGCTGGCGCGACTAGCGGCGCCACTGGTTGGCGCGCTCGCCGTTCTGAGCCATCGTAGCCGTCTCGAGGATCCGCTTCGCACGCGTCGCGGGCCGCTTGGCTTGGACGATCCACTCGAGAACGCCGCGTTTGACCGACCGGGGAAATGCCTTCCATTCCTCTGCCGCAGGCGGGTGTGCTGCGAACGCCGCTTCCAGATCGTCGGGCACGACGAGGTTCTCGACATCGTCCAGCATCGACCACGAGCCGTCGGCCTTCGCGCGTTCGATGGCCGCCAGCCCGGCAGGCGCCATCTGGTCGTTCGCCAGGAGCCGCTCCACGTGCGCCTTGTTGATCCGAGACCACCCGCTGCCGGGCTTGCGCGGAGCGACGTAGAGCATCGTCCGCTCGTTGTCCAGCTTGCGCGGCAGGCTGTCGATCCACCCAAACGCGATGGCTTCCGCAATGGCATCGTTCACGCTCACGGTGGGTTGGTTCGCGGCCTTCTTGAATCGGATGAGCCAGACGCCCTCGTCGCGCGGGTGGTGCTTGGAGAGCCATGCGCGCCACTCGGCGCGGGATGCGGGCTGTGTGGAGTTCGGCGGAGGCGATGCTGACATGGGACCTGTGCGGCAGGCTGAGCGTGTGAGCGGAAGATCCACCCGGCTGCCCATGTCTGCACCTCAGCTCGATGTCCTCGCCCTCGCCGCCCACCCCGACGATGTGGAGTTGTGCGCCGCAGGGACGATGCTCGTGCTCGCGGACCAGGGCTACGCGACCGGCATCGTGGACTTCACGCGCGGCGAGCTGGGAACGCGTGGCACGCCCGAGCTGCGTGCGCAGGAGGCTGCAGAGGCCTCAGAGATCCTCGGGCTGGCGGCTCGTGACAACCTCGGCCTGCCCGATGGGGACATCCAGAACACGAAGGCCAACCAGCTCGAGCTGATCCGCCGCATCCGTCGCTACCGGCCTCACATCGTACTGACGACCGCCGAGCGCGTGCGCCACCCGGACCACGGCGACGCGACTCGCTTGAGCGTGGACGCGCTGTTCTACAGCGGTCTCCAGAAGATCGAAACCGTGGATGAGGACGGTACGCAGCAGGAGCCTTGGCGCCCACACCACGTGCTCCACTACATGCAGGCGCTGGACTTTGAGCCGACGCTGGTGGTGGACGTGTCCTCGGTCTGGGAGCGCCGCCTGGAGGCGTTGCTGGCCTTCAAGAGCCAGTTCCACAACCCGGACGCCAGCTCGACCGACGGCGAGCCCGAGACCTACATCTCCAACCCGGAGTTCTTCCATTGGGTGGAGGCGCGGGCGCGGACGCTCGGCTACCGCATCGGAGCGACCTACGGTGAGGGCTTTCTCTATCGCCACGGTCCCATTGGCGTGACGGACCTCGTCGCCGCGCTCGGCCGCGAGAAGGCGTTTCGGTAGACGGAGCCAAGAACGAGAACTCGAGCTGGCGGGTTCAGCGCAGGCCGTCTGGGAAGGTCTCGCTGGGAAACGAGCCCCTCTTTCCTTATTCCTGTTTCCTATCTCCTCCTCTCAGTCCTCGTAGGCGTACGCCATCAGGTCGCGTGACGACGTGAAGGGCTGGCCATCCGGCACAGACACGGCACCGACGGCACGGAGCACGCCTGCAGCGGCATCGTCGAGGGAGCGCCGGAGGTGGGTTTGCAGCCCAGAGAACAGCTCCTGTGCGGCATCGGCCTGCGAGGCAGGAAGCAGCACCACCGCGCGCTTGCGATCCTCGTCCACGAGGATATGGTCCTGCGGGCGGAGGGCGCCGCGAAGGCCTTCGGCCACCGTTGGGAAGTAGACAGACTCTGGCGCTGAGGCTTCCATCCGCACCGCGACCACGAGGAACGGCGTTCCCGTTACACGAACGGCAAACGAGTTGTCGAGAGCGGAGCGGAACGCTTCGGCGGGGTCGGTTTCGCTCGAGGCGCCCAGAGGCTCGAAGGTCGGCGGAGGCTCCGCCGGCCGTTCTGGTGGAGCGATGGTGCCGGAATCCACGATGTATCCGTGGGAGAGAACTGCGCTGGGGTCCACGCCGAATCGGTCATTGGGCTCGCCCTGGAGGGTGGGGTCTGCCGGCGGGGCCGCGGTGACTCCAGCAACCGGGTACCCCGACTCATCTGAAGGGGCCGCCTCGAGTTCTGGAGCAAGACTCAGAGGCGTCTCCGGGGCCTCGGCAGCAGGGGCTTCAGCAGCA
>JBCBZH010000088.1:0-14439 GCA_039815415.1 Bacteroidota bacterium
CAGCCGTCACCGTCGATGGGGTCTCGAAGCCCGGCATCTACTTCGCCAACGGGACCGAATACGCGCGCTGCATTGGGTGTGTGGTCCGCAACGTCTCAGGACCCCTGGGCGATCAGCCCGGCTTCTACATCTCGGGCAACACGAACATCGAGTTGGTGGGGTGCGAGTCCTACAGCAACCAGGGCCACGGCGTACAGGTCTCGACCGATGGGTTCCCCTCACCCGATGGAACGGGTACGCGCCATGTGCGCATCGTCGGAGGAGCGTTCCATAACAACGGTGCCAATGGACTCAACGTCGGGCACCTCTCGAACAAGCGCGTCGAGGACCTGCTCGTGACCGGCGGCAGCTACTACGCCAACGGCAACCACGGCATCAACATCGCCTCCGGCGAGCGCGTGGTGATCGACGCTGTTCAGGCGTACGAGAATGATGTGGCAGGGGTGATGCTGGACAACAACAGCGGCGCGCTCACCCGCTCAACGGTGCAAAACAGCCACATCTATAACAACAACGTGACCTCGAGCTACGGAGGAATCGTGATGCGGGGGACGCACTACGCACGAGCGGTAGACAACTGGCTCTACAACGACCAGGACACGAAGACGCAGGACTATGGCTTCCTCTTCATAGTCGGGACGGGAGACGTAGCAAACCGCCATCTCTACATCGAAGGCAACCAGATCGGCGATCACGCGCTGGCGACGTTCGGCGGGCAAACGTCTGCAACCATCGACGAGACGACGGGCTACATCTCGGCCTGGAGAGCTGGGAGCCCGCAGAACATCAACTGGCATTTCCCGTTGCGGAGTCTGGTGCTGGATACCACCACAGGCCGGGAGTGGGTCAAGGAAGTGACGGGGACGGCGGGCTGGCGGCGGCGGACCGCGCAGAGCATGGGGACGCAGACGGTGAACATGGCTGAGACGGCGATTGCCCATGGGCTGGGGTACGCGCCGGGGATGGTGACCGTGCCGCCGTTCGCCAATCAGACGGGGTGGCAGACGCGGGCGGCGGACGCGACGAACGTCTACCTGTCGGCCTCAGCGGACGGGACGACGGTGCGGATCCAGGTCAAGTAGGTCGCCACGTGCCCATCGACGATCCTGGAACTCTACAGCCTACATTCTGACATACATCGCGCTGGTGGTTCACAGAAAAACAGCCCTAATGAGCCCCCTGTGACTCATTAGGGCTGTGGTTGGGTGCCTGGAGTGGGACTCGAACCCACAAGGTGTTGCCACCAGCGGTTTTTGAGACCGCCGCGTATACCAATTCCGCCATCCAGGCTGAATCGCTCACCAACTCGTGAGCGGCGCCAAGCTACGCACGACCATCGGGCTGGCGTGAAGCTGTGTTCGCCAGCTCGAGCGGGCTCCTATCGGATAACCGTGAAGGGTGCGACGGCTTGAGATCCGGCCGCCGAGACCGCGAATCGGTAGACACCCGTCGCCAGTCCGTCAGTGGGGATGGAAATCCTCGAGCTGGCAGGGTCTAGGTCTGCGGACAGCACGATGCGACCGATGACATCGGTGATCGTCCAGCGTGCAGGTTGAGCAGGTGGAAACCGAGTGGCAAATCGAGCGAGATCCCGGACTGGATTCTGAAGGACCCGAACCGAGATCGCCCCGAACTGGCGCGGAGTGGAGGCTGTGCGCACGAGCACGCTGGGGCCACCGTACGACACGCCACCGATGCGAGCGTAGTGCAGTCTCGGCCCCCACAGATTGCCTGTTGAGATGGGCCCGATGTCGGCGACGAACGTCGAGAAGATTGCGCCGTGGACGGTGTACGTCTTGATGGCAGCGACGTCGACAGGCGCGAACGGCCCCGCTTGACCCGAGCGTGCAGCACGCGGCGTCCATTGCGTGTTGTAAACGCCCTCCACGCGCACCGAGTCGTCCCCTGTGAACGATGAGGGAGGGGAGGCGCACCGCCCGATGGCCCCGAAGGCCGGACGCAGGTCGCGCTCGAAACCGTCCTCGGAGCATGGATTGAAGGCGACCGTGTCTGCCTCCACCGATTGCATGGCGACCACTCCGCCTTCGGCGTAGCGGACGTAATCAATGCTCGTGGAGCGAGCTGTATCCACTCCTGTCTGGGGATAGTGGATGAACGCAAAGTCGAGCTGGCGACGGTAGTAGGTGCGGCCGTCGGCGATGGTGTCGGCCACGAGGGTATACCGCGTGATCTGATCTTGGGCCTCGGCGCCGTGGTATTCCCACACGTTGCCCACCTCGAGGGGGTAGTACCGCTTCCAGTCGAGCGTGTCGGCAGGCTGGGCTGATGTCACAGTCGCCAGCCCGAGGACCATGCCTGCTCCAAGCCCAACAACGAGCTGGCGGAGGCAGGGATCGAGCTGGCGCATGGCAGCTACTCGGCCTCCGGCTCGAGCATCTCGCCTTCGGTCATCTCGCCCTCAACGGACTCCTCCTCCGGTACGTAGGTCGGGTCCAGCTCTTCGTCCACGACGTCGTCGACAACGTCGTCCACGACGAGCGTGTCGTCCACCGGGCCTTCCTCAACGGTTGTGACAGCTTCGGCCTCACCGAGAACGGGTTCCTCGGCAGGTGTTTCGGTCTCGGTTGCGCAACCAGACACGATGGCAAACACGAGGGCGAGGAACAGGGTCTTTTTCATGACAGGGAGGGAGTCGGGGGACACGTCAGGACTATCGAGAGGGTAGGTCTTCTGAGAGGACTCGTGCAAGGCGGGCGCGGTGAAATCCCCTCGACCGCCCCACGCGCTGTTCTCCGGTCGGTTTCTTCAGGCACGACCCCATGCCTATGTCTCCCCTCGACGATCTCCTTGACCTCCTGAACCTTGAGCCCATCGAGGTCCACATCTTTCGCGGCCAGAACCGCCCTCTTGGGTCCTCGCGGGTCTTTGGCGGGCAGGTGCTCGCCCAGGCCCTCATCGCCGCCAGCCGGACCGTGGAGCCCGGCAAAGACGGCAATGAGCGGCACTGCCACTCGTTGCACGCCTACTTCATTCTCCCGGGTGACATCCATGCGCCGATCATCTATGAGGTCGAGCGGCTGCGCGATGGCGGATCCTTCACCACGCGCCGAGTGACGGCCATCCAGCACGGTCGGCCCATCTTCAACGCTTCGCTCTCGTTCCACCGGTCGGAGGAGGGCTACAGCCACCAGGACACGCCCCCGGACGTCCCGGCGCCCAACGAGCTGACGTCCGAGACGGAGCTGGCGCGGGCCATCGCGGATCAGATCCCGGAGCCACTCCGCACGGCGGTCACTCGCGACCGGCCCATTGACTTCAGGCCCGTCAATCCAGTGAACCCGCTGGCCCCGACGGTGCGCCCGGCACAGCAGGCGACGTGGCTCAAAGCCGCCAGCTCGCTCCCGGACGATCCGGCCATTCACCAGGCCATTCTGGCTTACGCCTCCGACTGGGGGCTCTTGGCGACGGCGCTACTGCCGCACGGCCGGTCGGTGTTCGAGCCGGGCATTCAGGCGGCGTCGCTGGACCACGCCATGTGGTTCCACCGTCCGTTTCGCGCCGATGACTGGCTGCTCTATGCGATGGAAGCTCCAAGCGCATTCGGAGCACGAGGCTTCACGCGGGGACAAACCTTCGACGCCGAGGGCACGCTCGTCGCGAGCACGGCGCAAGAGGGGCTCATCCGGCCCGTCGAGCCGCGGTAAGACGGCCGCCGCCAGCTCGAGGGCCGAGGTGGATTCGGGTCGAGCTGGCGAACGAGCCGTGGAGACCAACGCAATGCGGCGGCGCTCACCGGAGAGCCGCCGCACAGGCCTGAGCTAGACGGTTGTGTCTAGTTGGGAAGCAGAACGAAGTCGATCTTGTGGACGACGCCGTTCGAGACCTCGATGTCGGCCTCCGAGACAAAGGCGTTGGCAGCGCTGTCCGCATCCTCGGTGTCGAGGCCGATGCGGCCACCCTCAACGACGACGGTCAGCGTCTGGCCGTTCAGCGTGGTCACGGTGTCTCCGTCCTCGAGGTCGTCGGCCTCAAGCTCGGAGCCTGCCACCACGTGAAGCTGCAGAATGGCCGCGAGGTCTGGGCGATCCAGAAGCTCCTGCGCCGTGAGATCAAGCGCGGTGAGGGCCGCGGTAAAGGCGGCGTCATTTGGGGCAAAGACCGTGTAGGTCTCGTCCTGGTCGTCCAGGGCACCGGCCAGGCCGGCCTCCGTGACGGCGGCCTCAAGGGTGCCAAGTTGGGTGTCTGCAACTACCGCAGCCGTGACGGTGAAGTCGTCGTCTACGTTGCTGGTGTCGCAGGCCGTGAGGCCAAGTGCCAGAACCAGGGCGAGGGAAGGAACAAGTGTTTTCATGTCCGGGGGGGGAAGTGGATGCGCCTCCCCACGGTCAGGAAATGGGCCCAGATCCGCTTGACATCCGGCTTCATCGGCGTTTACAACGCTTCTCTCGGATCTCTCAAGGAGATTGCGGAACTCTGTGAGATTCTCTGGTACCCAGATTGTGCCCTACAGCCTCATTCAATCGGGTTGACAGCGTGTTTGTGAGACGCCCTCGAGCTGGCGAGGTCGGACCGTCTGAGGCTGTTTCCTGGAGGCAACAGACAGCATAGCGACTGAGCCTGAGCAGCTTCGGTAGACTGGATCTCTCCACTCGAGTGCCCTTCGCGGCGCCAGTGCCAGGCCGGTAGCTTGCCTCGCCCCTGACGCCTTCCCGATCCCCATGGAGCTTCGTATTGAGAATCTTTCGAAGACCTACCCCAACGGCGTCCAGGCGCTGAAGGACGTCACGCTGACCATCCCGACCGGGATGTTCGGTCTGCTCGGGGCCAACGGCGCAGGCAAGTCCACGCTGATGCGGACCATCGCTACGCTTCAGGAGCCCGACAGCGGCTCGATTCACCTGGGCGACCTGGACGTGCTGACCGAGAAAGACGCCGTCCGTCGCCAGCTCGGCTACCTGCCCCAGGAGTTCGGCCTTTACCCGAAGGTGCCCGCCTACGACCTGCTGGACCACTTCGCGGTGCTCAAGGGCGTCACGAACAAGGGCGAGCGGAAGGACCTCGTGGAGTCGCTTCTGCAGCAGACCAATCTGTGGAACGCCCGCACCAAGCACCTCGGGGGCTACTCGGGCGGCATGAAGCAGCGCTTCGGGATCGCCGTGGCACTCATCGGGGACCCGCAGCTCATCATCGTAGACGAACCGACGGCCGGACTGGACCCTGCCGAACGTGTCCGTTTCCTGAACCTGCTCTCGGAGCTGGGCGAGGGAGCGGTGGTCATCCTGTCCACCCACATCGTGGAGGACGTGGCCGAGCTGTGCAGCCGCATGGCGATCATCGAGTCGGGCGAGATTCTGCTCGAGACCGAGCCGCTGGAGGCCATCCGCCAGCTCGAGGGCACCATCTGGAAGCGGATCATCGAGAAGGACGAACTGGAGACGTACCAAGCTGAGCATTCGGTCATCTCGAGCCGCCTGCTCGTCGGACGCGTGGTGATCCACGTTCATTCAGAGGCCCCGCCCAAGGGGTTCGAACCGGTCCAGCCTGACCTCGAAGACGTGTATTTCTGCACGCGGGAGCGGCTGTTTGAGGAGCCGCCGGCTCGAGTCGTTGCCGCTTCGGAAGAACCCTCGATGTTAGGACGAAGAGGGTGAAGGAGGCGGAAGGGATGGAGAGGTTGATTTCCCCCTTCCACACCTTCCATCCTCTCCAACCCTGCCACACTATCCAGCCTTTCCGCCCGTGTTCCTCGCTGTCGCCGCCTACGAGCTGAAGTACCGCCTCACGCGGATCTCGACGCATGTCTACGCGCTGATCTTCTTTGCGCTGGCGTTCCTGCTGGGGCTGTCCGCCGCGGGCGGCTTCGACGCCGTAAGCGTGGCCTCCAACGCGCTCGCCAACTCGCCGTTCAACATCGCTGGGCTGGTGTCGCAGCTCGGGCTGTTTGCCGTCATCGTGACCGCCAGCTTCATGGGGCACGCGCTCGTCAAGGACTTCGAGAACAAGATGCACCCGCTCCTGTTCACGACGCCGCTCTCGAAGGGCGCCTACCTTGGCGGGCGGTTCGTGGGCGCGCTTCTGGCGAACCTGTACGTGCTGCTGGCGATGGTGCCGGGCCTGATGCGGGCTTTCGCCTCCCCGACGGTCGATGAAACCGTGATCGGGCCGTTCAGCGCGATGGCCTACGTGCAGCCATTCCTGACGTTCGTCATCCCGAACCTGCTCATCACAGGCGCAGTCTTCTTCGCGCTGGCGGCCACCACGCGGTCGATGCTGCCCAACTACGTCGGGGGCGTGTTGCTGCTGATGGGCTGGCTGATTGCAGGCGTGCTCGCAGGCGATACGGAACGCCTCGAGCTGGCGGCGCTGATCGACCCCTTTGGGCTGTTCGCCTTCACGCTGCTCACGCGCTACTGGACGCCTGTGGAGCAGAACACGCTGCTGGTGCCCTTCGAGGGCGTGCTGCTCACCAACCGGCTGATCTGGCTGGTCGTGGGTGCCGTCGTGCTGGCGATTGCCGTGCGCCGGTTCGCGTTCAGCCAGGACGTAGCGAAACGCCGTCGTCGCCAGCTCGAGGCGGACGTGGCGGCGCCCGATGTGGCGCGGAGGGTGATTGACCGACTGGCGCTGCCGACTGTGGCGCAGAGGTTCGACCTGAAAGCCCAGATCGGGCAGATGCTCTCGCTGGCGTGGCGTGAGGCCCTCGCCATCGTCCGCAACGTCTACTTCTACGTGCTGATCCTGGCGGCGCTCGGCTTCCTCGCCATCGCTGTGTCGCTGGGCGACTCGCTTTTCGGCACGCCCACGCTGCCGGTCACGGCGCAGGTGGTCACGCTGGTCTCGGGCAGCTTCACGCTGTTCATCCTCATCATCATCGTCTTCTACGCGGGCGAGCTGGTGTGGCGCGAGCGCGACCTGAAATCGAATCTGCTCTACGACGCGCTCCCGGTGCCGACGTGGCTGCCGTTCACCGCCAAGCTGCTCGCGATGTGGGGCGTGATCGCCGTCTTGCTCGCAGCCATGACGGTCTCGGGCATCGTCTACCAGCTCGCACAGGGCTTCACCGACATCGAGCTGGGGCTCTACGTCCGCGAGTTCTTCGGCATCCAGTTCATCGACTTCGCACTGCTGGCCGTGCTGGCGATGTTCATCCACGTGCTGGTGAACCACAAGTACGTCGGTCACTTCGTGGTGATCGTCTACCTGATCGGGACGCCGCTGCTGTTCGCGTGGCTCGGGATGGAGAACAATCTCCTGGACTATGGCTCGGACGCCGGGACGCCGTACTCGGACATGAATCACTACGGGCCGTTCTTCGGCCCGTTCGTGTGGTTCAAGCTGTACTGGGCGGCCTTCGCCGTGATGTTGGCGGCCGCCTCGAACCTGCTGTGGTCGCGCGGTCAGGAGTCCGGGGTGTCGCAGCGGCTCCGCCTCGCCAGCTTGCGGCTCTCGCGTCCGGTGCTGCTTCAGATCACCCTCGCGCTGGTGGCAGTCCTCATGCTCGGCGGGTTCATCTTCTACAACACCGGCGTGCTCAACGAGATGCGATCCTCGGAGGAGCTGCGCACGATGCAGGCCGACTACGAGCGCCAATACAAGCCATACGAGACGCTCCCGCAGCCGCGCATTACGGCGGTGGACGTGCAGGTGGATCTCTACCCGGAGGATCAGGACGCGCGCTTCCGGGGCACCTGCACGCTGCTCAACACCACCGCCAGCTCGATCCCGGCCATCCACCTCAACCTGGACGCGGACCTGACACTCAACGAGCTGGCGTTCTCCGATGCCGCCAGCCCGTCGCTCGTGGATTCGACGCTGGGCTACCGCATCTACGAGCTGGCGACGCCGCTCGCGCCGGGCGACTCCACCGAGCTGACGTTCGACCTGGAGATCGAGACGGTTGGGTTCCAGAACAGCGGCGCCGAGACGCGCGTCGTGGAGAACGGGACGTTCGTCAACAGCGGCGTGCTGCCGAGCATCGGCTATCAGCCGGGTGCCGAGATCTCGGATGCGACGGAGCGCCGCAAGGCAGGCCTGGAGCCGCGCCCGCGCATTGCTTCCATCGACGACACGCTGGCGGTCCGCAACACCTACATCTCCAACGACGCCGACTTCATTCGCTTCGCGGCGACGGTCAGCACCACGCCGGACCAGATCGCGCTGGCGCCGGGCTACCTGCAGCGCGAGTGGACTGAGGATGGGCGGCGGCACTTCCGCTACGAGATGGACGTGCCGATCCTCAACTTCTACTCGTTCCTCTCCGCTCGCTACGCTGTGGAGCGTGACGTGTGGGAAGGGCCGAGCGGGCCGGTCTCGCTCGAGATCTACTACCACCCGGCGCACGAATACAACGTGGAGCGCATGATGGACGCCATGAAGGCGTCGCTCACGTACTTCTCGCGTGCATTCAGCCCGTACCAGTACCGCCAGCTCCGCATCCTCGAGTTCCCGAACTACGCTTCATTCGCGCAGAGCTTCCCCAACACGGTCCCGTTCTCCGAGTCCATCGGCTTCATCGCCGACATCGGCTCTAACGACATCGACTACCCGTTCTACGTGACCGCCCACGAGGTGGCGCACCAGTGGTTCGCGCACCAGATCATCGGCGGCAACGTGCAGGGCGCGACGGTCCTCTCGGAGACGCTCTCGCAGTACGGCGCGCTGATGGTGATGAAGGAGCGCTACGGCGCTGAGCAGATGCAGCGCTTCCTCGGCTACGAGCTAGACCAGTACCTCCTGGGCCGCACCATCGAGCGCGAGAAGGAGGTGCCGCTCTACCTCGACGAGGGCGCGGGCTACATCCACTACAACAAGGGCTCGCTCTCGATGTATGCCCTGCAGGACCTCGTGGGCGAGGAAAGCGTCAATGCCGCCATCGCGTCACTCATTGATCAGCATGCCTTCGCTGGGCCCCCATACCCCACGTCCCGCGACCTGATCGCCGAGCTACGAGCGGTCACACCAGACTCGCTCCAGTACCTCATCGGCGATCTCTTCGAGAGGATCACACTCTATGAGAACCGCGCCGTGGAGGCAAGGGCTGAGGAACTGTCCTGGAACACGACGCGCGTCACCATCGACCTCGAGCTGCTGAAGCTCCAGGCGGACTCGACCGGTGCCGAGCGGGAGGCGCCCATGAACGACTGGCTGGACGTGGCTGTCTACGGCACGCGCGACGGTGGCGAAGAGGAGATCCTCGTCATCGAGAAGCGCCAGCTCGAGGCCGGGGCGCAGACCGTCGAGCTGGTGGTGGAGGGAACGCCGACTCGAGCGGGCGTGGACCCGCTGTTCCTGTTCGTGGACCGCAACAAGGGGGACAACACGGTGGCGGTCACAGAGGAATAGAACTCTATTCGAAGTCCTGCTCTCCGATGTCGCGCTCCTGGCGGAACACACGCAGTATGGTCACGAGCGGATCATCGTCTTCCCCGGCGACGATGTAGTACAGGTTCGCCCGATACCGATTGAGGTGGACGACTCGGATGCCTTCGCCCAGGTTGGGTTGTGCCGGTCCACTCTCAGGGAATGTCTCGAGCTGGCGAACTGCCTCAATGACGGCGTCTGCGAAGCGGTGAGCGGTGTGGTCGCTGTGATCAAGGTGGTATTCGAACAGGCGGACGATGTCCTGTTCGGCTACCGGTAGGATCAGAGACCGAGCCATTGGCTACGTGTCGGCGCGCAGTTCCGCCGCCCGTTCGAGCAGTTTTGCGCGGAGACGGTCTCCATCGAATGGAATGGCTGGACCGCTCGCGATTCCCTCCTGGAGCAGGCGCCGTAGCTCTGCGGTTTTGGCTTCGCGTTCCTCCAGCAGGCGAAGGCTCTCACGGACCACTTCTGAAGCAGAGCGGTAGCGGCCCGACTCGACGAGCGAACGCGTGAAGCGCTCGAGCTGAGGCGTCAGGGAGACGTTCATCGTGTTCTGAGACGGCATGGCAGGAGTATAGGGGAACGGAGAAGGGGTGTCAATCCTTGCCATCCGCATTGGGATCGTCAGCTCGAGGCACAAGAGCAAGGCTTATCGAGCCACTTTCTCCGTGCCATCGAACGCGACCGCTCTGTGGCGAGCGATGGCCTCGTCCCAGTCGAGCCGGTGGGGCGGGTTGAGATACCAGCGATACGCAGCGGCCATCTGGCGGGCAGACTCAGAGTGACTGACCTCACCGAACCCTGTCCCCAGAGCCGGGAACGCAAGTGTGTGGATCTGCGAGTCAGAGGTGGTTCCGCTCCGAACGTTGGCATTGTGCCGATACACGGCCAGAAGCGCAGCCCACGCGGCACGATAGACAGCATCGGTCCCAGCAATGGGTCCTGGCATTCGCATCGTGGGAGCATGAGCGATGTACGGATAGTCTGCGGTGCCCGTTGGCTCGATGAAGCAGGTGCCAACGGGTTGGTCGCCGAGGTACTCGTCCAGAATGCGCTTCTGAACCCGATCCATCAGCTCGGTGCCGTGCATGTGTACGACCGCTGCGTCAATTCCCGCGGTCATGATCCCGAATGCGTTTCCAGCGGTCACAAAGCAGTCGTGTGGCTCCAGATCCTCGAAACGAGCCTGAACCACTCGAACGTCCGGTAGATCTCGAAAGCGCTGCCGAAAGGCATCACAGGCCTGAGCGTCCGGGTGGACAACCCAGAGGTTGAGGGGAAAGGGCATACACAGGAACGAGCTGGCGACCCACGATACACCAGTTCACCCGCACTCCTCGAACGTCACCTTGCGGTCCTGCATCGTCACCTCGGTCACCTCGGCTTAGGGCACTCGCGCATGGGCTTCTCGCCACGCAGCGGGCGTCGATCCGGTCTGGTGCTTGAAGCGAGCATAGAATGCCGACACCGACTCGTACCCCACTGCCAGCGCGACCTCCGTGGCACCCATCAGGCTGGTGTGGAGAAGCTCCTGAGCGGCTTCGATGCGGCCCCGATGGATTAACTCTCCTGGTGTTGACTGGTGGTGGTGCCTCGTGAGCCGGTGGAGTTTCGACAGCCCGACCCCCATCTGCTTGGCGAGGGTGGGTGGATCGAGAACCGAGAGTGGGTCCCGAACGATCTGGTTCAGGGCGGCGGTTAGGCGGTCGCGGTCCGAGTCCCGGCCGGCGTTGAAGTCGTCTGGTCGGCAGCGTTTGCAGGCTCGCAGCCCGGCCTCTTGGGCGTCGGTCTCAGTCGCATAGAACACGACGTTCTCGGGGTTCGGCTTCCGAGCGGGACAGGAGGGAAGGCAGTAGATGCCAGTTGTGACAACGCCTGTGAGAAAGAGTCCGTCTGAGCTGGCGTCCCGCGTCATCATGCGGCGCAGCATCTCATCCCGCTCGAACGGTAGAGATGCGCTACGCATCGGGGAACAGGTCCTGCATGTTTCCAAAGGTCACGTCGGTCTCGAGAGAGGCCATCTTTCCGTCCACGATCAGCTCGCGTGCCATCTTCCGGACGCGTCCGTACGCGGCCAGCGCGAGGGCTGGGCCAAGGCTGATGCGCGCCACGCCGAGGGCCGCCAACTCGTCCAGGCTCAGCTTGCCGGGGCCGGACATGATGTTGAGCGGGCCCCGGATGCCGTTCGCCAGCGCGCGGACGGTCTCGGCATCGGTGAGGCCTGGGACGAAGATGCCGCTCGCTCCGGCATCCAGGTAGACCTCTGCACGCTCGAGGGTGGCGTCGAGGCGGTGCTCTGGATCTCCCACGGCGCGCAGAAACACATCGGTGCGTGCATTGATGAACAGGTCCACGCCGCTTGATTGGGCCGCCTCCCGTGCGGCTGCGATCCGCTGCGCTTGTTCCTGGGGGGTGAGAATCGGGGCCCCATCGGAGCCCGGTGTGTCTTCGAGGTTGATGCCGACCACACCGGCATCGACCATCGCACGGACGGTTTCCGAAACGTCCTCGGCCGTCCTATCGCCGTATCCACCCTCGATGTCGGCCGTGACTGGGGCGAGAACCCCATCTACGATCCGGCGGACTGCAGCGACGGCCTGGGAGCGCGGGATCGCATTGCCATCGCGTACTCCGAGAGCCCAGCAGAGGCCGGAGCTTGTGGTGGCAATGGCCTTGGCGCCTGCGGCTTCGATGATCCGGGCCGAAGCGACATCCCACGCGTTGGGAAGCAGGAGGGGATCGGACGGGCGGTGGAGGGCTGCGAACGAGCGAGCGGGGCCAGAAGGCATAGCGGGCAGAGGCGAGGAACGGGATGCCCTACGCTACGCCTCCTGTGCGGGATGCGCTTCCGGGAGCCTCCGCCCGAATCTCGCCCGCTCGAATCTTGCCGTGCTCGTACAGCTCTCCACCCAGCGCCATCAGCTCGGTGTGCGTCTGCGAGCTGGCGTATTTCGGGCCAGGGCGCCACGAGGAGGTCGCCAGTTCGAAGCACCCTACCGGCCAGAACCAAAGAGGGCCGGGCAGTCGCGGAACTGCCCGGCCCGGTCCGACGCCTCTCATCACGTGCGGCGAGTCCACCGACCGCGCGCGTCCGAGACGCCGGAGCTTAGCAGAGGCCCAGTGGTGGGCTCCCGGGGAAGGGAGAGTTGGGCCCTATGCCGAGACAGAGCATCTCAAAACCGTGCCAACTTCTGAACACCGTTAATGGACGCTCTGGGTGCCTTCTGGGGCGATTGGGTGTCCAGTTCTCAGACGCCTGTGTTCACCGTGTCGCAGAGTGCGACAGGTTGCCGGTCGCAAAGGTCTCGAGCTGGCGGTGAACTACTCTGGAGTCTCCAGCTCGAAGCGCTTCATCAGCCGGTAGACTGTGGATCGGGTGATGCCCAGGCGGCGGGCCGTCTCCTCGATATTGCCGTCGCACACGCGGAGTGCGTGCTCAACAGCCCGCCGCTTCAGGTCGTCGATGGGGACGATCTCGTCCTTCGAGCTGGCGCCGTCGATGAGCGTGGCGGGAGGCAGCTCCGGCGTGTCCAGGCCATTCCCGAGGCCGAGGTCTCCGGGGACCAGCGTGTCGTCGTCGGAGAGAAGGGCGGCCCGCTCGATGGTGCTTTTGAGTTCACGAACATTGCCGGGCCAGGCGTACGCCAAAAGAGTGCGGCGGGCTGCGGGGGAGAGACGTTTGTCTCCGAGGTCGGGGTGACGGGTGGTGTAGGCGGTCAGAAAGCGGTCAGCGAGCAGCAGAACGTCCGAGCCGCGCTCACGCAGCGGTGGAATCGGAATCGGGAACTGGACGAGGCGATAGTAGAGATCCTCGCGGAAGTCTCCGTCCTTGACCATTTGCGGGATGTCGCGGTGCGTGGCCGAGATGACGCGCACGTCCACATCGAAGGCCTCTTTGCCCCCGATGCGCCGGACGGTTCCCTCCTGAAGCACACGCAGCAGCTTGGCCTGCAAGCTGGCATCGAGCTCGCCGATCTCGTCCAGGAAGAGCGTCCCGCCGTGGGCTTGCTCGAAGACCCCCTCGCGGCGAGCATGGGCCCCTGTGAAGCTGCCCTTCTCGTGGCCGAACAACTCACTTTCCATCAGCTCGCGCGGGATGGCGGCGCTGTTGACCACCACGAAGGGGCCCCGTGCCCGCGGCGACCGCTGGTGAATGGCTTGGGCAATCAGTTCCTTGCCCGTTCCGCTCTCTCCGAGCACCGCAACTGGCAGGTCGCCCCGGACGGCCTTCGAGATCAGTCCGTGGACGCGCGCCATGCCTGCGCTCTCGCCGATGATGTCGTCGCTCGGCACCTGGGCCTGCAGCCGCTCAATTTCGTCCACCAGCGCGAGGCGGTCAGCGGCGCGCCGGACGATGGCGGTGAGGCGCTCAGCCACGTCGTCGCCCTTGACGAGGTAGTCGTCGGCGCCCTTCTCGATGGCTTCTAGAGCCGTCCGTACCACGGATTGCGCTGAGGCCATGACCACCGGCACGCCCGGACGGCGCTGCCGGATCTCTGGGAGGGCCGTCAGCCCGTCCATCTCCGGCATCACCAGATCGAGCACGACGAGGTCCGCCGGAGCACCACCGTCCAAGGCATCCAGAAACGCTGGGGCAGAGGCGTAGTGGGCTGTCTCGATGGAGCAGATCCGCATCCGCTTCAGCCGCATCGACAGCAGCTGAGCGTGGTCCGGATCGTCATCAACGAGCGCGATATGGAGCGAACGGGGCATCCCTGAAGCTACGGAGCCATGCAGCGAGAGCGTGGAAACGCCAGCTCGAGGAAGAGGGGCTGGAACGAGAGAAGGGGCTGTAGGGGATCGTGTAGAGGCTATCCGCCTTCCCCGTCCCTTCCGTACTCTCCATCCTCGTCGCCCAAGACTCTCCCGTGTGCTGTTGCCTTGAGCTGACGATGGAGGTCACGCGTCTGCGCGGGGGAGCTGAACCGAGAATTGAGCGCCCCCGTCATCGCGGGTGGCGTAGCGGATCTGACCGCCCCAGTTTTCTGCGGTGATGCGGCAGAAGTAGAGGCCGAGCCCGGCCTTCCCAGGTGTCGTGGCACCCGTGGCTTTGCCCTGGCGAAGCCGGGTAAAGAGGTCTGCGATTTCATCGGGGGGCACACCGGGCCCGTCATC
>JBCBZH010000037.1:0-22055 GCA_039815415.1 Bacteroidota bacterium
AAACGCTCGTCATCGACCTTCGTCAGTTCGATTGTGTCCTCTACGTTGAAAACGTGATCGCGCTGGCGCAGAGCATCGCATTGGGGGAAACGGACTACTAGACCTATGCCGAGCGCGTGGAGACCCTGCGCTATCGGGAGGGCACCAGGGGGGGCTACTGCTCGCGGCTGCATTACTTCACAGAGTGGATTCACGACAACGATGCGCGTGGGGCTGTTCGCAACATCACGATGGAGATCGGTGGCGAGTCCTTCGACAAGCAGATCGATTTCATGTCCGAACACCGGGAGAGCTATCCGAAGCTGGAGTCCGATGAGACCTACGCCTGCATCGTGGACATGGAGGCGGGCTTGCAGGGCATGGAGTTGTTTTACATCCCGCAGGACCGAATTGCAGAGGCTTACGCCAGGATGCAGCCGGGCGATGTGATCGCGACGGCCACCGACATCGGTGGCCTCGATGTCACGCACACGGGTTTCGTTCACCAGACTGACGCCGGGACCGGCTTCATGCATGCGTCCCTTAGCTCGAACGCCGTGAAGGTGTCGCCAGACCTGCAGGACTATGTGCAGGGCATCCGCAGTCAGATCGGCGTCGTTGTGGCTCGTCCATTGGACCCGAGACAGGGATAGGGAGCGGTTGCGTGGGGTCTTCTCTCCGGAACCGCTTTTCTCTAGTCTGGCCGGTTCGAACCCAGGGCACGCACGCAGCGTCCTGTTGCGATCTTGGCCATAGGTAGAGGCGGCGAGCTGGCGACCTCGCGCTCTGCCCATCGCTTCATCCACAGCACGCGGAGCGCGCACCCTTCTTTTCTCTGAGCCTCATGCTCGATCTCCATCGCATTGGCGTTTTTACCTCCGGTGGCGATGCACCGGGCATGAACGCGTGCATCCGGGCTTCGGTGCGCCGCGCGCTCGCGGAAGGCTTGGAGGTGATTGGCATCCGCCAGGGCTATGCGGGCATGATCGAGGGCGACTTCGTGGAGATGGACAAGCAGTCCGTCTCCAACATCCTGCAGCAGGGGGGGACCATTCTCAAGAGTGCCCGCAGTGAGGAGTTTCGGACCGAGGCTGGGCGCGCCAAGGCGGCAGAACAGCTCGCCAAGGCGGGCATCACGGCGCTCGTCGCCATCGGCGGGGACGGGACGCTTCAGGGCGCCACGCACCTGCAGGCCGAGCACGGCGTGTCGGTCATCGGCTGCCCGGGCACCATCGACAACGACCTGTTCGGCACTGACGAAACCATCGGGTACGACACGGCGCTGAACACGGCGCTGGACTCCATCGACAAGATTCGGGACACGGCAGACGCGCACAACCGGCTTTTCCTGGTCGAGGTGATGGGCCGCGATACGGGATTCATCGCGCTCTCCTGTGGCATCGGTGGCGGCGCCGAGCTGGTGCTGATTCCCGAAATGATGACCGACATGGGAGAGACAAAGGACCGCATCTTGTCGCTGATGTCGGCGCAGAAGCGGTCGTCCATCGTGGTGGTGGCCGAAGGCGACGAGTTGGGGGGCGCACATCACATCGCCCAGGCCTTGCGCGACGACCGGGCCTTCGATTTCATCGACACGCGTGTGTCGGTTCTCGGCCACATTCAGCGGGGCGGTTCCCCCACAGCGCGGGATCGCGTACTGGCGTCTCGGCTCGGAGCGGCGGCCGTCGAGATGTTGCTGGAAGGGCACACCGGCGTAATGGTGGGCGTGGTCAACAACGACCTCAAGCTGACCCCAATGCGCAACGTCTGGAGCCGCAAGAAGGACATCGACTATGACCTGCTCCAGCTGACGGCGTTGCTGAGCTGAGTCGCCAGCTCGAGGCTGGTGGGCGACCACCCTCGAGCTGGCGAGTAGATAGATGCCATATGCCTTGCCTCCGCAGGGGCAGTCAGGCTTGCCGTTTGGTGAGCTGCACCTCGTTGATCCCCTTCGCATACCGGTAGGCGGCAGCGTCCACCAGCCCACGCATCAAGTGAAGGCCGTAGCCGTGTTCGGCGCGCTGGCGAATCGAGTCGGCCGCAGGACGGGTGGGAGCCGCCGTGGGGTCAAAGCGGTCGCCCCGGTAGCGAACGGTGACCGTGACCTCGCCGTTCTGGATGGCGCCGCCGATGGTGATGCGGCCCCGCTTCGTATCGGTCATGCCATGCTCGATCGCGTTGGCAACCGCCTCGTCGACGGCGAGCTGGAGGCGGCGGGTGCGCGCCTCATCTAGGCCGGCCTGGGCACTCCACGCCGAGACCGCTTTGCGCACACGCGCCAGCTCGCTGGTTTGGCCCGCAACGCGGAGGGTGGTGGGAGCAGCCACGGAGCTAGGAGGTGAATTGGGTGGTGGCGTCCTCCACGGTCGCCGCGAAGTCGAACAGGGTGGGGAAGCCGAGCAGGTCAAAGACCTCGAAGACGCGCTCCGACAGCGCCGCGATCTTGAGGTCGCCGCCGGCGTCTCGAGTGGTTTCCAGGAAGGCCATAAAGACGCCCAGCCCGGCAGAGGAGACGTAGTCCAACTCCGAGCCGTCCACGATCAGACGGGACTGTCCATCGTCTAGGCAAGACTGAATGGCCGCCTCAAACTCCGGAGCCGTGTGCGCGTCCAACTCTCCATTGAGAGCGAGGACGCGCGCTGGGCCTGCCGGCGTCGATGCATCGCGAAAGTGGACAGAGAAGGTGCTCATGCGAGATCAGGGAGAGGACGACGGGTTGGCTTGAGGAGCTGACGAGAGGGCACGTTGCCTAGGGTCAGGCAAAGGCGGGACGATCATGGACAGGGGGGAGGCTGGGAGCAGGCAAGACGTCGCCACGGCCCGGCCAGGTGATGACGAACAAGGTCACGTCATCGTCGAACTCACGGTCGCCAACCCATTGTCGGACATCATTCAAGACATTGTCTCGAAGGGTTCCAGCACGCGTGCAACGGTAGCGGGCGACCGCATCGGCGAGACGGTCGTAGCCGTACTCTTCGCCGGCGGCGTTGCGCGCTTCCACCAGCCCGTCGGTGAAGAGGATGAGCGCATCGCCGGGCGCTAGTTGGACCGTTTGCTCGCGGAGCGTCTGGCGGAAGAGCATCCCACGTCGGTCGAGTCCGATGGCGAGTCCGTCGCCACGCAGCAGCCAGCGCCCCCCGTCCTCACGGTCGGCGTCGCGGGCAAGGATGGCGGGGCAGTGCCCGGCCCGAGCAAGAGCGATGGTGCCCGCCTCGGCATCGATCACGGCATAGGTCGCCGAGACAAAGGCACCGCGCTGGAGGGACGGGCTGAGGGCTTCGTTGGCCTGCGCGAGGAAGGCGCCCGGCGAACGAGTCAGGCGACTTCCGGCCTGGAAGATGCCCTTCATTTCGGCCATGTAGAAGGCAGCAGCAGCCCCCTTCCCCGAGACGTCGGCGACGAGAACGCCTGCACAGTCGTCGCTCAGCGCCACCGCGTCGAAGTAGTCGCCGCCGACCTCGCGGGCGGGGTGCTCGGTTGCGGCCAGGTCCAGTCCTTGAATGACTGGTAGTGTCTGGGGAAGCAAGCGCTCCTGCACCTCGCGGGCCAGCGCCAGCTCGCGGGCGAGGCGTTCGCGCTCCAGCGCCTCCGCGAACAGGTCCGAGTGCGAGAGGGCCAGCGCGGACTGAGCGGCGAAGGCCTGAAGAGAGGCGAGATCGTCGGTCTCGAAGGATTCCGTAGCCCGGCGCGAGACCACCAGCGCGCCGTTGGCGTGGCCGCCTGCGGCGAGAGGGAACACGGCGAGGCTCCCCACACCGTCGCCCGGATTGGCGCGGACCCGGTGGTCGGCACTGGCCTGAGCAAGCACCAGTGCGCCGGAGGAGCGGTCCTCGCTCGAGCTGGCGTCGTGGGCGGCGTCGGTGAGCGCGGCGATGTCGGCCACGCGTCCGGCGGTGCTCGGGGTCAGGCCGGCTGCTGCGACAACGGAAGGGGTGAGCGACCCGCTCTTGAGGTCAGGAAGGGCCAGCCAGGCTGCATCTGCCAGCCCAGCGTCCACGGGGCCACGTGCGATGGCCTGCGCCAGCTCGTCGCGGTCCAGGACGCGTCCGGAGATGTCAGCGAGTGTCTGCAGCGCCTTGCGCTCGCCTGCGCGCTGGCCGAGAGCGTCCGAGGTGGGGAGCTGAAAGACGAGAACGAGGAAGGCCGTCAGGCTGTAGAGAATGCCGAACGAGGCTGTGAGCAAAAACAGCTCATTGACGGACCGGACCAGCAAGGCGCTGTAGGCGACGACGGCCGTTTTGCCACCATCGAGTGAGACTGCAGCCGGGCCTTCCAGCCGCAGGTACAGGACGGTGATGAGCGTTCCCATCAGGCCGAGGGCGAGCCCCGCCGCCACGAGCCGCTCCCGGAACGAGAGCGCGCCCACCCAGCCTTGCCGAAAGGCAAGGCCGACCGCCAGCAGCACGGGAACCCCCTCGAGGAGCACTCCGACGATGATCGCAGGGGTGCCTGAGAGGCTGCTCGACTCGGTCCAGTAAAACGGTGCCGCAAGGGCTCCCCAGACGAGCATGATGCGCCACAGAACGACCGCCCCGCGCCGTCGGCGGTAGAGCACGAGGGGGCGAAGGCGCACCATTAGCTCGACGACCAGCACCACTTCAGCGACTGTGAGCAGAGCCGAGACGACGGTTGTCGGGATGCCAACGGGCAGGAGCGAATCCGGCAGGGCACGCCCCGTCGCCAGCATTCCAAGGCCCGACTCGGCAGCCACAAGGCCGATGGCAAACAGCATCGGCTCCCAGAACGCGCGGAGCGGGTCGGTCTCGTGCTTGTTGCGCCGCCGTGCGTCCAGGCGCAGCACATACCCCAGCCCGATGGCGCAGATGGCCGCAGCGTCCATCAGGAAGCGGCTGCCCGTTGTGGGCGGCGTGCCCACGATGGCAAACCCGACCCCCGCGAGGATGGCTACCGCCAGCGCGATGTGCGCGAGCGTCCAGGCCGCTACGCGCCGAGTCGGCGTAGCCAGCGGGGCGCGAAGAGACGAGAGTGAGAGCGTCGGCACGAGCTGAGGCAGAGGGAGGCGTAGCGCACGCAAGCGGTGCGAAGTTGCATCCATCGGTCTGGAACGGTACGGAGCCGCCTAGGTGCCCGGCAAGAGACGGCCTGCACAGTGCACGGTAACTCTGTCCTGCTTCCCCCGTACGTTTCGCATCCTCTGCCTCTTCGTCTGTGCGCTCCATCATCTCTCGCATCCTGCTCTTTCTACTGGTGGTCACGCTGGTCGTCGTGGCGATCCGCACCGTCGGGGACCCGTCTGGCCTTGTCAGCCTCGAGGACATCGGGCCCGACGAGCTGGATCACCAAGCGTTTCGGGTCACCTCAGAAGTGCGTCTTGCCATCGACGCCAGCGGGTCGATTGAGACTGCTGGAGCAGACACCACCGTGCTGGCAGCGCTGCCATGGATCTCGCGCCGCTCTGATGGTGATGTGGTCTGGCAAATGCCCGCACGCCGCCCTGACCGTGGGACCTACGTGAGCCTGCGAGACACCATCACCCTCGAACCGGGGCTGTATGACGCCTACCTGTCTACCTACGGCGATCCCACTGTGAGGGTAGTGGAGCGAGGAGAATCTCTCGGCGGCCGGGTTCGCTCAGTGCTGAGTGGTGAAGGGCGCGCATGGCATGGCGATGCCCGCCGCTGGAAACTGATTGTGTCTGTCTTGAGCGGGGAAGCCACGCACAATGTCCGAAGCCGTGAAGACGAGCCGGAGTGGACCGAGGACGAGAGCACCCTGTGGCGATCTGGACCGGTTCGGAGCCGCAACCGCGAGGAGGTCTTGCTGCGCGTGGGCAGCCCATCCGAGCTGGCGGTTCGGGCGATGGGCGAGGTCGTGGATGGAGTGGTGCGCGACAGTGCATACGTCGTTCGCTTGCCCGAGCAAGACACCGTCTGGGTCTTCACGGAGGGAGACTGGGCAGGCGGGGCATCCATGAACCGTCGCACGCGCGCAACGGTAGCGCTCGAGCCTGGGCTGTATCGAGCGGTCTATGAGTCGGACCAGTCTCACGCGTGGCGGGACTGGACGGCCACGCCACCGTGGGCACCCTGGATGTGGGGACTTGATCTCAGTCGCCAGCCCGATGCGGACATCGTGCTGTTCACGGATGCCGATCCGGCAGGCCTTCCGATCATCTCACAGTTCGACTGCGTTGGGCCGGATGCTGAGCTGGAAGATGTCTTTACGCTTCCAGAAGCCACGACGGTCATCCTGAAGGGCGTCGGGGAGATCAGCAGAGAATCCGCGTACGACTGGGGTGAGCTGAAGCGACCGTCTGGAGAAACCCTGTTCCGGATGACTCGGGAGACGACCGAGCCTGCCGGTGGCACCGACCGGAACCGAAAAGCGACGGAGATCCTGTCGCTCGAGGCCGGGACCTACATCCTGCGCTATGTCAGCGATGGGTCTCACCACTGCGACAGCTTCTCTGGCGATGAGCCACGAGATGAGTCTCTGTGGGGCATCGCGGTCTATGCACTCGACCCGAGCTATGACGTCGCCGCGGTCTCGCACCAGCGGACCTCTGCGAGTGGGGGGCCTATGGAGATCGAAGCCATTGAGCTGCCTCGGAGTCAGCGGCCGCCGGGCGAAATCCTCGCCCGCCTGGATCGGATTGGAAACGGTGCAGATGTGTCCGCACGGTTCCGCTTGACCGCACCGGATACACTTCGGGTCGTCGCGCTAGGGGAGCTGATTCGGAGCGAGCGTCTCGACTATGGCTGGATCGAAAATGAGCAGGGCGAGACGGTCTGGGAAATGACACGAGGGTCTTCTGAGCCGGGGGGGGGAGCCGACAAGAACCGCCGCGTGGATGCTACGCTTGCCCTCGGCGCGGGGACCTACACGGTCCACTTCGTCACCAATGGACGTCATGCTTTTGGTGCATTCGACGGGACGCCACCAGACACCCCTGAGGAATGGGGAATCCGCGTCGAGCGGGTTCCGCGTGTGGAGGCGGACGAGACGGAGCAGAACGAGAACGACGTGGAGGCGGACGTGTAGCTCGTGGCGTCCGTCTTTACCCATGCCGCCGCCGCTGCGCTTGGGTCGGTCGTGCGTCTTACACGACCCGTGCTGCTGACGTGCGCCGTGCTAGCTGTGATCCCGAATCTCGCGTCTTGGTGGGCATCCCCTACGAGCACCCGCTTGGCCATCGCGGGTTGACCCATGCACTGGCGTTTGCGGCTTTCCTCAGTCCTGCCATCGCGTCCCTGCGAGCACGCGGGCTGGCGGCGCTGGCCAACGAGGCCATCTGGGTAGGGCTTCCATCCATCGGGCTGGCGAGAGCGGCGTGGTTGTGGCACCGTAGTCAGTCACCAGCTCGAGCCGAGAAGGCAGGGCCTGGCAGGAAGGCGGAGTTAGGTGGGTTGTCACGGAATTGGTTTGCACCCACGCGCTGAGCCCGGCACCTTCCGCTTCTCGATTGTCCATGTCCAACTCGCCCTCGTCTCGTGCCGAAAACCGTCGCCCTCACTGTTGTCGTTTCGGACGACCTGCGCGAGCCTCTCATCGCCGAACTGGCGGATGTTGGCTTCGATGCGTTCGAGGACACAGACGAGGCTCTGCGCGCCTATATCCCGGCCTCGGCATGGGATGCCGTCTCTCGTGAGAGCGTGAATCGATGGCTGCGGGCGGCGGGACTGGTGCCAGAGCGCGTGGTCACCGAAGAGGTGATTGAGGACCAGAACTGGAATGAGACCTGGGAGCAGAGCATCCAGCCAATCGAGGTGGGGCCGTTCGTGGTGGCGCCCACCTGGGCAGAGGTGCCTTCGGGGGGGCGAACGGTCTTGCGCATCGACCCCAAGATGGCTTTTGGGACGGGCTACCACGAGACGACGCGACTTGCGCTGCAACTGCTCGCCGATCTCGAGCTGGCGAACGCTCGCGTTCTGGATGTAGGAACAGGAACAGGCATTCTTGCTATCGCGGCGTTGCTCCGAGGCGCCAGCTCGGCAGTCGGAGTGGACGTTGATCCGTGGAGCGTCACCAACGGACGCGAGAACGCGGCCCTCAATGGGGTCGCAGACCGATTCGAGGTGCGGGAAGGCTCCGTCGAGGCTGCCCCGGAAACAGGGTTCACGGTGGGCGTCGCCAACATCATTCGTTCCATCTTGCAGCCTCTCCTGCCTGAGATTGTGGGTCGTCTCGCGCCCAAGGCGCCGCTGCTTGTTGGAGGCTTGCTTCAGACCGAGCGGGATGCGTTCCTCGACGTGCTGGCTGAAGTGGGATACAAGCCGGTGACCGAAGCGACTGAGAACGAGTGGTGGTCGGCCATCTGTGAGAGAGAGGGCACCAGATGAGACCCCTGCTGCGACCTCCATCTGGCGATGCGGCTTGCGCTCATCGCACATGGGGCAGGACCTTCGCTGACCGCTGACCGCTGACCGCTGACCGCTGACCGCTGACCGCTGACATGCGTATCTGTGCCATTGATGTAGGAACCAACACCGTCGTAAGTGTCGTGGCGGACGTGGAGGACGGCGCGCTGACGATCCTCGCCGACGAGGAGCGGTTCGCCCGGCTCGGACAGGGCGTGGATGCGTCGGGGCGTTTGGCACCGGAGGCCATCGACCGTGTGCTGGACCGCCTCGCTCAAGCCCAGGCGACTGCCCGCCAGCTCGAGGCCGAGCACACAGTCATCGCGGCTACCAGTGCGAGCCGCGATGCAGCCAACGTGGGGGAGCTGCAGGAGCGTGTCCGGCGCGAGCTGGGACTCGACTATCGTGTGATCCCGGGCGTGGAGGAAGCGGCACTCAGCTTTCGCGGCGCCCTCGCGATGCGGCCTGAGCTGGAGGCCGCGTGTGTGGTGGACATCGGCGGAGGCTCCACGGAGATCGTGGCGGGGACCCAGGCCCATGGCGTCACCTACCGAACCAGCCTCGATGTGGGCAGCGTCCGGCTGACCGAACGCCACATCGGCGCGTATCCCGTCACTGAGGCCGCCAGCGCGCGCATCGTCTCAGATGTCCGGGCTGCGCTAGACCGCGTCGAGCAGACAGAGGTGTCCGGGAGGCCGGTTGTGGCGACCGGGAGCGTGTCGCGGCTTCTGGCTGGAGAAGCCGAGGCGGCGACGTGTGAGCAGGTGGCTCAGTGGCGTCAGCGCATTGCGAGCCGCACGCCTGAGCAGGTGCTCGCGCTAGCGCCCGACCGACTGGCGGGTCGCGAGGACGTCGTCGTCACGTCGGTTCTCATCTTGGAGACGATTCTCGACGTCTTTGGAGCCGAGGGCTACCTCGCTACCCAAGGGGCGCTCCGCCACGGGCTGGCGCTCCAGGCGGCTGAGGACTAAAGAGCGGTAGACGGAACGGTGATGTCGCTAGCTCGAGGCACGACCGTCGAGCTGGTGACGCCGTCTATGGACAAGCGGCGAACCTGGAACCGCCCACGCGGCAGCGGGTGCCCATCCCGAGACACGGTATACCCTTCCCATGGCTGACACTCCTCCGAACTCTCCACAGACGCCTCCTCGCCCGAAGGGCGTCAGCGGGGTGAACGCGTTTGTCGCCGTCGCCTCTGGAAAAGGCGGTGTTGGCAAGAGCACGGTTGCTGCCAACCTCGCCGTCGCGTTGGCGAAGGACGGCCTGCGCGTCGGGCTCCTTGATGCGGACATCTACGGTCCGAGCGTGCCGCTCATGTTTGGTGTGGAGGGGGAGAAGCCACGCGTGAACGAGAACCGGGACATCGTGCCGCTGGAACGCCACGGCGTAAAGCTGCTCTCGATGGGCTTCCTCATGGATGCGTCCAACGCTGTCATCTGGCGCGGACCGATGGTGTCTTCTGCCGTCCGGCAGTTCCTCAGCCAGGCCGACTGGGGGGACCTTGATGTGCTGGTACTCGATCTCCCCCCGGGGACGGGCGACATCCAGCTCACGCTTGTCCAGACCGTTCCCCTGACCGGAGCCGTTATCGTCTCCACGCCGCAGGACGTCGCGCTTGCCGATGCCCGCAAGGCAGTCGCGATGTTTGGGAACGTGCACGTACCTGTGCTCGGCATCGTGGAGAACATGGCGTACTTCACGCCGCCAGATCTTCCGGATCGCAAGTATTACCTCTTCGGAGAGGGCGGGGCCCAGAAGCTGGCTGCCGAGCTGGGCGTGCCGGTGCTCGGGCTGGTGCCCATTGAGCAGGCCACGCGCGAGGCTGGGGACGATGGCACGCCGGTAGTGCTTCGCGAGCCGGACAGTGCGGCGGCCCAGGCCTTTACCTCTGCCGCCAGCTCGATGATGGCTGCTCTCGAGCAGCGGCAGGCGGATGCGCCGCCCACACAGCCCATCGAGATTCTGTACAAGTAGACGAGACCCATTTCAGACTTCATCGTGTGGGACGCGTTGAGCAATGCCGCCGTTGTAGATTTGGTGCTCACCCCTGTCGCTATGTCCAGCACGATCGCTCCAACCGACCCCGATCTCCTTCGGCGAATCGAAGAGACCCTCGATTCCGTTCGGCCCTACCTCATGGCGGATGGTGGAAGCGTTCGCCTCCGCTCGGTCACCGATGAGTTCGTCGTCGAGCTGGAGCTGCTCGGCGCGTGTGGCACCTGTCCGATGAGCATGATGACGCTCCGCGCAGGCATCGAGCAGGCGATTCGGCGTGCGGCTCCTGAGATCACGCGCGTCGAAGCCGTCGCTCCGGCTGTGGCCTAGCCCCTGACCATTCACCCTGTTGGCGCCGCTGGTTGCGGCTCTTGCGGGAGGTGCGTCGGGACCGATTGTATGCCCTGAGCCCGAATGGCCCTTGAGACTGCCGGTGCGTCCCAGCGCCGCCTCCACCACATCACCCGGATCGACATCGAACCCAGCGGGGAGCATCCGCGACGCCACCCGACGCATGGCTGGCAGGTTCGCCATCGTCGGGATGGACAGCGCCTTTCCAAGTTCTTCGCCGATGCTCGTCACGGCGGGCGTGACAGGGCTCTTGAAGCGGCCATCGCCTATCGAGATCGCCTCTTCGCCGAGTTGCCGCCGCCAGAGCGCAAGCCCCGCAAGGCGTGGAGCAACACAGGGGTTGTGGGGCTCTCGGTCCGCGAGAAAACAGACGGTGCTCGGCCCAAACTCTACGTTCAGCTCAACTGGATGGACGCTGACGGCAAGCGACGGGCGTCGTCGTATTCGGTCGAGAAGTGGGGGCTGCGGCGCGCCCTCTGGAATGGGTGCCTCCGGCTCTATCGGGAGCGCCAGGATGCCGGCTACCCCGTCGAAGAGCCTCATGTCATGTTCGCCCGCGCGCAGGAGCCCTTCCAAGAGCAAATCCTGGCAGAGATCGAGGCGGACAAACGGACAAGCGCTTCAGTGCCCGAGATACGGCCTGCTACAGCCAAAACGGTCGGAGACGTGATCGTAGAACCCCGCCGTCGCCCCGGCGCCGAGCTGGTGAGTGACGAGGACCGCCTTCGCCAGCTCGAGGACGCGCTCTTCGGATAGGCCCCTGTACTGGGGGAAGGACCCAGGGGCTCACCATGAATCGGTTCATTCTCGTTGGCCTTGCGCTGGTGCTTGGCGGACAGACGTGCGCGTCGCAGACGAACAGCGCGGATCGCCCTCCATCTCGTCCTGGACTGTATGATTGTGATGGATGCGAGGTCACCGAGGAGGTTGCACCTGACACGCTGGACTGGGCGGTCCGGCTGACTCCTGAGGGCGAGCCCGGGCAACGGCTTCAGGTCTCCGGACGGGTGTGGATGCCTGATGGAGAGACCCCAGCTCGTGATGTGGTGCTGTACATCCAGCAGACGAATGCCGACGGGCTGTATCGGTCCATCGAAAGCACCGCGGGCGGTGGGTGCCAGGATGGAATGATTCAAGGGTGGCTCAAGACCGATTCAGAGGGACGCTACGCCTTCGACACCATTCGGCCAGCTCCGTATCCCGCTCTCGGGCAGCCAGCCCACATCCACATCTACGTGAAAGAGCCCGGTCGCCGACTGTACTACATCGATGATGTCGTGTTTGAGGACGACCCTCTGTTGACGGCTGAAGCCCGTCGCACGCTGGAAGGGCGCGGTGGGTCGGGGATCCTGCGGCCGGTCCAAGACGAGAACGGAGGCCTTCGAGGCCACCGCGACATCGTCCTGGAGTGGTGATCAGCCGGTAGCGTTGTCCACGAGATCCCAGCCCCACGAGAGGAACGGCAACGAGGCTGTGGCAAAGGTCACCACCTGATCGGCCAGGGCTGGAGACTGGACATCGGCATCGTCGAGCTGGCGAGTGAGCGTGGCGCCTTTCCAGCGCAGCGGCTCGGCCACTGGGCTGTCCATGTAGTCGCTGAACCCGCGGGGCATCCGCTTGAGTGTGCTTGTCGGCCCTGGTCCGAGAGTCAGGCCATCCGCATCCGCCTGTTCGGCAATCTCCAGCCACCCGTCCGGGTCGGCCACGAGTCTGTTGCGCCACTGGCGGAGCAGCTTTGGGTCCATCTGCCAGTAGCCGGACGCGAGGAAACAGCCGCCGGGCTCCACATGAACGTACAGTCCTCCTGGCGATCCTTTCTCTCCATTGCGATGGAGCGCCGCAGCCACGTTGGTCTTGTATGGGTTCTTGTTCTTGGAGAACCGCGTGTCGCGGTAGATCCGAAAGACAGATCGGTTCGGATCCCCCGTGAGTGGAATGCCCTCTGCGGGAAGGCGACGGCCTAGATCGGAAGCCAGCATCCGCATCGGGTCGCGCAGCTCGTCATCGTAGGTCGCTTTCCGAGGCTTGAACCAGTCCCGTTCGTTGTTGGTCTTGAGGTCGCGCAGGAACTCGAGGGCCGTGTCGGAGAAGCCTGGGAACGGAGGAAGTGCGTCGGGAAGCGTTGGCATGGAAGCAAGAGGGCGATGGCGGAAGCTACCGCTAGCCTGTGACATACCTGCGTCGGCCAAGGAGGCGATCCTGGTTCTGTGTACCGGAAGATCCTTCATATTGACATGGACGCGTTCTTTTCGTCCGTCGCTCAGCGCGACACTCCTACGCTGCGTGGGCGTCCCGTTGTGGTCGGGGGGCGGAGTTCGCGCGGAGTGGTCTCGGCAGCGAGTTATGAAGCCCGTCGCTTTGGCATCCGGTCTGCCATGCCGATGGCACTTGCACGACGCCTCTGCCCCGACCTCGTAGTAGCCTGCCCAGATGGCGAGGCCTATCGAGAGGCCAATCGCCTCATCCACATGGTCTTCCGGCGCTACACAGATGTGATCGAGGCGCGGTCCATCGACGAGGCCTACCTCGATGTCACCCATCCGAAGCGAGGGCCAGCCTCTGGGCGGCACATCGCAGCAGCCATCCGATCCGAGATCTGGGAGTCGACCGGACTGACGGCCTCGGCAGGGGTCTCGTTCTGCAAGTTCATCGCCAAGCTGGCCTCGGATTTGGACAAACCCGACGGCCTGACCGTCATCTCACCCGACGACGCACCCGCATTCATGGCAGCGCTTCCCGTGGAGCGCTTCCATGGCGTCGGGCCTGCTACGGCGGCCCGGCTCCACGCTCTCGGCTTGGCGACCGGAGCCGATCTGCTCCTGCGCGGAGAAGCGGCTCTGCGTCGGGATCTTGGCAAGACGGGAGCCTGGCTCTGGCGAGTGGCCCGGTGCGACGATACGCGCCCCGTTCAGACACACCGCGAGCGAAAGTCTGTGGGTGTGGAGCGGACCGTGTTTCGCAATCTGGTGACCGTCGACGAGATGGCGGAGCACGTGGAGCAGCATGCGCACGAGTTGGCGCGTCGCCTGGAGCGTCATCAGCTCGCCGGGAGCACGCTCGCGCTCAAGGTCAAGGATCATCGTTTTCGCGTGTCCAGCCGGAGCACGACTCAGTCCTCGCCGCTGTGCTCCGCTCTCGAGCTGGCGACGCTGGGGCACGCGCTCCTGATGTCGCCCATTCCGCCGCAAGAGCCGGTTCGCTTGCTCGGGCTGACGATGTCCGGGCTGGTGCCTCGGGATGCGGCAGGTCGCCAGCTCGTTCTAGAGCTTGCCATGCCGCTCTGAGGTCGGGGCAATTTCGAAGGAAGAGAAGCCGAGCGGGTTTCATCATACGTCGCTTCAGAGATCCGCAGGCGAAAGGGCGGAGGATGAATGTGTTGATTTTTTCGCACCCAGGGGCTATCTAAGTCCCTTCGTCGTGTCTTCTGCTGTGTTCCTGTATGCCGCTACGCGTTCTCGCCGTTCTGATGGTGGGGCTATTCCTCACATCATCCAGGGGCCCAAGGGCACAAACCACTGATCCTTCAGACGGCGAAGCTAGTCCGGCGGCGCTAGCGGATATAGTGCTGGCGCGCTTCGTAGCGGGACCTACAGAGGCCTTCGAAGCTGTCTTTCCGTTTCAAGAAGGCCGTGAGTTGAGGGAAGAGGCCCATGTGGAAGGGGAGCGACGCGTCCCAGGTTTCGCACGGGTCCTGCGCGAAGACGAAGATGAGGCTGTGCTTGCGATTGGAGCACACGTCGTGTTCGGAAACTCTGGAGATGAGACCTCTGCGGCTCGGTACTTCGCAGGGCTCTACAAGGCCCAGAAAGGCCATGATGACCACTGGCGCCTCGTGGAGAGGGTCCCGCTAGATGTGGTTGCGCGCCCTCTGGCGCATCGTCTCGATGTGGAACTGAGGCCAGGAGAAGGCCTGGCTGTGATCGACACCATCTCGGTTGAGGTACTGGCGAGTACTGGAGTGGCGCTGCGTCTCAATCATACCGCCGAGATCGAGTCTGTCGAGCTGGCGGGGCAATCGGTTGACTATTCGTTCGGAGGAGGACTGCTCTGGGTCGATGTCCAAGATGACGCTGAACTCGTCATTCGGTACCAAATTGATGTCGCGCGGGACTCGACGTTTGGTGTCAACTCTGGCCGATTCGGACGCCACGCGGGTCACGTTCGCAACCAGTACTTCTGGCATCCTTTCATCTGGTTCAGCGATTCTGCAGACTTCAGGCTTTCCGTTCGGGCGCCTCGTGAGGTGTACATCGCGACAGACCTGCCTCAGACCGAGAGGGTGCTTGGAGAACAGCGTGTCGTTCTAGCGCAATCCGATGAAGCGACGGCGGCATTGTCACTCTTTTATGATGACGAGTGGGAGCCTGTTCGTCGTCGCATAGGGAGCTATGCCTTTGCAGTCTATGCGACGCCGGAGTTCAGCCCGCATCCGGATACGCTTGCCGCAGTGTTCGATCGGGTGTCTACACTACTCTCGGAACGCTTTGGTACGCCGCGCGGCCGGTCGCTAGCGGTTGTCCAGCAGCGGGCTCGTGAGGGGACGGGATGGCCGTTTATGTCCAATCGGGTCATTGCAGCCAATGCCAATGGGGGCAGCCCAAGCGTCGCCAGTCCGATTCCACGTGCATTCTTCGGTCATGAGGTCGCTCATGGATGGACACGTCCTACCGGACCGGCCAGAAACTTCCTTGGTGAAGGGTGGGCGACCTTCGCCGAGGCTCTCGTCCTCGGCGATACGTACGGTGCCGACGTAGAAATCGCCTTTTGGGAGAGCCAGCGGAATCGCTACTTTATACGAGGCTTCGATGGGGTGAAAAGCCTTGCTACAGATGCGTCAAACAGTGGCGTTTCTTATCACAAAGGAGCATGGGTATTTCGCGTGCTTGAAGCAGAGATTGGTCGAGATGCGTTTGACCAAGGCCTGAGAACCTATGCGTCGAATCCGCGAGGCAATGGGTCAGGGTACGAAGGCTTTTTGACTGCCATGAGCGAAGCCGCAGGCCGTGATCTGAGTTCGTTTCTATTGCCTTGGTATGAGGGAAGTGTCGTTCCAGAACTTCGCTCGCGTATAGAAGGACGTACGCTCGTCGTTGAGCAGGTCCAGTCTGGTCCGGTGTTTGACCTCAACGTTGAAGTAGACCTAGTATCGGACGCGGGGACAGTCCGTGTTGTCGCCTCATTGAAGGGCCGCATGACCACTGTTCCGTTTCCAGATGATGTTGGGCTTTCGCCACGTCCAATTCTGGATCCGGAATCACGACTACTCTTTCGCCGGACTCTCGGGGATAGGGTTCGTTTCACACATGACGCAGGTGCCGGCGCCGATGTGAAACTGCAAGGCGACTTCAGTTCCAGTGCGCTCGCATCTCAGTATGACGGGGAGGCTTGGTTCGTAGAGCTACCGATAGCTGCGGGGCGGTACGTGTATCGGTGGGTTGTGGACGGAGAACGCCAGCCGTATCAGGTTCTCCGCGTTGCACCATTCCGAGAGCTGTCGGAAGCGTACCCGCGATAGAAGGAAAAGGGCCTTCATGCTCCTTTACAAGGAGAACAGGACGGCTACGCGTGATCCAATCTCAACGCACCGAGTGAGGCTTACCCGCCTACAGCGCGGAATTGGGCCTCAGTTTCCGACACGATGGCATGCATCCGGGTATTAGCAGGGTCTTCCGCCGACGGACGCAGAAGCTCGAGGGCGCGACGGTAGTGCTCTCGGGATTGGGCTCGGTTTCCGAGGTGCGGTTCATCAGGGCCACCGAACGTGCGTGCAAGGTGGAGTTCACCGAAGGCCAGGGTCTCGCGTGCATTCGAGTTGGCGGGGTCGGCAGTGTAGAGGGTGGTGTAGACGGCGTGGGCACGGCGGAACTCCGCCAGCGCGGCGTCGAGCTGGCGTTGCTGGCGCAGAACGCGGCCAATGACCTCGTGGGAGATCCCGACGTCACGCCGGGCATCCGTGGTGGCATCTGGGCGGTCCGCAATCTGGAGGCGGATGTCTCGGGATCGGCGGAGTGCCGCCAGCGCCCTGTTCAGGTCTCCGGCCTCCGTCAGCAGGGAGCCTTCGCGCTCGTGGGTGATGCCGAGCATGCGCAACGCAAACAGGCTTCGCTCATCATCTGGGATGGCCTCGATCAGCCGACGGGCTTCGATGTAGTGGTCGTAGGCGACATCGGGCTGGTCGTCGCTGGGAAAGTGGGGGTGGCCGGAATAGTCGCCCCGGTTGATGTGGCTTGTGGCGAGCAGTGTGCGTCGAGCTGGCGACTCCGGATCTGTAGCTACGGCGCGTTCATGTGCCGCCAGGGCAAGGTCGATGTGGTGCAGGGCGCTGTCGAGCTGTCCCATGTGAGCTTGCACCACGCCGAGTTTCTCGTAGAGGCGTCCCCGGATGCTCTCAGCCTGGGCGCCGAGGGTGTCGCCAGTCGCCAGCTCGCGAGCGGGCGGGAGCGCGGCCAGCCCGTGCCGATAGCTCACACGGGCGTCGGTGGTCCGGCCAAGGTTGCCGTCGGTGGGGTTGCCGAGAACATTGCCGATGCGGAAGTAGGCCTCGGCGAGGTCGATGCGTAGGGCGTCCTCACCGTCCCCAGCATCCTTCGAGAGCCGGTCGAGATAGTCGAGAGAGCGCGAGACAATCACTTCTCGGGCCTCGGTGGATCCGGGCAACCCGGCGACGGCATCGTGAACGTCGTAGATGAGGGCACGGGCGGCATCTTGGGCGATCTCGAACTGGCTCTGAGCATGGTCACGAGCACGGGCGGCTTCTAGGCCTTGCCAGAGAGCGACACTCAGACCCACCCCCAGCGCGATGGCGGCAACGGCGCCTGCTGCGACGCCTGTTCTGTACCGGCGAGTGAAGGATTGCAGCCGATACCGGAGTGTAGCCGGACGTGCCGCAATGGGAAGGTGATCCAGGTAGCGCTGGAGATCGTCCCCGAGAGCCTGCGCATTGGTGTAGCGGCGGTCGGGCTCCTTCGTAAGCGCCGTCATGACGATGGTGTCGAGATCCCCTCGCAGGAGCCTAGCGGTCTCGGATGACGCCACAGAAGAGGGTGGCGCGGGCATCGTCTCACAGACGGAGTGCTCAATGTCGCGGGCGGTCCGTCCGCTGAGGTCGTAGGGGCGCTGGCCGCTCAGGATCTCGTAGAGGAGCACCCCGAGCGCGTAGACGTCTGTGGCCGTTGTGACGGGCTGGCCGAGGATCTGCTCCGGGGCGGCGTAGGCCGGAGTCAGCAACTGGGCACCCGTAACCGTCATCAGCCCGTCGTGCTCGGCGTCCAGAAGGGTCGCGATGCCAAAGTCGAGCAGTTTGACCTGGCCGGCATCCGTCACCAGCACGTTGGATGGCTTCAAGTCACGGTGGACGACGAGATGGCGATGCGCATACGCGACCGCCTTACAGACCTGGAGCACCAGGCCAATGCGATCTGCGAGGGACCGCATGGACGCCGCTTCCGTGAGCGGGACCCCTTCGATGTACTCCAGCGCGAGGTAGGGCAGACCACGGGGGGTGATCCCACCATCGTAGAGCCGGGCGATGTTCGGGTGCTCGAGGCTGGCGAGGATCTGGCGCTCGGCACGCATCCGGGCCGCCAGCCCGGCGGCGTTGGGGCCAGGACGCAGCAGTTTTAGGGCAACGGTCCGCTGGTACGTGCCGTCCGCTCGTTCGGCACGGTAGACGGCGCCCATGCCGCCTTCGCCAATACGCTTGGAGAGAGTCCACGCTCCAAGGGTCTGGCCGAGCATGGGATCGGCATCCTCCCGAGAAACAAGAGGCGCTTCCAGATAGTCGGCCTCGTCGTGAGAGGCGAGGAGGGCATCGACCTCGCGTCGGAGAGCGGCATCAAAGGCGCCGGTGTCATCCACGCAGGCAGAGTCCAAAAAGTCGGTCCGCGTGGTCGGGTCCTGGTCGAGCGCTTTCAAGAACAGGTCTGTCGCGCGAGCGAAGTCCTTCGAGGACATGGGTGCCGACGCGTTCACGCTGCTTCCTGAAGCTCGCGGTGGAGCCAGGCTCGGGCCACAGTCCAGTCGCGCTTGACGGTGGCTTCGGAGATGCCCATCACCTCAGCCGCTTCCGCAATCGTGAGCCCGACGAAGTAGCGCAGTTCGACGATCTCGGCACGTCGGGCATCCAGCTCTGCAAGTCGGGCGAGGGCCTCGTCCAGTCCGATTACCTCGTCGATGCGGTCATCGGGCACCATCCATCGGTCATCGTACGAGAGAGGCTTGGTGCCGCCGCCTCGCTTGGTCGTGCGCTGGGCACGGGCGTAGTCCACCAGCACGTCGCGCATGGCGCGGGCGGCAACACGAAAGTAGTGGTGGCGGTCTGCCCAGCCCCGATCTCGGCGCGACAGCTTCTCGTACGCCTCGTGGACGAGTGCTGTGGTGTTGATGGTGGCGAACCCACTGTGGCGGCCACGCTGGCTTCGAGCGAGGAGCCGAAGCTCATCGTAGACGAGAGCCACCAGCCGGTCCCGCGCCTCGGCCTCTCCGGCCTGCGCACGGTCTAGCAGTACAGTCACGTCCTCAGCTCCGGCCATCCCTCTCCCGTGGGTGCGTGCGGAGGATAGGGGCGTCACGATCAACCGACAAGCGCCAATGGCTTGTTCTCGCGAGGGTGGCGAGTCGGTCGGCCCGTCATCGGGCCAGCGATGCGTCGCCAGCTCGAGGAGGTTCATCGAGCTGGCGACGCCTCACGGATTCGCCGACTCGAGCTGGCGAACCGCGAGCGCGGCCATGAAGCCAGGGCCGAGGCGCAGGGCCTCTTCGTCGATCTGGAAGTGGGGCGTGTGTAGGCTGTGCGTGATGCCCTCGGCCTCATTGCCGACGCCGAGGATGTAGAAGGCACCGGGCAGCTCACGCGTGTAGAAGGCGAAATCCTCGGAGGCGTACCACATTGGTAGATCGATCACCCGCTTGGCCCCGACGTACTCCACCGCCAGCTCGCGCACGAGCGCCGTCGCGTCGTCATCGTTGACCAGGCTCGGATAGCCGACGAGGATCTCCGTCTCGGCGGTCGCCCCGAAGGCCTCGGCGGTGTGCGTCACGGTGCGGCGAATTAGGTCATGCGCCTTGAACCGCCACTCCTCATCCATGGAGCGGAACGTCCCAACAAGCCGCACGTCGTGCGGGATGATGTTGGTGGCGCCATCGGCCTCCACACGCCCGAACGAGAGCAGCGACGGGATGCCGGGAGGGCAGTTGCGTGAGATCACGGCCTGCAAGGCCGTCAAGACATGCGCCTGCACCAGAACCGGGTCGATCAGCTCGTGGGGCGCCGCCGCGTGACCGCCGCGCCCGTGAATGTCGATGAACAGCTCATCCGCCGATGCCATGAACGGTCCGGGCCGCACGCCAAGCGTTCCTACGGGAAGCTGTGGAAAGACGTGCTGGCCGAAGATGCGCGTCGGGCTGGCGTGGCCGTTCATCTCGCCGAGGACGCCCTCCTCGATCATCACCTTTGCGCCGCCGGGAGCCTTCTCTTCGCTCGGCTGGAAGAGGAGCCGCACCGTCCCCGCCAGCTCGTCGCGGACGGTATGCAGGATGCGAGCGGCGGTGAGTAGCGACGCGGTGTGGGCGTCGTGGCCGCAGGCGTGCATCCGGCCTTCGTTCTGACTCCGGTACTCAACGTCGTTGGCCTCTTGGATGGGAAGGGCATCGATGTCCGCCCGAAGCGCCACCGTGGGACCGGGCCGCCCGCCCTTGATGTGGGCCACGACGCCCGTTTGGGCTACGCCCGTGATGGGCTCGAGGCCGACCTCGCGCAACGCGCTGGCGATGAACGCAGCGGTCTCGTGCTCCTCGAACGCCAGCTCAGGGCGCTGGTGCAGCGCACGGCGCGTGCGGACGGTCTCGGGGAAGGCCTCGTCGGCGAGGGCGCGGATGCGGTCGAGCATGAGAGAACAGAAAGGTGACGAAAGAAACGCACCGTGCGTGATTCAATCCGGCTCTGAAGCCGGTTACATACAGTATTCCCCCTTAGCGTACCTCAACCGTGACTCGACCCTTCGCTCGAATTGGCCTCGTCGTCCTCGCCGTCATGTGGAGCGCGTGCTCTGGGTCTGCCGATCTCACCAAGCTCGACGCCGGGCTCCGCACGGACCTGGACCAGATGGACGACGACGCGAGGGTCGAGTGCCTCATCGGGCTGACGGAAGATGCACCGACCGATGCGCAGACGAAGCTCGAGGACGTGGGCCTTCAGGTTCGCACAGTCGCGGGGGACGTGATGACCGCCAACGGAACCGCCGACGCCATCCGCCGCGCGACGCGCTTCGCGTGGGTCGTGCGGATCGAACCCAGCCGGGTCCGCCTCCCTGTATCCTCGGACGGATCTTCCGTCCTGCCGATCCCCGGCTGATCCTTCCTCTGACCTCGCCATGACGTTGCTCTCCACCCGCTTCATTCCTGCGTTCCTTCTCGTGGCGATCCTCGTCGCGCCTGCGTCCTGGGCGCAGTCGGATCTCCAGAGGCGTGGTCTTACAGTGGTGACCCCGCCGGACCGCACCATCAAGGTGGAAGACATCGCGCGCCCGGCGCTTCCGGCGTGGGGGAGCAAGGTGGATCCGGCGTTGCTCGCCCTAAGCCCCTCGCCAGCTCGAGACGCCCGGGTGGCTCAGATGCGCGTCGAGGACGAGCCGATCGCTCTCTACCGCATCGGCGGACGCACCCTCGTCGATCTCCTGATCGAGACCTCCACGCCAGACGCGCTGGCAGCGATGCCGGGCGTCGAGCTGAGGACCGTCGCGGGAGACATCGCTGTGGTTCGGGCCGATCTCGACGCATTGCCCGCGCTGGCGGGGCACACCCAGGTGCGCTACGTCGAAGCGGCACGCGTGCGCCAGTCGACGCGCGAGCCTGTCGCCAGCTCGATGCGTGGTTCCGTGGGGAGTAATGAGGACGGCCGTGCGGACATTCGGGCGGATGTGGTCCAGACCGGCGGCGGCGGCCTGCCGCGTGCCTTCCGGGGCGAAGGCGTGGTTGTCGGAGTGGTGGACTCCGGCCTCGATGTCACGCACTCGGACTTCAGTACGGGCGCTGGAACGCGCGTCCACTTTCTCATTGAATACCTGGAAAACGGAGGGGAGTTGACCTGGACCAAGGCTCAGATTGACGCGGGCGGCGTTTCACAGCGCGACGGAGACGGTGGCGGCGGGCACGGAACCCATGTGACGGGCTCCGCAGCAGGGAATGGCACGACCCAGGCCGCCCAACGAGGCGTGGCTCCCAATGCCGATCTCGTGTTTGTGAAGGGCGTTCGGGATGCCGATAGCAACGGCGGCTTCTCCGATGCGGATGTCATCGATGGCGTGAGTCGCATCTTCCAGCAAGCTGCAGACCTCGGGCAGCCTGCGGTGGCCAATCTCAGCCTCGGCGGCCACTTCAGTCCGCACGATGGCTCATCGCTCTACGAGCAGGCGC
>JBCBZH010000262.1:0-6142 GCA_039815415.1 Bacteroidota bacterium
CCCGCCTCTGAGCCTGCGACACTCGGGCGTCAACTTCACCCATGTCCAGGCGCGCGAGAACCTGGCCCCGTCGGACCCGCTGGCCCTCATCGGCCAGCACAGCTGACACAATGCCCCCCGTTTTGAATGAGAGAGGGACTTCAGCCTTTCGCGAGATGCGTCCACTGGTCCGGACAGTGAGCACGCGGGACTCAGAGGTCACGGCGGCAATCTCTACGAGCGGTGTGGGGGTGGGCGGCGGCGGCTCGTCGCTACAAGCGGTGAACAACAGTACGAGAGGGATGAGAAGAGGAGAGCGCATGAGGGCAGGGGTCATCGGGCGTCGGCAACGGTGCCGGGCGTGAGGTCAAGGGCGAGGTCGAGGCCAGTGGCGCTCTCCAGCTCAGCGAGCCGGGCGAGCACGGCGAATCGGGCTGCGGTGCGGCCCAGGGCGGCTGTGGTTAGCGACGTCTGAGCATCGATGAAGTCGGCTTGGTTGGCTTCGCCGAGAGCGACGAGGCGTGTCGTGAGGCGAAAGGCTTCCTCGCCGAGCGCCACACGCTGGGCAGAGGTGCGGAGGCTGGCATAGGCCACGCCCAGGCGCTCATAGGCCTCCTGCACTTGGAGCCGGATGCGGTCCTCGGCAGCCTCTCGCTCGGCTTTCGCTGCCCTGCGCTCTGCGCTCGCTCGTGCAATCCGGCCGCGGTCACCGGGTGCTCCGAACGGTCGCCACCGGACCACGGCGGATGCGAGCAGAAAGGGCTCGTCGAGCCGGGCATCGAATCCCGTTGTCCCAGCGTCGAGGCGGAGGCCGAGCGTGGGGAGTCGCCCAGATCGGATTGCGGCGACGGCTGCATCGCGCGCCTCGATCGAGGCATCGAGCGCCGCCAACTCGGCCCGCCCAGTTGCGGCAGCGGCCTGAAGGGCGTCGAGAGAGAACGCGCGCGTTGGTGCGCCTGGAGTCACGACGCGCAGTGCACGGTTGGGAAGCGATATCGGCATCGGGACCTCGGACTCTGGCAGAATGGGCACCGGCGCATCGAGATCACGGCCGAGGAGGCGGTTGAGGTCGGCTCGGGCCAGCGAGCGAGCGCGTTCGGCCTCACGGCGTGCCTCCTCCACAGCGAGCGCTTCCGCCGATGCTCGCACAATGGCGACTCGTAGGCCGGACCCAGCCTCGCGCTGACGTTCGGCTACTCGGCGGAACTCAGCGACGCGCTCAGCCGCAGCGGCCTGTACGGCGACGCCCCGCTCGGCGCCCTGAAGCCGCCAGTACGCGGCGCGGATTGCGCCTTCAAGCTCCCACTCATAGGCCCGCCTGAGCGCCTCAGCAGCTCCAGCCTGTGCCCGTGCGGCGGATACGCCTCGTCCGATCGTTGGCGCGAATACGGGTTGCTCGACGGTGAATCGCACGTCGCCCTCTGAGCGCACAATGGGGATCGATTCGTTGGCAATGCGCGGAAACGCGGACTGCAACCCTTGATCTGCGCGGAGCGCGTCGAGCGCGCCATAGACCGGATTCAGGAGGTCGCCTAGCGGAAGGTCAATCGAGCGCCCTCCTCGGGCAGCGGTTCCGCGCGCTTCTACCCCGAGGGCCGGGCCGTACGCGCCGCGGGCCGTCCGGACCTCAGAGACCGCTGCGACCTCCAATGCTTCGAGTTGGCGAAGTGATGGGTTCTGGGCCAGTCCATCACGCACGAGCGCCTCGAGCGCAGGTTGGGCGGCTGCGGGCGTGGCGGCCAGAACGCAGGCCAATAGTGCTTGGCGTAGTGTCATGAATTGACGTTTTGTCATCGGATTGGCAAAAAAATTAGGGGCGCAGGGCGCGGTCAATCAGCGAGAAGCCGTGGTCATGGACCGCTCCGGGGGTTGTGCCGTAGTGGCCCAGGATGGGATCCTTGTGGGCCGTCACCTGGATCATTCCATGAGTGACTCCCCACAGCACGAGGGCGGTCTCGCGGGCGTCACCGAGGTCCGTGCGAATGGAGCCGTCTTCCATCCCAGCTTCAATCGCAGCCGTGACCACCCCGAGCACCCGCTGAGAGCGCTCGAGGGCCATGAGGGCGTTTGGGGAGTGCTCGTCTAGGTCTACCTCGCTGGCCTCGGAACGCGCGAGAGCCTCAAACAAGATGGGGCGCTCGGAGGCAAACCGGACGTAGGACTGTCCGATGGCGTGGACCTTGGACATACCGGGTTCGGTCCCTTCAGCAGCCTCCCTAAATCGGCGGTGCAGTTCTGTGCTCGCGCGGACGGCGACAGCGTGAAACAGGTCCACTTTGTCAGCGAAGTACGTGTAGAGCAGTCCCCGGCTGAGGCGGGAAGCCGCAGCCACATCTGCCAGCACGACGCCGTCAAACCCCTTCTTACTCAGCGCCTGCTCGGCAGCGTCGAGAATCTGCTCGCGGCGCGCTTCCTTCTCTTCGAGGCGGCGCTGTTGAACGGGGGACGGGTCGGGAGTCATGGATTGCAGATGATTGACATTGTGTCAATTGAAATCAATTCGTCAAACAGGTCGGCGGGACAGGGGTTCCGGCTGCACGGAAGAAATCGGGTTGTATCCCTGCATTCCTATGGCGTGCGCCTACAGCGACGCAGCGAACACGGGCGCGGCGCCGCAAGTAGAAACCCCAACGACCCGATACATGTCATGACTGAATCCGACCGCCGCCAGCGCGAGATTGTCGATGAGTTCGAGTTTCTCGACGACTGGATGCTACGCTTCCAGCAGGTGATCGAGCACGGCGAGCAGATGGATCCGCTGCCGGACACGATCAAAACCGATGACCGCCTCGTGCGGGGCTGTCAGTCGCGCGTGTGGCTGGAGACTCGCCGAGAGGGGGGCGCCTTCCACGTCCAGGCTGACTCCGAGAGCCAGCTCGTTCGCGGGCTGGCATCATTGCTCGTCCGCGTATTCGACGGACTCCCGGCAGAGGAAGCCGGAGGCGTCGATCTCTGGTTCGCCCGCGAGATTGGGCTTGCGGAGCACCTCTCGCCCAACCGCGCCAATGGCCTTGACGCCATGACGCGGACCATCCGAGACGCTGCCGCGGGATAGGCCACTCGGATTGGAGTGCCGAACACTCCTCGGTTGTCATTGCAAGGAACGTACAGGCCGCTGGCGGCGGGCTCGCAATGGCAGGGGGGGCTAGCGGGTCTCAGGCGACGTCCAGGGCGGCGTCTCGTTCAAGGGCTTGGCGCTGAAGGTCCTTGATGGTGGCCAGAAGGGCGCTGTCCTCAGGGATCTCCGCCGCAAGAGGATCGGGGGGCAGAACTGGTGAGTGCCTCGTCCAGCGAAGAAGGACATCCAGGAGAGACGGATCGGAGGCGCCGTAGGGGCTCCACCCGAAGTCTCTCAGGACCTCACGCAACTCCGGCCCATTTCTCGCAGCCTTCAGCCGCTGGTGCTGCGCGTAGGTGAACCAGCCCATCATGCCGTGGTGCAGAAAGGCGGCCTGGAGGCGAGCGCCGGGAGAGTGCGAGGACGAAGGCATGGTCTCGAGAGGGCGTGTGCTCCCTCAACCGAGATTCCACTCCCGACCGGCTCACTCGCCAGCTCGATTGGAGGCATCGAGCTGGCGACGGCGCAGCTACTGCGGGTCGGTCAGCGCGGATTGGATGGCGGCCTCGAACACGTCCAGCGGCTGGTTGCCGTTCACGAACCGGCCGTTGACGAAGAAGCCCGGCGTGCCCGTGACGCCATACTCCTCGCCGAGCGCGAGCTGGCTCTGGACGGCGGCAGCCACGCCCTGGTAGGCCTCCGACTGCGTATCCGTGGCGCAGGTCCGCCAGCTCGCCAGGTCGATTCCCGAGTCGCCGAGAACCGCTTCGCTCTTGGTAATCACGTTGGTCGGCGTAATGGTCTGCTGCTCTGCGAAGTAGGTGTCGTGGAGAGACCAGAAGGCGTCGTTGCTCTGCTGAGCGGCACAGGTGGCCGCGATGGCCGCAGGCTCAGCCCAGGGGTGGTTCGAGAGTGGGAAGTGCGCGTACACCAGCTTGACATCGGTCTTGTGCTTCTCGAGCACCCTCTCGATGGTGCCGGAGGCGAGGCGGCAGTACGGGCACTCGAAGTCCGAGAACTCCACGATGGTCACGGGCGCATCGGGGGTGCCCCGGACCGGAAGGCCCTCAACAGCTGCAGCGAGGGCAATGCCGCGTTCGATGGCGGCTGCGTTCTCAGCAGCATCCCGGACCTCGGCAGCCGCAGCGATGTCTTCGACACTGCGGCTAATGTCCACCGGAGGGGCGCCAAGCAAGTAGAGCGTCTGGCTGTCGCCGGTCACCAGAATGGGCTGGGGCGTCTGGCCTGCAATCACGAGGAAGCCCTCATCCAAGCCCTCCGTGGACGTTGGCTGCAGCGAGTCGATGCGGATATCGAGGTCCTCCAGTTGGGGATACTCGAATGTCAGGTTGGCAATGATCTGGGCCTCACGGTCCGTCGAAGGCGCCTGACCGTTGGCTGGAGCGCAGCCAACGATGAAAGCTGCTACCAAGGCCAGGGCGAGCGTGCGGGGAAACGTCATGGAAGTCAGAAGAGAGGTCAATCCAGAGTACGGTGGAACGGGACGAGAGGGATCGTAATCCGATGCGAAGATGGCCCCGAGGCCGAGCTGGCGATCACAGAATCGGGCCGCCCGCGTGGGTGCGGACGGCCCGAAGAACGCGCGGCAGGGCGCCGAACGCATAGTCTGGTAGAGGATTACTCTGCGGCTTCTTCAGCCGGCTCCTCCTCCATCATGGCATCGGCATCTGCAGCCTCGAGGTTGCCCTCAGCGCCAATCATCAGCGTGACGGTGTCGCCAACGATGATCTCGCCAGCTTCATTGGTTGCAGCGAACGAGAGGCCGAAGTCCTGACGATTGATCTCGCCAGAAGCTTCGAAGCCAATCTTCTGGGTCCCCTGGAACATGGCCGATCCGAGGTACTCCCCCTCGAGCGTTACCGGCAGTGTCGTGTCTCGGATGGTGAGGTCGCCTGTCATGGTAAAGCCATTGCCACCGGTGGACACCACGCTTGTAGTCTCGAACGTCAACTCGGGAAACTCATCGGCTCCGAAGAACTCAGGCTGGCGGAGGTGGTCGTTGCGGTCCTCATTGTCGGTCTCGATGGACGCGACCTGGGCGGTCAGGCTGGCGGACATGCCCTCGATGCCTGACTCGGGGACCGTGATGGAGCCGGAGAAGTCTTTAAAGGCGCCATCGACATTGGCAATGCCAAGGTGGCGGACGCGGAAGCCCAACTCGGTGTGAGGCACGTCCAGGGAATAGGTGCCTGCGGGAATTTCGGCGGCAGCTTCAACGACATCGGATGCGCCATCGAGAGGTGCGGGGGTGTCGGTTTCAGAAGCGCACGCGGCGAGGCCGAAGGCGAGGGCGCCGATGGCAAGCGCGCGGAAGGAATGAGTCATGGGGGTAAGGGTGAGTGGAGTCCCGTAGACGGGGAGACCCTCCGGGCGATTGCAGGGAGGACGAATATTTGTCGTAACAATGAATTGGTCGGAGGGTTCCCACTCTGGGCAAGTGAGGCCAGGCCATCGGTGGGGCAATCGGTCTGGCCGAGTACCTTTCCTCCACATCGCCAGCTCGTCCATGCCGATCTCCAAAGACGCCTACTGGCGCGGTCAGAAGCGCCGCATCGCCATCCTGCTCACCGTCTGGGCTGTGGTCGCTTTCGGGCTGGCGATCGTCGGCGCGCCGTGGCTGAATGGGATCTCATTTGGCGGCGTCCCGCTCGGCTTCTGGATGGCCCAGCAGGGCGCCATCTTCGTGTTCGTGGCGCTGATCTGGATCTACGCCTGGACCAGCGACCGCGCCGACCGCGCGGCAGGGCTAGAGGAAACACCTGAGACGACCACCAGCTCGAGTGAGGCGCACTAAGGCGATGGGTGGGACCTCTTCTCTCTCCATCCCTTCCGCTCTCTCCAACCTCTGCAAGGATGGAAGAGGCGGAGAGGATAGAGGGTGCTCTACTGTGGACGTTGTTGCCATGCGATACCCATGAGCATCCAAGCCTGGACCTGGGTCACGGTCGGCATCACGTTCGCGGCGTACCTGTGGATTGGGTACCGCAGCCGCGTGGGCTCGACGCGCGGGTTCTACGTGGCCGGGCAAGGCGTCCCCGCGATTGCCAACGGGGCGGCTACCGCCGCAGACTGGATGAGCGCAGC
>JBCBZH010000137.1:0-11098 GCA_039815415.1 Bacteroidota bacterium
CATCCGAGGACGTGTCGCGGGTCCCCGAAGTCATCATTCAGGACCTCTGGACGCGCGGCGTGTTTTCACAGGATGCCCTCCAGACCACGAGCGGCGATACCGTCCAGATCCTCAGCCGCGGCCACCTGAACCACGACTCCGGCCCGGATGTCACCAACGCGCGCATACGGATTGGCGATGTGGTCTGGGCTGGCGACATCGAGATCCACCGCACCAGCTCGGAGTGGGAAGCTCACGGACACCACACCGACTCGGCCTACGATCGCGTTGTCCTGCATGTCATTCTGGCTCCTGACGCCCGCACCGGCACGTTGTCTCGCGCAGACGGATCGGCTCTTCCCGAGCTGGCGTTGCTCGACACGCTCGACCGCCCCCTTCGTCAGCTCGTTCGCGACTTCTACCTCTGTCCCACCGGGGCACCGCATTGCAAGGCGCGATGGCATGAGGTTCCAGAAACGCTCCCGCGCGAATGGATTCGCACGCTCGGCGCCGAGCGCCTTCGCGAGAAGGCCCACGCCTTTGCGGAGGCCTACGGCCAAGCCCCGGATCCTGACGCTCTCCTCCTCCGCGCGGTGTTCAGAGCCCTCGGCTACGCGGCCAACGCCGACACGATGGAAGCGCTGGCCGACCGCGTGCCCCTCGAGCTGGCGCGCACCCTCTCCGCAACAGACACGCATGCCCTTCTGCTCGGGCTGGCTGGGTGGTTGGATCAGGAGCGCGACCTGTTTGATGACGCAACTCGTGACCTGGCGGGACGATTCGAGGTGCTTCGCATGGCGCACGAGCTGGTGCCGATGAAGCGGTCAGCGTGGCGCCGAGGAGGACGACCGGCAAACGCTCCCCTTCGGCGCATCGCACAGGCCGCGGCGCTACTCGGCCCTGGTGGGCTGTTCCGCGATGAGCCCATCCGCCAGCTCGCAACTGCGCTCGGCAACTCCACTCGGAAGGCTCTCAAACTCCTACGGACGCCCCCACCAGATGGCTCGTCCCGGCTCGGCCGAGGCCGCGCAGAGGCAGTCCTCACCAATGCGGTACTGCCCGTGCTGCTCCTCGATGCCGAGATCCGTGAGCATCCAGATGTAGAGCCTCTCCTCCTTGCCGCGCTGGGTGCCCTCTCGGCAGAGCACGACCGTGTGACCCGGCCGTTCGAAGAACTCGGCGTGACAGCTACAAGTGCGCTCGAGTCTCAGGGGATTCACCAACTCGCACGGTCCTACTGCGAGGCAGGACGGTGCGCCTCGTGTCCAATTGGCCAGGCGTTGTATCCAGGGCTGCGAGGCGCATAGTCGCACTCAGAGTCCGCACGAGGCCTTCGCGAACGGGCTGCAACCCAACACCATTCCGCAGGTACTAGCTTTCATTTCCAATTGAAAGTTCCGGTCCTCCGCGTGGACACTCTCCTCTCGCCTGCTCCTCCACCCACGACCCCTTCGGAGCGCCCACCGGCGACCTTGAAGCAGATTCGCCAGCCCGTTGAGGCCGATCTGGCGGTGTTCCGGGAGACGTTCCGCGAGTCCATGCGCTCGCGAGTTCGGTTGCTCGACACGGTCGTCCAGTACATCCTGCGGCAGAAAGGCAAGGAGATCCGCCCTACACTGGTGCTGTTGTCGGCGCAGTTGGCTGGCGGCGTCACGGACCGGAGCTACCGGGCCGCGGCCTTGGTGGAGCTGCTCCACACAGCCACCCTTGTCCACGACGACGTGGTGGACGAGTCCGATACACGGCGTGGGATGGCGTCCATCAACGCGCTCTGGAAGAACAAGGTGGGCGTGTTGTTGGGCGACTACCTCCTCAGCCGAGGCCTCCTGCTCGCCCTCGATGCGGGCGACGCCGACCTCCTCCACGTTGTGTCAGATGCAGTCCGCCGCATGTCCGAGGGGGAGCTTCTGCAGATCGAGAAGGCCCGAAAGCTCGACATCACCGAAGAGAGCTACTTCCGGATCATCTCAGACAAGACCGCCTCTCTGATCGCCTCGTGCATGGCGCTCGGCGCGCTTAGCGCGGGTGCAGACCCCTCCGCCATCGAACGGGCGAAGGCCGTCGGCGAAAGCCTCGGGCTGGCGTTCCAGATTCGCGACGATCTTTTTGACTACGACGGCATCGACATTGGGAAGCCGATCGGACTCGACCTCCAGGAGCGCAAAATGACGCTGCCCCTGATTGCCGCGCTAGAGGGCGCCACCGCTGCGGACCGATCCCGGATCCGCCGCTTGGTCCGAAAGCGCAAGAAGCGAGCATCCGACATCCGCGAGATCGCTGCCTTTGTCGAGTCCAACGGCGGCCTCTCGTACGCCCGAGCCCGGATGAACACTCTCGCCTCCGAAGCCTCAGAGGGACTGCTCACGTTTCCACCGTCCGACGCTCGCGATGCGCTGGTGGACTTGTGCCGCTACGTGGTGGCCCGAAAGCGCTGACGCGAAACGGCATGGCGGCGTATCCTGAACTGTCCTCAGGAAACCCATGACCGTACATCTGCTCGGCACCGGCGCGGCCACCTCAGATCCGCACCGTACCACCACGATGCTCGCCTTTGAGGAGGGCGAAACCTCGTTTCTCGTGGACTGCGGAGGCGATGCCGTTCAGCGCCTGCTGATGGCCGGCCTGGACCCCGCCACTCTGGACGCAGTCATCCTGACGCACGAGCATCCGGATCACATTAGCGGCTTCGCCTTGCTGATCGAGAAGCTCTGGCTCCTTGGCCGCCGCACCCCGATCCCGATCTATGGCCCGGCTCCTACCCTCGAGCTGGCGCGCGCCATTTTCAACCTCTACGACACAAATCAATGGGACGGACTCCCGGATCGTACGTGGCATGCGGTCGAGATGACGACGGGAGCTCCTGTGTTTGAGCGAGGCCCCTTCCGGGTGTCCGCTGCGCCAGTTGACCATCCCGTCCCGACCATCGGCTTGCGAATTGAGACCGCCAGCTCGACGGTCGCGTACTCCTGTGACACATCGCCGTGCCAGGCCGTCATTGAGCTAGCGAGGGACGCGGACCTGCTGATACACGAGGGCACCGGTGCGCTTCCAGGTGTCCACAGCTCCCCCGAGGAAGCTGCAGAAGCCGCTGCCGAGGCCAACGCGAATCGTCTGCTCCTCGTCCATATTCCGGTAGGCGTCACGGACGAAGACCTCCATGAGGCACGAGCGATCTTTCCCCGAACGGAATGGGGCGAAGAAGGCGGGACCTACAGCGCGTAGCGCTCGAGCTGGCGAACGCTACTGGGTATCCACCGGAGGTGCCATAACCGTCACCAGATCTGGAACGATGAACGCCTCGGGGTATTGGCGCCGAACGGTTTCCAGCGCGGATCTCGCGTCATTCTCGAACTGGAACGCGCCGAGACGGACCCGATAGTACGGCTGCAAATAGGCCACCAGGGGCATTCCGTAGCGCATGGATCCAGCAGCGGATGGGTTGCGCTCGAGCCAGTCCGTCACCTCGCCGCGAATCCGCTCTGCCGTGTCACGGCTCTCGCTGGTGAACACCTGAATGCGGTACCCATCCACCTGACGAGGCTCCAGCTCGACGCGAGGCGGCGGCGCTTCGACTTGCGGCAGCACCACGCGCCCATCCATCAACCTCGGAGAGACATCGTGCACGGCCACCAGCGCGACGGCAGGCGGCGTGGCCTCATACCCCGCAGGGTCGAACGTCTCGTAGACCGGGAACTCCGGCTCCTCGTTTAGTGGGCTCACCGGCCCGGTTCCTGAGCACGCCGCCAGCGCGACGGCAGAGACAAGAGTGAGAGAGGCGCGAAAGGCGATACGGAGCATAGAGGGGACCTAGTACGAGGCGTCCGACGAGAGGCCTTTCAAGATAGCCACCCCGGCGCTTGCCCCCAGACGCGTGGCCCCAGCTTCGACCATCGCATAAGCGTCCTCGGCAGACCGAACCCCGCCGGAGGCCTTCACCCCCATCGTTTCGCCAACCACGCGTCGCATCAGCGCCACGTCCTGCGGGCTGGCGCCTCCAGAGGCAAACCCAGTCGAGGTCTTGACGAAGCTGGCCCCTGCGTTCTGCGACAGCACGCACGCGATGACCTTCTCCTCGTCGGTGAGCAGTGCGGTTTCCAGAATCACCTTGACCGCACGCCCCTGGGCCGCCTCTACAACTGCCCGGATGTCGGCCTCGACCTCCGCGTAGCGCTCGCTCTTGAGCAGCGCGATGGCGAGAACCATGTCGATCTCGTCCGCCCCATCCGCTACGGCCTGTCGCGTCTCGAAGGCTTTCACCGCCGTTCGGTTGGCTCCATGCGGGAAGCCGATCACAGTACACACCATCGGCGTCGCCCCCGCCAGCTCGTCGGCGGCCACTGGCACCCACACCGGGCTCACGCAGACACTGGCGAAACAGTATTCTCGCGCCTCAGCGCACAGGTCTCGGATGGCCTGCTCGGTCGTTTCGGGCTTCAGCACCGTGTGGTCGATGAGCCGAGCCAGCGGCGGCGCGAGGGCACACGCGTCCGCCGTGTCGGTCCGGTCGGCACGGAGCCCGAAACGACTCGCTCCGGCGCCGATCATGCGCTGCAGCGCGTCCGGAAGTTCACCTCCGGTAGACACCCCCCTCGAGTTGGCGGCGGGCACCTGGGGCATAGCGCGGCCGGCCAGCTTGGCTGCGAGGGTGTCTTTCTCCTGTTCAGTCATGGGTACGAGGGTACGGGACACCAGGCACCTCGGTACCCTCCCGAAGGTCTTAGGCGGTCATTTCCTCGATCTCGGCGTCCAGGTTGTAGCGTTTGCGCTTCTCCCAGAGTGTCTTCTTGGAGATGCCCAGGAGCTTGGCCGTGTCCGCATACGACGAGTTCCGATGCGTCGAGAGGATGTGCTTGATGTACTCGTACTCGATGTCTTCCAGCGTTCCACCCGAGCGGAACCGAAAGGTGTCTTCGTCGCTGGCCGTATCAAACAGATCGGTTTTCTGAATGATGAGGTCCTCTGCACCGAGCTGAGGGGACTTGGCGAAGATCAGCGCGCGTTCGAGCACATTGCGCAGCTCGCGGACGTTGCCCGGCCAATCGTGGCTGGTGAGCTTCTCCTTTGCGGCGTCAGCGAAGCCCTCGAACGGCTTCCCAAACTCGGAGGCGAAGCCCGCTGCGACGGCCTCCGCAATGTCAATCACGTCGTCGCCCATTCGGCGCAACGGCGGAAGCGGAATGGACACCACGTTGATCCGGAAGAGAAGGTCCTTGCGGAACTCCTTCTCAGCCACTTTCTCCTGCAGGTTGGCGTTGGTGGCGCAGACGATGCGCGTGGTCACCTTGATGTCGTCTGTACCGCCTAGACGACGGAACACACGGCTCTCGAGGAAGCTGAGGAGCTTGGCCTGCAGCGGCATCGACATCGAGTCGATCTCGTCCAGAAACAGCGTTCCGCCATCAGCAATCTCAAGAAGGCCCGGCTTGGCCGAACGGGCATCGGTGAACGCCCCCTTCTCGTAGCCAAACAGCTCCGACTCGAGGAGGTTGTCCGGAAGCGCCGCACAGTTGATCTCCATGAACCGCCCTCCAGACCACTTGGAGGCATAGTGGAGCGTCTGCGCCACGAGGTTCTTACCCGTCCCTGTCTCTCCCCGCACCAGCACGATGGTGTTTGGGATGTCCTTGAGCGTCTCGATGGTGTCCCGAACGACCTGCACCTCCGGACTGGATCCGATGATGCGTGCCGTCGAGTTCTTCTTCTTGCGCTCCTTCTTGATCTCCTGTAGCTCCTTCTTGTCCTCGTAGAGGTCGAGAGCCTTGGTGAGCAGCGCCCGCATTTCTTCCAGGTTGACCGGCTTCTGGAGGTAGTGGAACGCGCCCATGCGCATCGCCTCTACAGCCGTCTGTACAGACGAGTGCGCCGTCATCACGATCACCGGAATCGCCAGCCCGCGCCCAGTCAGCTCTTCGATGAGCTGCATCCCCGAGATATCCGGCATCATCAGGTCCGTAAGGACAATATCCGGAACCGTCCCGTCGTCAATCGCCTGAAGAGCGGCCGATGCCGCCGTAAACCCTTGGGTGGCATACCCATCTCGACTGAGGACCTTCGCAAACAGCTCGCCGATCTTGGGGTCATCATCGACGACGAACACGCGCTTCTTACTCATCAGGGTCAGCCAGGGAGGCGGGTGGGGCAGACAGAGATACCGGACGTATTGATGTTACGAATCGTAAACCCTGCGTGCCACCAGCCCGACGTGAACGTCAGGTCGAAAACGTGTCAGGAATGCAACCCAGGAGCCACCACCTGCAAGGCGCCCGGCCAAACCTCAATGTCGATCCAGACTGCGGCATCGGTCACCGTCTCCCCATCGGCCTGCACAGGGAGCGATCCTTGAACCGCCCGGATAGTGATAGCGGGTGTCGTTGCTATGGACACCTCGGGTTCCCCCTGATGCGTCCCCCGAACTGCCCTGGGAAGCAGCGAGAGCACCCGCCGGGGCCGAATGTGTTGGACCACACACAGGTTCAGCAGCCCATCGTTGGGCACGGCATCTGGCGTAATTCGGAAGCCACCGCCAAGCGTTGGACCGTTACCGATCTCACAGAGAAGCACAGGACCTTGGAAGAAGCGCGTATCGCGCGCCTCATCTGTGTCCTTCGACCGCTCGCCAATCGTGACCTCGATCTCCGCATGCGGGGCTCGCCACTTCCAGAGCGACCTCAGGATGCCCGCGAGATACGCCGAGCGTCCCTGGACCAGCTTGAACGTCGCGGCTTCGATCGCGGCCTGCGCATCGATCCCTGCGCCTAAACAGTTGGTGAACACATGCCGCCCCTCCTGTCCCGTCGCATCTCGCCACAAGACGCGGCCCAGATCGACGGGTTGCGCAGGTGTATCCAACAGCTTCTGCAGCGCATCCTTGAGCTGTGCTGGCATGCCGATGGCTCCGGCAAAGTCATTGCCCGTGCCAACGGGAACGACTCCGAAAGGCGTGGTCGATCCCGCCAGTCCGGTTGCGACTTCCTGGACAGTGCCGTCGCCTCCCACAGCCACGACGAGGTCCGCCCGATCCTGGAACCCAACAGCCAGCCGCTCGCCGTCGCCAGGCCCGAGCGTCTCAGACACTGAGTAGTCCATCCCGAGACCTTGCGCCTCCGCATCCAGGTCTGCCCATACCCGACGTGCCCGCCCGCCCTGAGCTGCTGGGTTGAGAATGAAGGCGATTCGCATGAGAAGCTCGACAGGGAAAGAAGTACCAGCACCCAGTCCATCGTGGAATCGCCAGCTCGCCCGAGGCTCAACCAGCGTCCCGTCCGAGCCTAAGTTATCCCGCATCGCCTTCCCAACCGTTGTGCCTCGGACTCGCTCACATCTTGCCCTCTTCGCGCTGCTTGTCTGGGGCGCAGGATGCCAGAACGCCACTCTCCCCAGCGACCTCCGAGACGATTTAGACCGGCCTGTTGCTCTCGATGCCGTACCCGAGACGGTCCTGCCGCTCGCGCCGAACCTGACAGAGTTGGTGGCTGCCGCAGCAGGCATCGACCGGCTTTCAGCTGTCTCGCAAAGCGACGCCTACCCGCCGGGTGTCCTCGATCTCCCTCGGTACCAATCGTTCCCGCTGGATATCGAGCGTGTGGTAGAGCTGCAGCCAGACCTCGTGCTGGCGTCTGCGGATGTCAACCCGGCAGACCAGGCCGACCAGCTCGCCCAGCTTGGGCTCCCGACCTACATCTTCGAGTTCGACGAGCTGGCGGACATCCCGAGTGCACTCCGCACCCTCGACACGCTTCTCGCCAGCTCGCAGGGCGCAGTGGTTGCAGATCAGATGGAGCAGCGCATCGCGGCGATCCAAGATGCCGTCTCGGGCTTTGCACAGCCGCGCGTCCTCCTGCTCGCCGGGGACGAGGATCTGTACGCCTTCGGGCGAGACACGTATGCGAGCGAGATGATCCGAAAGGCCGGAGGGGACAACCTCACCGACACGTTCCCTGGCGCCCGCGCTCAGCCCGGCGAAGAGCTGGTCCTGGAGATGGGTCCGGAAGTCATCTTCGTGCTTCTCGGCGCCGACTACGACCCGGCCCAGCTCCTCGAGAAGCACCCGACGTTCTTTTCGCTCCCCGCTGTTCAGAATGGCCGCGTGTACGGGATCGATCCCGATCTCGTGAGCCGACCGGGGCCTCGCGTGGCCGACGGGCTTGAGCAGATCGCAAAGCGCCTGCATCCGTCGGCGTTTGCAGCCGGGGCCGCCTAAGTGTCGCCAGCCCGTTCTTGGAGCGTCGGCGTCGCGCTGGTGGTCGCGCTGGCAGTGGCGTCCGTTGTGGCCCTGATGTGGGGCAGCAGCACGATGGGCCCTGCGCGGGTCTGGGAGGTGCTCACGGGCGGCGGAAGCCTGACGGACCGCCAGATCCTGTGGGACTTGCGGGCACCGCGTGTCGTGCTGGCGATTGCGGTGGGCGGTGGGCTGAGCGTGATCGGCGTGGCGATGCAGGCCTTGGTCCGAAACCCGCTTGCTGAACCCTACATCGTCGGTGCGTCCAGCGGGGCAAGTGCCGGAGCAGCCCTGTTCTTTCTTGGCTTCCTGCCACCGGTCATTTCCAAAGCCATCTCCATGCCTGTGGCCGCCATCACCGGAGCGTGGCTGGCGGTAACCGTCGTGTTCCTGGTCGCGCGGTCGGGTCCCGTGCTCTCTACGGGTCGATTGCTGCTGGCAGGCGTCGCGATGTCTGCACTGCTCGGATCCGTGACGGCATTCATCACCTACGCGTCCCCGGAGCCCGACAAGCTGAGAGCGGTTCTGTTCTGGCTCCTCGGCTCGCTGACCCGTGCCAACTGGTCGCAGGTGCTGCTCCCCATCGGCGTGTCCATCGCCAGCGCGCTGGCGCTCTGGGCGCTTGCCCGTCCGCTGGACCTGCTGACCACGGGTGAGGAGCCAGCCGCCGCCCTCGGCGTGCCGGTAGAGCGCCTCAAACGCGTCCTGCTTGCCGTGTCCGCCATCGCGACGGGTGTGCTGGTTGCCGCGGCCGGGGTGATCGGATTCATTGGCCTGATCGTTCCGCACGCCGTGCGCATCCTCGTCGGGGCCTCGCATCGGCGGCTGGTGCCGTTTGCGTTTCTCGGAGGCGCGGGCTTTCTCGTTCTGGCGGACCTGGCTGCGCGCACCCTTCTCAACGGCCAAGAGATTCCCGTCGGTGTGCTGACGGCCATCTGCGGTGTGCCGTTCTTTCTGATTCTCCTCCGCAAAGCAGGCCGGGCGTTCGCGTAACGACCTCAGGCAGCGATTCCACGTTCGCCAGCGCGTTGCCAGGGAATCCAGCCGGACTGCTATTGTTAAGCCAACGCTGACTCAGGCTTCAGCTTCCCGGCCCCTCCCTGTCGGATCTCATTCGGAAACCTCGAGCTGGCGATGCCGGTCTGCGTCCGATGCCACTCCAAACCGTCACCGCACACCGCTACGTCACCCCGCTCCGCGAGGGGGGCTCACTTCCCGCCATCGTGGACACGGATGGCGGCATGGTGGTCACGAAGTTCCGAGGTGCAGGACAAGGCGCACGCGCACTCATCGCAGAGGTGATCGTGGGCGGGCTGGCGAACAGGCTCGGGCTGCCATTGCCTCCACTGAAGATTGTTCAGGCGCCAGAGGGCTTCGGACGGTCGGAACCAGACCCTGAGATTCAGGACATCCTCAGGGCGAGTGTCGGCACCAATGTGGGCCTCGGGTACATCGAGGGGGCCTTCCCGTACGATCCGGCGGCAGTGGCCGATCTAATCCCCCCCGAGCTGGCGGCGGACATTGTGTGGCTGGACGCGCTGGTGACAAACATCGACCGCACAGCCCGAAACACCAACCTGCTCGTTACAGAGGGGGATGCAGCCCCCAGGCTCTGGCTGATCGACCACGGAGCAGCGCTCTACTTCCACCACAACTGGGACAGCGTCACAGAGGAGAGGGCACGGGCCACATTTCCTGCCATCCGGGACCACGTGCTGCTGCCCATCGCCAGCTCAATCCACAACGCCGATGATCGTCTGGCCCGCCAGCTCGACGCTGATGCCATCGGCGCGATCCTGGATGACGTGCCCGACGACCTGTTGATGCACGCACCCGAAGGGCGCACCCCACCTTTCGACACGGCATCCACCGCCCGCACCCGCTACGCCGAGTGGCTGCATACGCGGCTCCGTGCCCCGCGGGCCTGGGTGGATGCAGCAGACACCGACCGGACTGACCTCGAAACGAGCGACACGTCGCCGCTCCCCTACCGCCGATAACGATGGTCGCGTACGATGCTGTCGTGCTCCGTCTCGTGCCGCGTGTTCACATTCCGTCGGGCGAAGCGCTGGGCGTCGCCCTGCATGCCCGGCAGGCTCATTTCCTCGGCATCCGGTGGATCGTACCCGTTAATGGCGTGGCCGAGCGGTGGAACGTGAGCCCTGCACTCCTCGCGCGGTACCTCCGTGGCTTCGAGAGCATCTGTGTGGGCAACCGCAAGAGCGGCCCCATTGGGCGGCTTCCCCCGTCTGAGCGGTTCCACTGGCTGGCTGCCACACGATCCACCATTCTGCAGCCCTCGAACGTCCACACCGGTCTGTGTGACAGTCCGGAAGAGGCCCTCGACCGCATCGCACAGAGTCTCGCTTCCCGCTGAGCAGGTTGAAGTCTTCCGCGCCCGGAACAACCCGGCCCAGCCCGTGTGTCTAAGGTTTGTGCTCTCTGCCCGACCGCTGATCATGTCCTCCGACCTTACGTCCTCCTCTGGCCTGGACCCGGCCACCCTGGCCGCCCTCGACGGTGCCGCTGCGAGTGCGTTTGCAAAGCGGAAGGCCCGGCTGGCTCGCGTCCTCGCCGAAGGCACGACGGGCGTCCAATATGAACCGCTCGCGCTGTTTGCGGAGCCCCTCTTCTCGCTCTACGAATTGGACGCCGCCGAGGCCTTTCGACTCCGAGACGATCCCAAGACGATCCCTGATGATGCGGTCGCGCTGATGGAGACCGCGCGGGTCATGTGGGCGTTTCTCTCCCTCCCGCCTTCCACCCGCGCCCACAAACGCCAGGCCCTCGCCTCCCAGTTGGTTGGTGAAGACCCGAGCGAAGACGATTGGATCAGCCTCGACGGGCTGATCGACACGCTCGACATCCACTGGCAGGCTCTGCTCCCAGAGGAGATCGACG
>JBCBZH010000029.1:0-24622 GCA_039815415.1 Bacteroidota bacterium
CACAGTTTCGCGTGGTCCGCCGTGTAGGCGGTAGCCACGGGGCGGGCAACGGGTAGAGACCACTTCACCGGGGTCCACTGCTGGCGGACAAGTAGTCACACGAGCGGATCCACCAGCTCGCTGGACTCCCTCGGTTTGCGCCTAACTCCGGCGTGACTAAGTGTCTGTATTGCCCCTAGCGAGCGAACCAGAGACTTCGAGCACATCGGTCCCTTTATACGCCCGGGTCCCCGTCAGCAGGATCCGGTCGTTATCCACCGACCGTTGCAGATTGTCAGAACTGTGCACTGCGAAAACCATGCTCCGGCGGCTCTTCTGTGTCTTGTTCACGCCGACAGAATGGAAAGCAAGACTGTCTAGCAGGAGGACACCCCCTTTTTTCATCGGGACCGGAAGGGCTTGGTCCGCAACGAAGGTGTACATGTCATGCTCATCAGCCCAGTTGCCTCCCCCATCGCCGCTCTGAGGCCCTGCGTATGGAAGAAACTGGCTTGAGGGAACAACGTGTGTACAGCCGTTCTCTACGTTAGAGTCCTCGAAGTACACGAAAACGGCTACAATGGACCGCGTCCAATGCTGAATGTCCCGGTGTAGTCTGTACGGGATGTCCCCTGCTCCATTGACTGTAGCGTGGTTATGCCTATTCCTGAGCAATTCCACGTTCGGCCCAATGAGCGACATGATGGGGTCAAGGATCTGTGGCAGTCTGAGGATCTGACCAAACACCTCATGGCGGTGATATAGGTCGTCGATCCTAGAGACATCCCCGGCAGAGTTAACTCGATACGGTCCAGCCTTCGATTGAACGTAGACCTCGACCTCTCTCATGGCGAGGCCTAAAAGGGCTTCAGGTACGGTGGCACGTAGGCGGAGGTATCCGCAGTCGCGGTAGAAGCGAACCTCCGATGAACTGAGACCAAAGCTCATGCCTTAAACCACTCGTTTCGCCTGGTCCCATGCCCACAGCTTCTCGAACTGCCCGTCGAATAATGTGTAGGATTCGTCTCTTCCCTTGACACACCTGAAGCCGGGCCGTCTCGATGAGGGCTCCTTGAAGGGAGTAATCCACACGTACACCTCATCGGCGCGCTCATCCGCGTACTTGAAGGAAAACACCGTGTACGGCATGACGATATCGATGACCTTGACTGCTAGGCTTCCCGATGCCGTATCGCTTCCAATCGACCTCAGTTTCGATATAGAAGCTGTGTGCTGGCTCCTGGCCTCTGCAAGACCACTCGGAGCGGAGCTTCGTAGATCTGCGGCGTGGACGCCTGGGCCATCAGGGTCGATGAGCACGAACCGGACTGCGCCATCCCTAGAAAGCACGCCCCTAAGCTGGTCAGTGAATGCGACGACCATACGGTACTGGGCGTATCCAATTACGTTCAACTCATCAGCCGTCGTAATCGCTTGGTTGAACTCCTCTGAGTTGTCTATGTAATGCTCTGAGAACAGAACGTGATCTACATGTGAGGCACTGGACGCAATGCCGGACTGGGATTCGAGCATCTTCGTGACTCCCCGCGAACCAAACACGTCTATGTAGGGGGGGTACACGCTCTCGCTGTAAGATCCTTGGATCATCCGTTCGAGCCTATTCGAGAGCGTGCTCTCGAATTCTTGTGTTGCTGAGCGCCTTAGAGATTTAGGGTACTCGAGGTACTCAATAGGCGAAAGGTCAAACATGTAGGGCGTCGCATCATCCTTGATAATCACCGTCGGTTTGCCATACGCTAGACGAACACCAAGTTCGAACATGACGTTAGGATTCCGGGAGCTGATGTCGCACACCACGATGGGTAGTCTTTGCAAGCTTGTGACGATCCGCTGATGGATCACCTCAGAGTCCCCGTTACTGCTCACGAGCCGCCCCTCCAACCCCGCCGCTCGGCAAGCGTCGGAGATCATTACCAGCACCTCATTCCAGTGGTTGTCTAGGTAGCCTTCCGAGGGTGAGATCGGCATTACAATCCCGCATATACTATTCAGGCTTTCGTTCTCCATAGGGCAGGAAGCTTAGCAAGCCACTGAAGATACAGACGGGTACCCATCCTAACTAAACCGCTAGTCCCTGCCCACTCTCCAGCTCGACACCCCACACCCCCGCCCATCGCATTCTTGAGTCGCACCGCGCCCCGAGCTGGCGAATCCGTAGCTGCGCGCTATTCGTTACCATACCGTCTCGCCAGCCCGACGGCATGACATCCCACCTCACGGACTACACCATCCATGATGTCACCCAGCCGACGTTCCGCATTGTCCGCCGAACGGAACGCGTCGGCGGCAGCAGCAGCGGGGCGGGCAATGGGTAGGCCTGTCGCTCGCCATCACATCGAGCGGAGCGGCTTACTCTCAACCTTCGAGAGTGTTTAGCGCCCTGGAGCGCACGGCACCGCAAACTTGCGAAGGCTTAGCTTCTGTCGAGGGCGACTTTTTAGTTGCGGGTGCAGATCGTCAATTATGCTAGTTCTGAGATCCTTCTTAGTCGCAGTCTTCGCTCATCAACAGCGGAGTATCTGGTCCTTGTCCATACACGAAGGTGGAGACTTTGACAGGGTGGAAGAAGGCGAAATTGCAGACTTGTTGCCGAGTGGCGACATGAATCGTATTCCTGATGCAGATTTGGAGCATCTGTATTATAGAATGAGATCAAGGTTTTTGGAAACGGGACGAGTCGATGCAATAATAAAGGTATTTGTCGGATCAAATAAGATCGATCATGTCGAGGTAGATGGCAAATCGCTTTCTAGCAGCCTGGTAGATGACTTGTATTCGCTTAATGTGAGCGATTATCCAGGACTTGGCACTCGCGTTGTCCACGTCGTCGAGCAGTACGCGGGTCTTGTTGCACGAGCCCACAGCCTTGGTGAGGCGCTAGTCGACGCTGCGCTCCAGCGAACTGGGGATTCACCATCTTTCTCCCTCTACCTAGACCCTGGCAGCGCCACCGCAGAGGACATCGCGAATGTGTTCTCCGCCCTCTCGGATCTATACCGTGCACATGGTGGAAAGGGTCTAGAGATCGTGCCTGGAAGCACCGAAGTCTTCGAGCTGAGGGGGGCGTGATGTTCAGCAACTACGACGAGCCGGAAGACGAGCAAATACACAGCACTGATCTGCGCCCTGTCGAGGGAAGCGAAGCTCCGGTAGGCCCTGTCCGCAGGTTTTTCCGCAGCCTTGGGGAGATGCTCAAGCGCGACGCCATCTCGGACATCGGCCAGCTCAAGGACTCAGGAGTCGGCATCGTGAAAGGCAAGGCCGACGTGCTCGACAGCGAGGCTTCCAAGAACGTCGCGGAGGGGGCAAAGATGTTCGGAGAGCGGGAGCAAGCGCTGGCAAATGCGAACCTGATGGACGCTCAAGCAGAACTCACACGCGAGCAGGCAACCGCCCAGCGTATCGCCAATGTGTCCGATGGGCTAGAGGCTGCTCAGAAGATGGCAGAGGCGATACGTGAAGCGGACGATGCTCTGATGCTGGCGATGAGCATCATCTCCCAGAAAGGTGGAAGCGTGATGCTTGATTCCGCGCAGCTAGAAGCCCTCGCGAGCCGCCAGCCTATCATCGGTCCGTCACCAAACCCAGAGCTGACTGCCAAAGAAGAGCCATCCTCCGACCCCGCCATCGGCCCGATGGGCGAGGGTACGTCGAGGCCCACGCCGGACCCTACCATCGGCCAGATGGAACCTCCGACTGTGACTTTCAACCCCGACAATCAACCGATGGGCGCGCCGCCGCCATTCAAGATCACGCACGTCCCGGACGAAGACGAGTAGCTACCGCCGACCTACCAACTCGCCCAACCGCCGGAGCGACCACGTGGGCGACACGCGAAGCCAGGGGCGAACACTAGACGTGCAGTAAACGATACTGCGGAGGCTCTCGAACGCCAGCCCGTAACCCGGCCCGTCGGGATCTGCCTCCAGCCCTTCAAGGGCTGCCGCGACGGAGAGCCCGCGACATCGCAACGAGTGAAAGCGCTGCCTAATGGCCGCGTTGCGTTCGATGGTCGCCAACCGACCACGCTCGGCATCGGAGAGGTAGGGGGAGTTGCGAGTCACGACTCTCCTGTCACGCCAAAGAACTGCCCCAGCCGGACCAGCGATCGATGAACCTCAGCAGGCGTGGACGTGCGATGCTGGTTGAGGCCGGCTTCGGCCATAGCACGTGCGACGGCCTCCTGTACGACCTCTGCAGCCTCACCACCGCCAAAGCCAGAGGCGGCCGCCAGCGCGGCATCCCGCACGCCGAGCGCACGCAGCACATCCGTCCGCTTGGCCTCATCGGGAAAAGCGCGCCACGGCACGGTCTCAAGAGCCTCCGAAACTGAGAGTCCTGCACTCTCTGCGAAGCGCGCGATCTCGAAGAGCCAGTCAGGATTCGGAGAGGCATCGGCAGGAGCCGCCGCTTCGACGTGCTCGTCTCGGGCCTCGCCGTCGAGAAGCTGGAGCACGGTCGCCACGGACTCATTGAGGGGGAGGCGGCGGAGCACGGTGGGCAAAGGGGCCGGGAGCCAGTTCACGAGCACGGCCTCGTAGGCATCGTAGAGCGCCCCAAGAGGCACGTCCTCCTCCAGCGCGCGGCCTTCTCGGAGGGCGCGAAGCAGCGCCCTACTCATCGAGTGGATCGCCAGCCCGACGCCCAGCGGCGCTGGAGGCACGGCGACAGTCACGACCCCCGGACGCCCTAGCACCCGACCCACGGCGACGGCCACACGGGTGGCGGCCCGGCGCGCGAACGGCAGCCGGTCGAGCCCGAATCGGGCCTCGAGAGCGAGGGCCGTCGGAATGCGGGCTTGCACGACGGCCTCGGGCGCGGTTCGACCAATTTGCCCAAGGCCGTCTGGGGTGCTGTAGCTGCTCACGAGCCTACGCCGGAGCCTCTGGAACGAACGCCCAGCCCAGCTCCGTCAGCACGGCCGCGTTCGGCGTGCAGTACACCAGGCCCTTCTGCAGCTCTTCGTGAGCGGCGTCCGGTTCAAAGGTCGTCACGAACTGAGCGGCGTCGGGCTGCGACCCGCGGTTGCCGGGGTTGCCAAACTTGACCAAGTGCTGCTTCTGCGCTGGGATGACACGCGCGAAGATGTGGGTGCCGACGGCGGTTCCGTCGCGCTGCTCGGCGATGTCGGGCAGGATGCAGAGCCACGTCGACGCCAGCTTGGCGCCGGTCGGTTTGACGCCCACCACGTCTTCGGCTCCGTAGGCCGTGAGTGTGGGGAACAGCAGCTGGCCGGTCTCCCCCATGCCATGGGGCAGCGGCAACGTGATGAGCGCTTGCCCCGCAAACTCGTAGGTCGAGCCGTCGAGGACCTGCCCACCTGCCGCGTTCGGACGAGCGGCGGAGAGCTCCGTCTCGAGTTGGATCATGACCTCGCCTTCGAGGCCACGGAAGAACTTGTCCGACGCAGCGGTGGCGGGGTCAAAGGTGGCCACCCGGCAGGATCCGAGCGGCAGGTTGTCGAACTTGTATGGCGTTGCCATGGAAGGGCCCGGAGGGCGGGTTAGGAAGCGGAAAGGGAATCAGCCGTTGTAAAGGCTTGGATCTCGACGAAAGCGGCGGCGGTCCAGTCGTCGGTCTTGCCGTCGAGGCGAGGCACACCGAAGCCGCCGAAGCGAGCGAAGGCACCGGCGACCCGGACAGGCGGGCTAGAACTCCAGAGCGAGCTGGCGAGCGCCTGGATGTCCGTGGGCGTCAGGTCCAGAAGCAGCGCCAGCGAGACTCGGAGCACGCGCTCGATGCGGTCTTTGGCACCGGGACGGCCAGGCGCAGACGCCCTTAGCTCGACGCGGACGCGGGCTGCCGAGTTGAGGTGGGAGTGGTCGCCGCGAGGTGGAGCGTTCTCGTAGCCGTCGAGTTCCGGGAGATTGGCCGCACGCACAGCCAGGCGAGCCATTGCGCTGGCAGCCACCTTGTCCTCGCTGGTGGTCTTCGCCAGCCCGCCGCGCTCGAGGCGGTTCTCACCGCCGAGCGCGAGAGCGAGGGCACCGGACGCGCCTGCGTGTGCCTCCAGCGCGGCGTGCACCAGGTCAGCCACCGGCTCGGTCGGAGGGGGGATGCGGAGGTGATCAGCCATCAGTCCAGGCCCTCGCGGAAGCGGCGGCGGACGAGCTGGCGGAACCACAGCCGCGCACGCTCGCCAAGACCGGTGATCACCCAGAAGCCCTTGCGCTCCAGGTGGACGGTGTAGTCTGTCTTCGCACCCTCGAGCCGAGGGTCGGCGATCAGAACGAAGTGGTGGTGGTCCGGCGTGGAGCGCGCGGCGTCACGGATCACGTGGATCGAGTCCTGAAGACGCCTCGACTGGTTCTGCCAGCCGCCCAGGTGCTGCCCGTCGGCGGTGGTGGTCGTGGCGTGGCGGACCTGTTCGTCCGCAGCGTCTTGAGCTGCAGACCGTCCAGCTGCACGCACGTGCCCCCTCAGGCCACGGTAGAACGCTCTCGTGTTGGCGCCGTGGATCGCCATCAGGAGTCCTCGAAGTGGACGAGGAGCACGCCGTCGGGGCGCACGCCGATGACGGTGCCGGACCAGGACATCGCGATGGGGCTGGCGTCCGGGCCCGGGCGGGAGATCCAGTTCAGGATGGCGCCCGTTGCGTCGACCACGAGAGGGGTGGGGAGGTACACGAGCGCGTTTGCGCTCCGCCCCTCGTCGCCCGCCGGTGACTCGGTGAGCGTCTTCGGATTGGGATAAACGTCGGCTGCGGCCCCCGAGTCGCCTCCGTAGAGCGTCTCTAGCGCCGCGTCTCGGTGCGAGGCAGCCTCCGTCGGGACGCGAACGACGCGCACCACGTCGGCATAGTCCAGCAGCGGGCTAGCCCCAAACGGGGTGTCCGAGCACGCGCCCGGAGCGAGCAGGGAGGGCAGGCCACTCATGTCATCCCTCCGAGGTCGATCCAGGCCAGGTGGTCGATGGTGGCGAGGATCTCCTCGTCCCATCCCTTCGCAAGCTGGACCCGAGCCCGCGACTCTCCGCGCTCTTCGGTGCGGCTGGCGATGGCACCGAGGCCGGTACCATGGGTTGAGAGTAGGCCACGCGCCAGCTCGTCGGCGGCGCTCGCCAGCTCGACGGGCAACAGCGGGACGCGTGCCCAGACGGCCTCCGAGATGGCCTCTGCGCCCCAGGCCGGTGTGGTGGCGGCAATGGCCGCGTTGACCGTTGCCCGTGAGGCATCGTCCAAGGAGTCGCGTCTGCGATAGCCCGCGAGGTAGACCGCCAGCCCGTCCCCCGGGGCCTCGGGCAGGCCCAGGCGCTCGCCGGTATGATCTCCCAGGTCCACGTCCTGGCCTGAGTGTGGATGTGTGAGCCTCTCACCTGTCGCATAGCCCGCGCCCTCAACCTCCGTCGGGGTCGTGGTCAGAGGGTCGGCGGCCGAGAACGGGCGATCGGTGACGAGTTGCACGACGGGCCACTGTCGAGCCCAGTTCGCGGCATGCGCATGCCACCACTGCCAGTTGTCGAGATACATCCATGCCAGCGGGTGCGTGTCAACTCGCTGGACGGCGGGCTGCACGATGAGCTGGCGACGCAGGCGGCTCTCGATCATCCCCGTCACACGCCGCGCGATCGTACGTCCCTTGTCCACATCTGACGGGCAGACGGCAGCCGGGTCGATCAGGAGCAGGGCGTCGAGGACGGACACAGGAAGTCAGAAATGGAAGGGGCCGACCGAACACGCCGGTCGGCCCCATGAGGAGAAGCGTGGTAGGCTCAGTCGCCCGAGTCGTCGCCCGAGTCGTCGTTCGAGCTGGCGGACGCGCGGGCTGCTTCGATCGTGGCCACGCGCTCGGCGTTGTTCTTGGCCTCGGAGAGGTCTACGCCCTCAGCCTCGGCCGTCGCTTCCAGCTCGGCCTTGGTCTGCTTCGAGAGCGGCTTCTCCTCCGGCGCAGCGTCGTTGGACGAGCCATCGTCCGAGCTGGCGGCGGGGGCGGCGTCAGCGTCTAGCTCGACGGCCAGCTCGGCCTTGACAAACTGCTCAGCGAGCAGCTCAGAGATGGTGTCGACGGGGCCAGTGGTCTCAGAGACGACGTAGGTGTCGCCCTCGTTGAAGTCGCGGTACCGACCGTCGCCGAGGGCGCCGCGCCGGGTGGCCTTCATCTGGATGAGGCGGGGCATCACGTAGGGGGATGGGACAGCTCTACTGGCTGCCAAGTGGGGCGACGGCGGATGTGACATCCGCGAACGCGTCGCGATGGATGCCGACCTAGCGGGTCGGCACGGATGACCTAGTAGGTCGGCTGGATGCGTGCGTGGCCGAGCACGGCGACCGCGGAGACGTCCGCCGAACCGGCGGCTCGCGTCACCGAGAGGCGCACGTAGCGCTTCGAGCCGCGGTAGCCGATCTGGAAGGCCCGGTCGGCATCGCTGTTGCCGATCTCGACCGTCTCGTTGTGCACGTCGTCTGCTGGCGCGGCTGCGAAGACACTGTCGTCGTCGGAGTGCTCGACGGTGATCGCCAGATCCGCCGTGCCGTCGGCATTTGCGATCAGGCCTGTGAAGGCCACCGATTCGAAGCCTTGCGTGTCGACGGTGGGGCCGTCAGCATCGGCGCTGACGGTGGCCGCCGGGAATCCGATGGCCGCGAGAATGGTGTGGGTGAGGTCCTTGGAGGCCATAACTGGTGTCCCGATTGGGTGAAGTGGCTGGCGGCGAGGCGGATCGAACATCCGCGAACGCGGGCTCGAGCTGGCGACGGGCGAACCCGATGGGACCGGGCCGCCAGCTCGAGCGGTGCGCTACGCCTCGATGCGGATGAGGCGACCGGCGTTGTGCTGCACCGTCTGTCCACCGACCCGACGGCTGGTGTAGAACTTGGTGAAACCCTTCTTGGTCACGTTGTCGCGGATGGTGACCATGCCCCGGCGGTCGACGATGTTGTACATCTCCTCCATGTCGGCGAAGAGCACCGGCGCGTCGCCAGTCGTGTACTGGCCCGTCTCAAGGTCATAGGCGGGCATCGCGTCCACGTGCTCGATCTCGTGACCGAGGAACTGCATGCCCCCGCCCTCGCGGAGCAGGTCGAAGTTGATCAGCGGACGACCCTCGCCATCGACGAACGTGATGGCCACGAAGGTGGTCGTGCGGTTCCAGTACCACTTCGCAGCCTCCTGGTAGGCGCTCGGCAGGCTGGTCATCGCCTTGGCGAACGACTTCCAGTCCGGGATGGCGTTGGCGTCGCCAGACTTGGTGATCGCACTCAGCGCCGCGAACACGGCCAGTGTCTTGGCAGAGAGGAAGCCAAGTGGCTTGTGGATGCCGTTTCCGGTCACAAAGCCGATGCCCTCCTCGAGGCTGAAGCGGTTGCCGAGGCCCCGCTCGATGCGGCCCTCGACGCCCACGAACGAGTCCTCGAGCATCTTGTTGGTCACCGTCGGCTGCGCGAACTGCTCGTGCACCGGGATCGTGATCAGCTCGTAGGCCTCAGTGTCGGTATCGCCGCGCGCGTCGCGCTCGCCGACCCAGCCGGAGGTGAAGTCCTTCGTGTCGGACTCTTTGACCACCTGCAGGTTGTCGCCCCGCGTGATGGTGTCGACCGTCGCGTTGCGCCGGATCGGGCTGCGCTCGTAGACGCGCTCGATGATGCGGTCCGACATGTTCTCGGGCACGAAGACGCCACCCGAGGAAAGGTCATCGGTGGACAGCTCGCGGGCCTCTGCAAAGCCCGTCGTCAGCACGCCGTGGGCATCGACTGACATGCCACGCTCGCCCTTGCGGACGTAGTCAGCGAAGGCCTCGTTCTCGGCGCGGTCCTCGTCGGAGAGGGTACCGGAGACATCGGGGCGACCGCCCGCCTGGGCGATTTTGAGGACGGCCTTCTGGGTGGCCTCGACAGTGTCCACCAGATCGCCGAGACGATCGTTCATCTCCTCGCGGGCTTCGGACTCGCCACGGAGGCCCTTCTCGGTCTCCTCGTTGAGCTTCTGCTGGCGCTCGATGTGCTCGGTCTGCGCGGCCTTGATCTCCTCGACCGTCTTGCCAATGGTGGCGAGCGTCGGGCCGGTGGCGAGCACGGCAACGCCGCCCGTCGGGTCGAGACCGGCGGAATCGACGACCAGCACGGCGGCCAGGATCGCCAGCCCGAGGGCCGTCTGGCCTGCGGTCGAGCTGGCGACAGTAGGCACGTCCGCTCGGAGCGAGAGCGGCGCGGCGGAGCCGTCGTCGGCGTGGCCGGTGAAGCCGACGTAGTGATCGACGGCGACCTGCAGATCACCGGTACGGGGAGGTTCGACGCCGAAGGTCTCGGCGTGGACAGAGGCCGTGCCCGCCACGAGGGCGACCATGGCGATCAGGAGAGAGCGAATCGCTCGCATGGATGCAGCGGCTCTAGGCCGCGTCGGTGGAAACAGCGGCGTTCGCCGTCTCCGTGAACAGGGTGGTGAGTCCTCCGAGGCTCTCCTGGAGCGCAGCCAGTGCCTCGGGCTCGTCATCGACGACCTCGGGCGCTGCTTCCTCGTTGGGGGCGGGCTCAGTGGATTCGCTGAGCCCCAGCCGCTCAGCGGCGGCGGCGGGCAGAGGCGGAAGGCCTAGGGCAGTTGCCAGAGCCGTGACCGGTGCTCCCTTCGGCGAATTCCCTTCGCCGTTGGAGCGAGGTCCACGATTGGCAACTGACGCGCTGGCGGCGGATGCACTGGCATCGACCTCTTCGCCGGGTGCGTAGACGACGTCCACGTAGCCCAGCGCCAGCGTCTCCTCAGCGTCCCACCACTCCCCGTCGCCGTCGGCAGCGGAGAGGTGGGTTTCGATGGTGGCCGCGTCCAGACCGGTGCGGCGCTGATAGATCCGGTTGAGGGCTCGGCTGAAGCGCTCGAAGTCTTTGACAGATCGGGCCAGCTGGAACCGGTTGCCGACGGCGAGGCCCCAGGGCTCGTGCACCAGGAACAGCGCCGTCTCGCTCATGAAGAGCCGCCCAGGCGAGGCCGTGCAGGCGATGATGGTCGCCGAAGACGCGGTGAGAGCATTCACCAACACCGTGACCTCGACCTCGTGCTCGGCCGCGTAGTCCTTCAGGAAGTCGTGGATCGCCAGCGCGTCATCAACGAAGCCCCCAAGTGAGGCGATGCGCAGCGTGATGCGGTCGGGTCGGGCCTGCTTGACGGTGCGCTTGAACTGGCGCTTCGACGTCGTCCACCAACCGATGAACTCGTCGATCTCAATCAGAAGGTGCGTCTCCTCAGCGTCGTCGGCGGCAGCGTTGGGTGCCGTCGCCTCGGAGATCGAGAACGAGCCCATGGGGACCGTCTCGCCGCCGGTCGAGCGGGGCAGACGGGCGAGAACATCGGCGGGCGTCTCGGCGGTGGGGCCGTGGGCGAGCTGGCGGAGAGGCACAGGCTGGCGATCCTTGCAATGGGGGGAGCCAAAGGATCGGGCGCCAGCTTGCCCGTGTCATTGCCCAGTTTCGGCAACTGGCATTTCTTGTTCACCCCTACCAGTTAACGCATCGGATTGGGAGTGAACCTGTATCGCAACCCAACGCCGACTGCCCACAGCGAACTGCCCAGTTCCACTCCTCCTTGCTCTTCTGACCGAATTGCTGTGAGTGAGGTTAGCCCGGTAGCATGGATGTAGGGCTCGATTGGGAAACGTGGCGGTGATACAGCGAACTCACCCACGACCTCCACAACGGGAGCGAGCCTGCGATCAAGCAGCCCACGGCGGTTCAGAGCTGTCGAGTTCTGGGGTGCATCCATCAGCATCGCGACAGCGACTCCTACCCCTGCTCCACCTCGGAGTGTGAAGTGACTCTCACCAGGCAAAAAATCTGTGCCAAAACCAAGCGTCACAGACCCCATGTCCCATGCAAGATTGTCGGGTGCTTCGAGGGGGCGTGAAGACACTCCATTCCCGGCGAGGTAGACCGAGATCCATTCATCGAGCTGATACCCAATATGCGCACGAGCCGCAAGGTCGGGCTGCGCACCTGAGAAGTTGGCACTAGCACCGATCTGGGCACCCACTTGCATCACATGCCTTTCGTAGTAGCCCTGGTCCCTTCGGACGATTTCTGCGGTCTCCTCCGCTAGATCACGCACATACGCGATTTCGCCTCGATTGGCGATGATCTGACCTTGCTGGTCCACGAGTGTCCGCTGAATAACACCTATGTCCTCCTCAATCTCAATGAGGCGCCGTTCTACTTCAACGAGGCGTTCATCTGTTCGTCTTGCCCATTCTTCAAGCTTGCCTAGCCGAGCCTCGATTCGGCGTCGCGCTTCGCGGTCTGCGATCATTCTGCTGCGCAGCACATCTCGGAGAACCAAGAGGTCCCGCCGTACTGACTGCAAATTGCTTCGATCGCTGGCTCCTAACCTACTAGTTCCAATACCATCTAACTCTCGGATCGCAGCATCCACATCATTCGCCATCGCCGACCTGACAGCGGCACTGAGGACTGCTCGTCCTGCGGCTCGCCGCACACTTGTGCTTACAAGAAGTCTGAGAATCCACCAGAGAAACACCTGTTCGTGCACAGAGGCCGAAGTGGATGGCGGAGGCGGATCGTTGACGGTTACAGCCGTTGCCAGGGCTGGGCCGGACTGGGTGAGGATCAGAAGCAACACGAGCGCTCTACGTCCCACGCGGCCTAGGTTGGACTGGGCCACATTCGGAAGCCAAAAAGTCATTGGTTTATCGCAGAGCAGTGGGAGGCATACGGTTTAAAGATCAACCATAGGCTTGAAAGAAACCAGCCTATGAACATCACCGCAGTGTCAATCCCACTACTCCACCTTGACATGCATGGATCAGGCTGCAGAGAGCCATGGACGCTCACCTCGTTCGCCGCGCCCGTAGATCACTTTGCGGAGCTGGTCCACTGACAGCGTATACCCAGGTCCACCCTCATCCTGTCGGAGCGCCACCAGCGCCGCCGACACCGTGCGACCTTCGGCCCGTAGCGCCTCGAAGCGGCGCCGGATCTCCGCGTTGCGCGCCAGCTGTTCAAATCGCCCGCGCTCGGCGTCGGTCAGCAGGCCGTCGAGATCCGGGGGCAGCTCACTCACGCCTCACCGCCACTGGGGGCGGTCTCTGGGGTTCCAGGGTAGCCTTGAGCCTCACGCTTCTCGGCATCGGTCAGCCAGTCGGACGCCTTGAGCGTTTGCGCCAGCTCGAGCGCGTTGGTTCGAAGTGCAGGGATCTCGGTAGGATCGGCCCAGAGCACGAGCCCGTCGCCAACGAGTGGGACCACGCCCTCGTTCAATCCAGAGAGCAGCCACGCCAGGTCCGGGAGTGCAGCCTCTGTGTAGAGCCGGGCCATGGCTGTCTGCTGGTTGTTGTAGGTCGAGTACTCGCCCACGCCTTGGAGGATGGGGTCGACGCCTGCGCCAGTGGAGATGCGACGGAAGGCGTCTTTGACGACCGCTCCCCAGTCCATGTCACGGGGGCTAAGCGAGATCTGGTTCCAGACGATGTCGCCGTCGGTCCAGGCCTTCCCGGCTTCTTCGGGACCGCTGCGGCGATCGGCGTCGGCCTGGACACGCTCGCGCTGGCGGCCTCCAATGGCGCGACCATCGCGGCGGGAGAGCACGCCCGATGGCTTGGCGCCGTTCTTGATCAGCGAGCCGTTCCATCGGGCAGCCATGAGATAGATCTGGGTCCAGATCCAGAGCGATCGCAAGTGGCTGCGCCCGCGCAGGTGGCAGAGTGGATCGAGATCCTTGATGTGGACGAACGTGTCTGGGGCGAGCGCCGCCCGGTCGCCGCGATCTTCCTTGCGCTGGCGACGCGCACCGGCGGAGCGGCTCTGGTCATAGCCCGCCAGCTCGGTGCCGTCGGCGCTGAGCACGACGGTGACGGTAGAGGGGTCCTCGACGAGGTAGAGCTCCGGTGCGAGCTGACGGCCCAGCTGGCGAGCAATGTCGGAGCCTGCGGTCACCGGGCGTGCGAACACCTCGCCCCAGGCCACGCGCTGCATCACGACCGCGTCCAAGAGCTGCGCCCAGGTGGTCGTCGTGAGAGGATTGGGACGCGCCAGCATGTCCAGGAGCGGATGCTCGTCGATCGGCTCCAGGTCTCCCGACTCGTGCATCTGGCGCATAGCAACCGCATGGGCGAGTGCCCCGTGGGGATCGGCCTGGCCGAGCGAGTGCGTATTGGCATCGAGCTGGCGAACCGCTTGTCCAGGTGATAGCGCCCCATTGGAGGCCTGCCACCGGACGAGGCGCGCGCGAGCGGACGACCGGGAGCGTTTGACACGCGAGAGGCGGATGGGGACCTGGCTGGCGGCGCGGGCGCGGATGCGGATGCCGACGTCGAGCGGGTCACACTCGCAGATGCGGTTCGCCGCGTCGCGGAACGTGTGCGGCCCCCGGAAGTGGCCGCTGGTGCCCGCGAGCGCCTGGCGCACCAGCTCGGCGAGCGAGTCGGACGTGAAGGTCTGGCCGGTGGGCTCTGTAGCCATAGCCTGCGGCGTCGCAGGGGGCAATGGCTCATTGCCAGCCGTTTCGGCAATGTGGAGGTCGGCAGGGGTCGGTCCCCAGAGGCGGTCGAAGAACGTCATGATGCGCGGGCCGAGTTCGGATCGGCAGAGAAGGGGCTAGTCCCAGTCGGTGACGATGACGCCCGGAGGCAGCTCGTCGGTGTCGTTCCAGTCGTCGATGATGGTGCTTTGACCTTTCGGCGGTCTCACCAGCTGCGCGAAGCCGTCCGAGGCGCCGTCGATCTGGTCGTCGTAGGTCCCGAAGGGGAACTGTCGGGCCTCCTCGATGAAGTCAGCAGCGGCTTGCCGTCCCTCCTCGGTGCCTCCCGTCACGACGCGCACATTGCCCGCGTTGACCTGTGCGGCCAGAGGCTCAGCGCGAAGCGACTTCTTTCCACTCACCGGCTCGGCGACCACGGCAAAGCCCGCCAGCAGGCTCACAAGCGTCTGGGCGGCTTCCTTGCCTGCCGCACCTGGATCCTGCGGAACGCGGATAAGCACCTCTACCCCATCTAGCTCGGCGCGCTGGCGAATCCGACGGTTGCGCTCGGCAGGCTCACAGCGAAAGCGTAGCGGCTCGATGTAGAAGATGCCGTCGGCGTCAGGCCCCGTGATCTTAGGGCCGGAGGTCCAGTCACCAGCGTTCTCGGTTGCTGCCAGGTCCCAGCCGCGGCAGGCAGGGAGCCCAACAGGGGCATGGTCCACCAGCTCGAGCATCGACACCTTGAAGAGCGACCCCTCGCGCGGCGTCGGGTTGCCCTGGAAGAGCGCCTCGAACGAGCGCCCCATCGTGCGCTGGAGCTTGAGCAGAAACGACCTCGGCTTCTCCTCTGGCCACAGGGCCTCGCCCTCCACTCGTCCCAGCGGATCCGAGCCGTCCGGCCCCGCCAGCGCGGGCATGTTGATGAAGGTCCAGTCTTCGGGCTGGCGAGTCTGCAGGCGCCCGATCAGGTCGTCTTCGTGCCAGCGGGTGGCGATGATGACGGCCCGCGTCCGGGGCCAGAAGCGCTGCTCGATCGATGTCGTCCACCAGTCCCAGACGTTGTCCCGGATCACCTCCGAGCGCGCCTCCGCCTCGTTTTTGATCGGGTCGTCGCAGATGAGAAGGCTGATGGGGTTGACCCCGGTGGGAGCGGCGCCGGTGCCGCGGCAGACAAGGCGGGTTCCATTCGCGAACTCCCACTCGTCGAGGGCGGTGGCCGTGGACGCCAACTCGCCCCTTTCTCGCGCCAGCTCCCGGGCTGGATAGCTCAGGTGCTTCTCGGCAAAGCGCTGCGAGTAGCCCGTCAGCACGATGCTGTCGCCGGGGTACTGGCGAGACCAGTAGATGGGCAGTCGCCGGGTGACGGTATCAGACTTGGCGTGACCCGGCGGCATCGAGATGCACACGCGCTGCATGGGCTTCCCGTCGTCGTCCACGCCGTCAATGAGCTGCTGGACGATGCCACAGAGATGCGCGATGTGCTGGGGCACACCCCACTGACTGGGAATGGTCGTTCGGTACCACTCGCCGTAGGGCGGCAAAGGTGCGGTGTCCGGTTGAGTGCGGGTACGACGGGGCTGGCGGCGCGCGGCCGTGCGAAACTGGCGGTCGAGGCGCTGCAGAGAGCGAACGGCAGGTGGGATCATGTCTCCACCTCCGCCTCAGCGTGGTCTCGTTCTCCGCCAAAGAGGCTTGCGATGTACTGGAGCGCCGCAGCATGGCCCAGCAGCGTGGCCACGTGGTCGTTGACTGCGCGGATGGACTCCGGGTTAGCGGCGTTGATCTCACGTGCCTTCTCGACGATGATGTCCGAGGCCTTGCGGACCTGCCCTTCGATGTAGGCGGCGAACGAGCTGGCGCGCTCGTCGGTCGCAGCCTCCTCGTTGCCGGTGGCTTCCTGGATCGCTGCGCTGTATCGGCGGAAAACAGCGGAAAGTTCGGACTCTGGATCGCGTGCTCGCTCTCTCCAATTCCGAAGGCTTCGCGCCGTGCAGCAGTAGCGTTCGCAGGCGGCCTCGTCTCCGTGGACTGCGGCGTGCAAGAGCGCTTCGGCGCGGTCGGTATTGGTAGGGCGACGCTTTGGCATCTCAGTCTGGTCCGCCGAATCCTGACGTAGTGTTAGAGACCAAGGGTGAGGGAAGCCGACTGGCACGAGCGGCTAGCGGTCGCCACGCCTGCAATGGGGAGCGTGCCGAGGAGCGGCAGCCGAAGCCGGAGTGGAGCGGCAACCGTGATCGCGGCGTCGAGGCGACGCGCGAACGGCTCGTAGGGAATCGCGAACTGAGGCGGGATGTGGGTCTGGCCCAGTCCGAGGTAAAGGCCGGGGCCGGAGTCAGCCGGGAGTCCCGATCGTGCAAGCGTCTCCACGTGCGGTCGCAGGGCTTCTGCTCGGGCACGGTGCAGGTCGCGCTCGGAGCGGAGGCTCTCCGCCAGCTCGGAGCACGTCTCGAGCTGTTGAGCCTGTGCGTCTACCTCGGCCTGGTAGGCGGCAAGCGCGCGCTCAGTCGAGTCTGCCAGAGCGCCGCAGGCCTGCGCCAGCTCGTCGCATGGGTCGGAATCTGGTGAATCCACGATCGTCACATCTGTAACAACCGGATCGCGAGCGTCTGAGCGGGCCGCGTTCGGAATCGCTACGGGCTGGCGGACGAGCATTGCCAGCTCGCGAACCTGAGCCGCCAGCGCGAGGGTTGGTGCTGCGAGGGCTTCGCGGTCCTGTCGGCGCTCCGCAGTGGCCTGAGCATCGGCTTCGAGCTGGCGTTCGAGGTCTGCTGTACGGACCGAGTCCACGGCTGCTCGGACGAGCTGTGCGACGTCGTCTCGGAGCGTTTGTGCTGCCGCATCTGCGGCTTCCCGATCGCGTGTGCGCTGGCAGCCGTTGAGGAGCGAGCTGACGATCGCAGCCAGAAGGACGACGCCTGCGATGAGAATGACGGTGCGGAGGGTGTCAGTCATCTCAGGCGAGGCGTTCGACGGTGAGAAACGTGTCGCCGATGACGGTGTAGGCGGTACCGGCCGCAGCCTCACGGCGGGAGAGCATCGTGATCCTGTCGGCCGCTGCGAGGTCCTCAACGATGGACAGGGTGGCCCCGCCAACGTTGTGAGCTGAGGCATCTCGGATGTAGCCGGACACGCCCACGCCGTCGAGCTTGGTGCCGTTCTTGGCCGCCATGCAGTGGACACTGACGCGAGCTGAGGTTGCCCGCACGGGGAGGCACACGGTGATGCGGTAGGTACCCGCCTCGGCGACAGTGATCTCGTTGTCCGAGTCGGTTGCGGTAAAGCCCGTCCCGATGTGAGCCGCCGTGCCCAGCTCAACCTTCGTGTTGGAGGTTGTGTTGACGCTGGTGGGGTTGCCGCTTGTGGTGACGGACGTGGTACTCGATAGGGCGTCTTCGTAGGTGCATCCGGCCGCAGCCCTCAGGGTCGCATAGGCATACACGCTCTGCGCGTTCTGCGGATAGGCCACCACCGTCCCCTGGTCGTTGGTCACGAACTGGTCGTAGCCCTGCCCCACGCGGACGTAGTAGACCGAGTTGGCTTCCAGGGTGCCTGGCAGCGCAGAGACAACCTTATGGTGCTGGACGGCGGCCATGCTACCAGTTGAGGGTGTCCCAGTCCGAGCCGCCGCCTCCGACCGTGCTGCCGTCGTAGGTCAGGTTGCCCCCACCGTCCTCTCCAATCTTGTCGAGTGCCGCCTGGTTGGCGTGGTTGTGCCGCTTTGTGACCGCATCGTCGATGAGCGAGGGCGCACTCGTTGGCCGTCCGGTGATGTTGGCCCAGGCGAGCGAGAGGTCGAGCGACTCATATTCGGTGAGCTTGATCCACTGGGCCTGGCCTTCGGCGTAGGCATACAGGGCAGCGCCGGAGGCGACCGTTGCATCTGCCGACGCGTCGGAGACGAGAGCGGTCACGTTGCGGGAAGGCGCCAGCGCATCGCGGGCCGCGATGTCAGCCACGACTTCGAGCAGGTTGTAATCCGCAAGCGCCGTGGTCACACGTTGGTCGGCGATGGCCTGAATCATGGCCGTGTTGCCAATCGCACGTGCCGTTGCCTCGGAGTCGGTCACGTAGGACTCGGCGCGACCGTTGGCCACGTCCTCGACGAAGTAGAACGCGTCCGCGGCGAGCGTGCCGGGGAGGCTAGAGACCTTGTGGAATTGGAGGGCCATGATGGTGTCCGTGGAGACGGGTTGGGGGGTACCAGTCGGGGGTTACCAATCGGTTGTGCGCCAGTCCATCGAGGCGTCTGCCTCTTCCTGCGCGATGTCTCGAGCCTCCGAGGCGCCAATGCCCTGACCGAGCACAGCAGGTGCTGGCGGAGCCACCACGGTCTCGGTCCCAGCAACGGGCGGGCTGGCGATGACGGGTCCGCCGACCGGAGCCGGAGGAACCACGACCGGTGTGAGATCCGACGATGGGGTGGGAACGAGCATGTGCGATCAGCGGGCTACGTCACGCTCGACGGGGATGATGTGGCGGAGCACCGTTCGGCGCACGCCTCCTGCAACGACCTCCACCTCCGCGACCAGCTGGTGTGTGGATCGAGGCACACGTCTCCACTCGTCATCCCCGAACGCGACCGGCCCAACGCGGTAGGCGGTTTCTCCTTCGAGTTCGGTCCCGACCAACTCGGGGTCTGCGGTCGCGTCGGCGACAGGCAGCGGGGTGTCGTCCGAGGTCGAGCGGTCCAGTACGACCATGCCGTCGACCGACGTGAGGCAGACGACCAGGCGGGCCGACGTGGGGACGGTACCCGGAAGGGCGTAATCAAGCGAAAGACCGTCGCCATGAGGCGCGGCCTCGGCTTCGGTGATGGTGCTGTAGCGGGGCATGGTCAGCGGGCCCTCGATCCAGCGATAGCAGCGATGGCGTCGAGGTCAGCCTGCGCGTCATCCAGGTCTTCCACCAGCTCGGTGACGCGGGCCTCAATGGTGGCGATCTGTAGCAGAGCTGTGTCCAGCGCGATTTGACGCGACAGGCTGAGCGCGCGCTCGTCCGTAAGCAGGATGAGTGTGAGCGCTAGCTCGTCGCGCACCTGGACAAGGGTGGCCCGCTCGGTCGCCAGCTGGTTGGTAAGGTCCTCGATCTGAGCCTCGAGCTGGCGAATGCGCGCGTCCGTCGGATCCTCTGGCGATGGAACATCGCCAGGGATGTTTGGCGGGGGGGTGACGAGCGAATCGGCCGGATCCACGAACGAGAGGCCCGAGACCTCGAGCTGGCCGGTGCGACTGGCCGGGCTGGCGACTGCGAACGCTGTGGAGTCTGGCGCCAGGAGGCGGATGTCACTCAGAGTGACAGGTCCAGCCTCGCGGAGCGTCAGCAGGCGATTCGACTCGGTGTAGACCGTCGCATCGGAGAGCGTGAACACATGGTCTCCGATCTCTGACCATCCGGAATAGTTGGGGTCGTTCCAGGGAGGCACGTACGGAACCGTGGGGTTGTACTCGGGCCGGTCCACAGGGCGGACGTGCGCCAGGAACGCGCTCGATCCCGAGCCGCCGTCGGCTCGGCGCAGGTCGGCATAGAGCCGTTCAATCGTGACGGAGCCCTGGCCCTGGCGACTGTCGATGATGTCCCGCCCGGTGCGTCCGGAGGGGTTCTGCGCCAGCTCGTGGATGACGATGTTGCGGTACACGCTCGGCGCGTTCGCCTCGCCGCCGCGTCCCTGTCCGGCGAGGATCGCATGGGTCCATGCGTATCCCGACAGCGTCAGGTGCTCCCAGGTGCCCTCTGCGGCATACAGCAGATGGTTATAAAGGGCATTGCGGAGGAGGATCGTGTCGGCCGTGAACTGGGCATGGTGATCACCGAGAACCGAGGTGGCTGCCCAGTCATGGAGGTAGAGCCCAGAGAGCGTGATGAAGCGGCCCGGTGCAGAATCGCTGCCTGGAACGATGAGCCCACCATGGCGCCCGAACGCGAGTGCGGTGTGACATGGAGCGTTGCGAAGGCAGGACTCGGCCTGGGCCCGGTTTACGCTCGCCAGCTCGTCCGCCGTCGCGTTTCCATCAAGGACCAGGTTTCGGACCGTGGCGGTCACGGCTCGGGAGGCGTGGAACACGGTCGTCCGCTCCTGGTCGAGGACGCGTCGGACGCGCTGGATGTCTGTCAGGGCCGAATCCGGAAGGGCGAATGCAAACGCCTGGCCGTCGATGACTCGGAGTGTCGTCGAGGGCAGGCCCATGCTTGCAGCCGGGACCACAGGGCGGAAGGCGACGCCGTAGCGATCGACGTGGGTGGGCCCCAGGACCGCGCCACCGGCTCCCGCGATCTCACCACCATCGGGCACGAGGATGGGCCCCACGATGCCGAAGGTGTCGGCGGGTGGTGCGAAGCGGTTCGTCAGGCGCAGACACCAGTTGATGTGGGGGGCGACATCGAGGTCGGGGTCTGCAGGGGGCGAACACAGATCTGCGAGATCCCGGCCTGTGGGCGTGACGGTGGCGCTCCACGTGGCGCGTCGTCCGAATGCGATTTCGAGCTGGCGGACGGGTAGCGCCTGAGCATCGGGGCCGAAGGTGAGACGGGGGCCCCGATCCAGCCTATCGAACCACGCGACGCCGTGGAGTCGCATGCCGGAGATCACCAGCTCGTCGGAGCCGTCGTTGGGATGGACCGTGACGGTAGCATCGGCGGGGTGTTCGGCTCCGGCGATGGAAAGCGGTTGCGTGATGGGCCGCGGTTGAGCGGCTACCGCGGACGCCAATAGCAGAACCGAGAGGGCTCCTATTCCATGTGGCCAGCTACGGTGCTGGCGACTCTCGGTTGAGGCCGGAGGCCTGCGATTGCGGACGAGGTAGCCCGCCGAGAACACGAGGAGTGATACCAGGAAAGGCTCCGTCGTGTCCGGCAGGTCACGCGCGGGCCACACTTGCTCGAGGACGTCCACGAGGAAGCTTCCCGCGAGCGCAGCGACGGCAGAGGCGGTGACCTTTCGGGTGGGCGCGTTGGTGGGCTGATCGAGAAGGTCGGGCATGTCGATAGTGGCGGTTGCTTAGAGGCAGTCCTCGATGGGCGTGTCACGGAGTCCGGCAAGCACAAGACACTCCAGGCGCTCCAAGCGCACGTCGGTGTCGCGGGTAGAGCGGGCGGTGGTGCTCTCGAGCGCGTCGAGGCGGGCGGTCGCCTCGGCGATGCCCGACTCATTGGATTGCACCCGGTCGGGAAGCACCGTCAGGCTGTGGAGCGAGAAGCCGAGAGAGAGGCCGACCGTGAGGCAGGCGACGAGGATGCCGCCGACCTTCCACCAGGAGTCGAACTTGGCCGTGAGGGTCGTCATGCGTGGTGGGGCGAACGGGTGTCCTGCGTGGGATATGGAGCTCGGCGCAGCAGCCGTGTCACGTCGACGAGGTCACGGCGGCGATAGTGGGCGCGCCCCGACGGCGCGACGCTCGAACGTGAGCGCCGTGTCTGAGTGAGCGCGCCGGTGCGGAGTCCGGCGAAGTACGCGAAGTGCAGCATGGCGATGGCCTCGCCGTCGATCATGAATGGAGTGCCGTCGGCGTAGCGCATCTGCCCGACGTGGCCCATGGTGTCGCCAGCTCGAACTGTGTTGCCCTTGGTCAGGTGGGCTGTGCAGTCCACCTCGCCGTAGCGGGCGATTCCGCCGCCCTCGTGCTCGATCTCGACGGCGCAGGTGTCGAGGTAGAAATCCGCGACGCGAATGACGGTGCCAGGCTCAATGGCGTAGATGGGTCGCCCGACCCGCGTCCAGTGGTCGGTGCCTGCGTGAGCCCGGTACCGGCCCCGACGCGCGTTGAAGGTGCGCATCGAGCCGTCGGTGTAGGAGCGGTCCGCGGGGCCGTCGAAGGGGTATATCCATTCGAGCGCACGGTCGGCAATCGCAGCGTGGCGGTTGGCCGCGCGCTCGGTGAACCCACCAGGGTCGATGCGCCCGTCGAGCTGGCGGCCGCCATTGACGAGGCGCTGAAGGTTCTCGATCGAGGCCCGCACCATGCCGCCCGCAACGCCGTCTACCCGGCCCGGATGCACGGACGGCTTACCCCAGGCGTCAGCGTAGCTCTGGGCAAACGTCTGGTAGGCGACAACATCGTCCTCGCGGTTGGGGGCACCGCGACCAACTGGATCAGCAAGCGAAAGAGTGGACATGAAAAAAGGCCGGCACCCTCCATGTCTGGAAGGCACCGGCCGAGGGCAGGTGGGTCTACCCGCCCGGATGTATCTCCGGGTCTCCGCCGAGGGCGGGGGCTCGCACGCAATGTAGGGCCTGCTCCAAGCCGATCAAGTCCGATTCCGGATCCTAGGTCCCGTGGCGACCTTCCGGGCGACGATGCGGGGGCGCCGATCTGCTGTCAGCTCGAGAGTCACCTCGTACCCATCACCCCGCCAGCACGAACACCTGGGGTTGCGACAGGTTGCAGACTGCCGTAGATAGAAACCTTAGTGGCTACTCCTGCGCTAGCATGATTCAAGGTTGGAACCTCACCCAGATCCTCCCGGTGGGGACGAGCGCGAACACCTTCAGGCTCCCGACCAACTGCTACTTCTGCACGGCGGCTGCGCTCCAAAGCATGGATTGCAACACGCTCTCGCGCGAGCGGGATCTCATGCAGTACGACACAGGCGACTTCGATGAGTTCAAGGAGCTGTTCCCGTACCCGATCTCGCATCGAGTCTTTACCCAAGTGTCTGATGCTCGGCAGTTCCTGATGGGCAACCTGCCGAAGCACAACGCAGTTGCGCTCTCGTATCTGAGGAGCACGGGCAGCGGCCACTCGATCGTTGTTTTTCGCACTCACATGAGTGTCGTGGAAACACAAGGCCCAGGTGGGCCGGGTGTGGCCGTCTACGACAATGGAGGTTCGCTCCGTCACATCGACTATCAGAAGGAGAACCCACAGCCGGAAGACGGACTCATCCCCGAGAATGATCTGATCTACAACTCCTCGATCGTCCGCCTGGGAGTCTTCTGGCGGACATGACTCGACTCATTTCACGGACGCTCGGGTGTCGTGGCGCCGAAGCCTGGCGCCTTTGACAACTCGTCGCGCAACAAGGATTGGACGGCCATCGGCTGCCATCTCAAGTGTGACGTCGCGCACGTCGCCTCGCGCCAGCCCGACTGAGCTGGTGAGCAGCTCCCGGATGAGGTCCTCTCCGAGAGCTGCGGCGGAGGCTTCTGCGAGCTGGGAGATGGACAGGGGACCGGCTTGCGGTTTAGGAAACCTCAGCCTACATCATTCGCCAGCGCGATGCTGTGAACGTTGAGGGCTCCGAGCCTAGCTTTTCTTACCAAAGGACTTAGTCACAGCGATGCGGAGTATGGGGCGTATCGAGGATTGACCGAATGGCGCCACCGTCTCTGCGCGAATATCTACCAGTTTAGGAATCTGAAAACCGACCACTGCCCTCCAAAAAAGTCTACGGGAGCCATCAGAAGTGCCCTCGATGGCTGGCGATTCCTCACTAGGTCCCCCATCCTCTGTCGGAGTGGTCCTGAACCTAATTGTGCCGAATGGTACTTCTCGAGCTTGGTATCCAGCGCCAGCATAGAACGACGATGTCGAATCCCGCACAAAGCGGAGTCTAAAGCCACTTCCAAATGATGTTAGTGGCACAGGTGTGCTGGCAGCATCGAGAGCCGCATCTATCCCAGCCTGTGTGAACGTTCGTTCGGCAAGAGTCCTTCCAGTCTCGTCAGTGACGAGTAGAGGTCCCGGTAATGAGCGTCGGGGCAGAGATTGATATTCTATCTCGTATGAAGCAAAGAGGGCCCACTGAATCGGTCGACCTGACTCGTTGAACACGAAATCTGCCTGAAAGCCTAGGGCGATCTGATCTGCCCGTGTAAGAAATCCATCTACGCTAGTTGGAATCTCATTGTCATTGTCTACAGTTGAGTCAGTGACAGCGAAACTTTGATCTGTGGCGAAATGGAGCCGAGTCGATAGGAATACTTCGGGCAGTCGGGACTTTTTGGGGAGTGCTCGCACCCGGTGGGTGCCCGTGATGTCGAGGATGAAACCGCTTTCACTCAGAAAGGAAAGAGCCGGATCGTTAGAGGCACCAAAGTCCAGAAGCGCGCCTACTCCTGCCGTGTACCGTGGTGAGTTCTTCTTCTTTCTAGCCGAGAACGCAAGCGTCTTGCCTCCTATCGGGATGGCACGGAGTGTACTACTTGTTGCCAGCTTAGAAGCGGGTTGAGTTGGTTTCGGAGAGGAGGCGGTTAACACACTGTCGAACTCCGCATTGATGTGCTCAACAAC
>JBCBZH010000236.1:0-6996 GCA_039815415.1 Bacteroidota bacterium
CCGTTTGGTAGTCCAGCAAGGCGTCGCGATGGAAGAGTGGCCAGAACGGGCTGGCGCCCTACGACGCCCTCGCCCTCCACCTCCTGCACATGGCCGTTGGCATCGCGAATGAGCCAACGGCGGCGCAACAGTTGGATCTCACTCAATCCATCATTCTCGATCTGAACGAAGTAGAGGTGCACGAACCGGCGCTCCATCACATCGGAGCGGTCGTCGAGGTAAACCGGGCGGACGGTGACGGTGACTGCGCCCGTGGTGGCGTCGTAGGAGACCATCAGGGGAAAGGGACGTGTCTACCGTAGACGCCGATCAGAGAGTCATGGGTTCATCCAGGACCGTGAATTGTGAGCGCGCGGCAGGCGCTACGACCGCACCTCTTGGCCCCGAGCATACTCCACGGTCCCGACCAGCGAGCGGACGCTGGGCTCGCACACCGGCGCACGCCACGAGCCCCCCTCTTTGAGCCCGCTTCCGATCAGGAGTCCGTCGGCGAGGTGCGCGAAGCGATCCAGGTTGGACGCATTGAGTCCACCGCCCACTAGAAGCGGGCGATGCGTGTGCTCCCGCGCCTGCTCGACGGTCTCGACGGCGGGCGTCTTTCCGTACTGAGGTCCGAGCACCGCGATGACTTCAGGGCGGGACTCCTCGACTTGCTCCAGCAACCGCTCTACGTCCTCCGGGTGGCGAGGGCGGATGCCTGCGAGCACGGGGATGGCGTCGGCATCGAGGCTGTGACGGTAGCGGTGGAAGCGAGCTGGCGCCCCGTCGTCGCGTTCCCAGCCATCGACACGGATGAAGTCGCACCCGGCCGCCAGCGCGACGGCCAACGAGGTGCGGCTGGCGTCGTGCATCACCCGAATGCCGACGGGGAGGCGGTCTGCGTTCCGCTTGACCGCCAGCGCGACGCGCGTCATGTAGGCCGCCACTTCGGGCCCCATGTCTTGCTCGCGAAGCGCGGGCGCGTCGTGCATGTTCTCGATCAGGAACCCGTCCACACCCAACTCCACCAGCAAGCGCGTTTCCGCAGCCGCGCGCTCAGCGGCACAGCGCGAGGAACTGCACACGGAGACCCCCGGCGTCGGACCGGTATGAAGCACGGCGATGACCGGCTTGGGGCGGGTGAACAGAGAGGTGAAGCGGTGAGGCATGGAAATCAGAGTCTGCCCCTTTTACCCAATGGCGCAGGCCTTGTGTTCCGTGAATACCCGTGTGGCATGGTGCTACGGGCGGATCCAAGAGCAGAGGCCAACCGCACCTTCAGGTATAAAGACGGTGCGAAACGGCTCCCCGGAGCCTGTCAGACCGCCTAGTTTCGTTCCCAGCGAGAATCTGGCCCCGCTCCGGGGCGTACCCCGGCCATGACCGATCCCTCTCCTCTCCCCGTCCAGTCACTCGACGATGTCACGGTGCTGTTCGCCGGCGACTCTGGCGACGGGATGCAACTCACGGGCAGCAAGTTCACGCTGGCAACGGCCCACGCGCGCAATGACCTGGCGACCCTGCCAGACTTCCCCGCGGAGATCCGCGCCCCAGCAGGCACTCTCTACGGCGTCTCTGGCTTCCAGATCCGGTTCGGCTCTGGCTCCATCGTGACGCCTGGTGACGAGGTGGACCTGCTGGTGGCGATGAACCCGGCGGCGCTGAAGGTGAACCTGCACCGGGTCCGCCCCGGCGGTGCTCTCCTCATCAACACCAACGCCTTCACCGAGCGCGACCTCGGTCTCGCGGGCTACGACGCCAACCCGCTGGAGGACGGCAGCCTGGACGGCTTCGAGCGCCATGACGTGGAGCTGACGCGCCTGACGCATGAGGCGCTCGCCGACACGGACCTGAGCAAGAAGGAGATCGACCGGTCCAAGAACATGTTCGCCCTCGGGCTGGCGCTGTGGCTCTACACACGCCCCCTCCAGCCCGCACACGACTGGATCGACCAGAAGTTTGCCAAGGTCCCGGACATCCGCGACGCCAACCACGCAGCGCTGGATGCGGGCTACAACTACGGCGACATCACGGAGTCCTTCGCGGCGCGCTACGAGGTGGCTCCGGCCAATCTCCCCGCCGGCACGTACCGCGCCATCAAGGGCAACGAAGCCCTGGCCCTCGGGCTGGCCGCAGCAGCGGCGCAGTCGGGCCTGAGCGTCTTCTACGGCTCCTACCCCATCACCCCGGCCTCGGACCTGCTCCACGCGCTGGCGAAGTACAAAGCGTTCGGCATCCGCACGTTTCAGGCCGAGGACGAGATCGCGGCCATCGGAAGTGCCATCGGCGCCGCCTTTGGGGGCGAGTTGGGGGTGACAGCAACCTCAGGCCCCGGCATGGCCCTCAAGGGTGAGTTCATGGGGCTGGCAACCATGACCGAGCTTCCGCTCGTCATCATCGACGTATAGCGGGCCGGACCGTCCACCGGGATGCCCACCAAGACGGAGCAGAGTGACCTGATGATGGCGGTGTACGGCCGCAACGGCGAGGCCCCGACGCCGGTGGTTGCAGCGCGAACGCCAGGCGACTGCTATCTGGCCGCGTACGAAGCGTGTCGGATCGCGGTGAAGCACATGACACCTGTGATCCTGCTCTCGGATGGCTACCTCGGCAACGGCTCCGAGCCCTGGCGCATCCCCGACGTGGCGGACCTCCCCCCCTTCGAGGTGACGTTCGCTGACGCCAGCTCGGAGACCAGCGACGACGGCGCCTTCCTGCCGTACGTCCGAGACCCGGAATCGCTGGCCCGCCCGTGGGCCCGCCCGGGCACGCCCGGCCTCGAGCACCGCATCGGCGGCCTCGAGAAGGACGCGCGGACCGGCGAGGTGAGCTACGTGCCGGACAACCACCAGACCATGACGCACCTACGCGCGGAGAAGGTGGCCCGCATCGCCAACGACTTCCCTCCTGTTGAGCTGCAGGGCGACGACTCCGGCGACGTGCTGTTCATTGGTTGGGGCTCCACGTACGGGGCCATCGAGGCTGGAGCCGAGCGGGCTCGCCAGCGCGGCGTCACTGTGGGCCACATCCACCTCCGCTGGCTCAACCCGCTCCCCCACGGGCTGGCGGAGGCGATGGAGCGCTTCGACCGCATCGTGGTGCCAGAGCTGAACGACGGCCAGCTCGTGCGCCTGATCCGCGAGCGCTTTCTGGTCCCTGCCGAAGGTCTCGACAAGATCAAGGGCATCCCCTTCACCGCCCGCGAGATTGAGGCGGCCGCGCTGACAAGGGAATCGTGATACGTGAGGTCTGCCTCTGACATCCTCACGCATCCCGTATCACACCTCGACCCCCATGAGCATCCCTCCTCCCGACTCTCGCCAGCCCGACGACGCCCGCCCCGGCGGGGAGCCGCCCCAGCCTCGCGATGGGGAGAGCACAGGTGTGGACTCACCTGAGCCTCTCGGGGCGCATTTTCCTTCGAACGCGCCCAAGCTCCCTCCCCCCCCGAGGAAGCCGACGCTGCCTCCGGGCGCGGCCTCTGCCAAGAAGCCAACGCTTCCGCCGGTGCGCAAGCCGACGCGCCCACCGGGCATGAAGCGCCCCGCGGTGCCCCCCAAGGCCCGCACCATCGACCCCGAGACCGGCGATGGAGCCGCGCTCGGACTGCCCGTGCTCTCGCGCAAGGACTTCGTGAGCGGCGCCGACGTGCGCTGGTGCCCCGGCTGTGGCGACTACGCCGTGCTGGCCGCCGTGCAGCGCGCCCTGCCCGAGTTGGCGGAGCGCCGGGAGAACGTGGTGTTCATCTCCGGCATCGGCTGCTCGTCGCGCTTCCCGTATTACATGAACACGTACGGCTTCCACACCATCCACGGCCGCGCGCCGACGGTGGCGACGGGTCTCAAGGCCTCACGGCCCGAGTTGGACGTGTGGGTGGTGACCGGCGACGGCGACGCGCTCTCCATCGGCGCGGGCCACTTCGTGCACCTGCTTCGGCGCAATCTGGACGTGCAGGTGCTGCTGTTCAACAACCAGATTTACGGGCTGACGAAGGGGCAGTACAGCCCCACCTCGGAGGTGGGCAAGGTGACGAAGTCGTCGCCGTATGGGTCTCTAGACCACCCATTCAACCCGGCCACGCTGGCGCTCGGCGCCGACGGCACGTTCGTCGCGCGCACGCTGGACCGCGACCCGAAGCACATGCAGGCCGTTCTCCGCGCCGCTCATGAGCATCGCGGCACGTCGATGGTGGAGATCTACCAGAACTGCAACATCTTCAACGACGGCGCCTTCTTCGACTACACCGAGCGCGACTCCAAGCCGGACAACGCGGTCTTCGTGGAGCATGGCCAGCCCGTCACCTACGCCAAGGGCACCAAGGGCCTGAAGCTCGACGGACTGAAGGTGGTCAGCGTGGACCTCGATGGGGACGCCTCGGTGTCCGACTGCCTCGTCTACGACGCCACCGACCGCGCCCTCGCCGGGCTGGTGGTCGAGCAGGCGTTCTGGAACGAGTCGCTGCCGCGCCCGTTCGGCGTCCTTTACCGCGAGGACCGTCCGACGTACGATGCGCTTCTCAACGAGCAGGTCGCGTCGGTGATGGAGAAGAAGGGCATCGGCGACCTGCAGGCACTGCTGCACGGCTCGGAGACGTGGACGATTGAGTAGCTGAGCGGTGTGGCTACCGGGCCACAGTGAACGTCAGCGTCTCTTCCCCGCCCGGCTCCACACGGACGCGCAAGAGGTACGTCCCCGGCGCCAGCCCGTCGGGGATCTGTAGGATCGTCTCGCCCTTCGCCAGCTCGCCATCAGCCAGCACCGCGAGCTGGCGACCGAGGACATCAATCACGACGGCGCGAACGTGAGCGTCATCGGGAAGCGTCAGCATAGCCTCAGCGGCTCCGCTCGACGGATTGGGCCGGACGCGCGCCAGCGCCAGCTCGAAGGAGCGCTCTGGGCGTTCGACGGGCGAGCTGGCGAAGAAGCCCTCGGCGTAGAGGCGTTGCAGTGCGGCCGCATAGCCGCGCATCACGGCGACGGAGTTCAAGTTGTCCGTGCCCTGCCCAAAGGGGAAGGCGTACAGCACCGTCGCTGAAGAATCGGGCGCGAGGCGGAACGGGCCCGTAGAGATTGCCATGCGGCGGTCTCCGGTCAGCGCCCTCGTTCCAGCCCCGTCATAGTTCATGTCACTCCAGAAGGCCTGCGCAACGGGGTCTCCCGCAAGAGGAAACGTTGTAACCGGGAAGTGAGGTTGCTGATAGCCATTCCAGCCGTCGTACACAGGCGTCCCATCGCGCCAGAGCCCTTTCATGTAGTTGAAGTAGCCCTGAGGCGTGAACGGTTCATTGCCCGCGTTGGGATTCTTCAGGAACGACGTTGTCGCCGTCGCTCGGAGCCGTTCCCCGCGTTCATCCACCTGTCCATCGCGGTCATCGTCGCGCCCGTTCGCCAGCCCGATGGGGCCATCGAGCACCTGGATGCCCTGTGCCGGAGGTGGAGTGCCATAGGCAACATCCTCGTTGAATTTGTTGTAGACGTACGCCATGTTCCGCAGCGTGTCCGATCCGATGTAGTCATCGGACGCGTCTCCGAGATCCGGATCGGCCCACATCGAGGCATACATGGAGTCGATGGGTGTTCCACGTCGATTGGTCACCTGATACCGGATGAACAGCGTCTGAGAGACCGCCGGGCTGGTGGCCTCCCGAGCTCCGCCGTACACGAAGGCGTGCGCGCGCACCTCCACACCAAGCGGCGCCGTCCCGTTCGGATGGTCGTGGCTGGCGTCTTGCATCACCCACCACGCGGCGCGTTCCCCGATCAGGCTCGGTTGGTCGCCCCCCGACAGGTTGTAGTTGGTCGGATCACCGTCACCGTCCATCACAGGAGCACCAAGGACGTGCGGCCAGTCGCGCAAGTCATCTGCCAGCTCGCCGGTGGCGTAGTAGCGCACGATGTCCTCGCGAGAGACGGTGTAGATACGGTCGTACACCGCGCAATCGGACGGAGGCTGCGCGTTCTCACCGAGTGAACCGGGCCAGAAGTGATAGTTCCCGAAGCGAGCCCCGGCCACGCGCAGCTCGCCTCCCACCTTGCCACCCAGCCAGAGCCCCGCAGCAAAGAACGGCGAGTTGCCGGTGGCCTTGGGAATCAGGTAGCCATCCCCCGAGGTGGCCGTGCCTCCGAAGAACAGGCCTCCTGTGTTGAAGAGTTGCACCTCGAGCTGAGGGTTCGACAGCGGCACCTGGGCAGTGCCCGTCAGGCAGGAGTCCGGGGCCTGGGCGCTGGCAGCGCTGGTCATCGCCAGCCCGAGGAGCAGAACGAGGCGGCCACTCATCGGAGTACCGTGAAGGTGAGGGTCTCCTCGGCTCCCGGCACCTCAATCCGGAGCAGATACGTCCCCGGAGTCAGCCCGCCCGGCATCTGCAATACCGTCTCCCCTTCGGCCACCTCGCCGGTGAGGAGAACGGCGAGGTGGCGGCCCACCGCGTCGTAGACCGTGGCCCGAACGGGTGTGGACTCGGGGAGCGTCAGGAGCGCCTCGGGCTGGCGAGACGGGTTCGGTCGGGCGCGGGACAACGCCAGCTCGAACGTTGGCTCAGCCTGTGTGCCCTCCACCCGCGAGCCGACAAAGAACCCACTGGCTTGCAACGCCTTCAGGGTCTCGGCGTTGCGCCGCATGACGGCCACGGAGTGGAGGTTGGTCATTCCCTGACCGAAAGGAAAGGCGAACAGAAGTGTTGTGGATTCGCCTGGAGCGAGGCGGAACGGCCCCGTAGAGATGAACACCGATCGCTGACCTTGCGGACTAACGGCTCCATTTCCATCCGTGTTCACTTCGCTGTAAAACGACTCCGTGACGGGATCTCCCGCGTAGTGAAACCGAGTAGTCCGGTCGGTGAACTCAGACCGATAGAATCCATCGCCGAACTCATACCGAGGGGACCCGTCGCCCCAGAGTCCCTGCATGTAGTTGTAGTACTCCTCGGAAGTCCCTGGGTCTTGTGCACCGGATGGTCCACCGCTGACATATGCCCCGCCCGAGGTCGCGCGCATCTCCTCTTCGGGCTCGTCGAC
>JBCBZH010000043.1:0-20707 GCA_039815415.1 Bacteroidota bacterium
ACGTCGTAGTAGTGCGGCAGGTCGTGCTCGGCGGCAAAAGCACGCAGGATCTGGATGTTGCGATGTGCGTGCTCGTCGGCCGTGAAGATGTAGTGGTCGGGGATGATCGCCAGCCCGTCCGGGTCCCAGACCTTGGCGTTCTCGCCGAACTCGCGTTTGAAGATCTCAATGGTCGGCGGCCCACAGACGTCGTGCGTCATCAGTGTGTCGACGTCGATCCAGACGGTCTCGCCAGGGCTTACGCGGTCGCGACCGGCGTGGTTGGCGAGGATGGCTTCGGTGATGGTCATGGAAGAGGGAAAAGTCTGAATCGCAAACGCAACACCCATGTCATCCTGAGCGAGTGCAGCGAGTCGAAGGATCTCAGCCGAGCACAGCACCAGCTCGAGGCTGGGGGCCCGTCGTGCAATCCGGAGATCCTTCGACTGCGTTCGCTACTGCTCACTTCGCTCAGGATGACAAGGATGAGAGGCTGAGCGTGATCGAAGCCAGCGAGCTGGCGAGAGGCTACGCGGTTTCGGGGGTTGGGACTGTCTCGGTCGCCTGACCATCACCCGCAGAACTCCCGCGCAACCAGCCCATCATCTCGCGCAGCTTCTTGCCCACTGTCTCGATGGGGTGCGCCTCGGACGCCGCGCGCATCTCGGCGAGCTGGCGACCGCCATTCTCCTGGTCTGCGATGAACGCTCGGGCGAATGCGCCGGACTGCACCTCCGACAAGACCTTCTTCATCTCGGCCTTGACGGCGTCCGTGATGAGCCGATTGCCGATGGCGTGGCCGCCGTACTCGGCGGTGTCGGACACGCTGTAGTTCATGCGCGCCAGCCCGCCCTCGTAGTAGAGGTCCACGATCAGCTTCAGCTCGTGGAGGCACTCGAAGTACGCCAGCTCCTCGGGGTAGCCCGCTTCCACAAGTGTCTCGAACCCAGCCTTGATGAGCGCCTCCGAGCCGCCACAGAGAACGGCCTGCTCTCCGAAGAGGTCGGTCTCCGTCTCGTCCTTGAAATTGGTCTCGATGACGCCCGCTCGCGTCCCGCCGATGGCGTCGGCGTAGGAGAGCGCCAGCTCGAGGGCACCTCCGGAAGCGTCCTGGTGAACGGCCACCAGACAGGGCACGCCGCCGCCGCTCTCGAACACGCGGCGCACGAGATGGCCGGGCGACTTCGGCGCGACGAGGAACACATCCACACCCTCCGGCGGCTGAACCTGATCGTAGTGGACGGAGAAGCCATGCCCCACGGCCAGCGCCTTGCCAGGCGTCAGGTGCTCGCGGATGGCGCTCTCGTAGACCGCCTTGTGGTGCTGATCCGGGACGAGCAGCATGATGACATCCCCGCGCCGCGCAGCCTCAGACGGTGAGACCACCACCAGCCCGGCGGCACGAGCGTCTCGAGCGGACGGCGAGCCCTCGCGCAGCCCGACGACCACGTCGACGCCGCTGTCGCGTAGGTTGAGACTGTGGGCATGGCCCTGGCTGCCGTAACCGATCACGGCGACGGTCTTGGAGCGGATAACGGCTGGATCAGCCTCGTAGTGGACGGTCATGGGAGAAGGTTGAGAGTTCCGGATTGAGACCAGGGTGCCATCGAGCCGGAGTGGCGTCAGGATCGGGCTGGCGATGAATTGAGGGAGAGATGGCGGGAGCGGTGCAGTGCGAGGCGCCCGCTGCGGGCGACCTCCATCAGGCCATGCTCCTCCATGATGTGGATGAAGGCGTCGATCTCCGAGGACGTGCCCGTCAGCTCGACGGTGATGGCCTCGCGGTCGGCGTGGACGACGTGGGCGCCGAGGCTGCGCGTCAGCTCGAGGAGGCCAGAGCGGTTGGCCGCGGTGGCCGCCAGCTTGGCGAGACACAGCTCGCGCTCCACGACGGCGTCGTCCGGCGTGAACTCGTCAAGCTGGAGGACATCGATGAGCTGGCGGACGAGGCGGACGGCCTGCCGCACCTGGCGCCGCGAACCCGTCGTCACGATGGTCAGGCGCGACACATCGGGGTCCTCCGTGGTCCCAACCGAGACGCTGTCGAGGTTTAGGTTGCGCGCCGAGAAGAGGTTGACAACCCGGTTGAGCGCCCCCGCGTGGTTCTCGATCAGGATCGAGAGCACGTGCGTCTGCGGGATCTCGGGCGCGTCCGCCAGAACGGTCTCGCCGTTGGCCCGCTTGCGGAGGAGTTGCTGAGGCGTCAGGAATCCAGTCATGACATTCACTCGTCTTCGCCTGCGAAACGGCGGAGGATCATGTCGTCGGTGGCAGCCCCGGCAGGGACCATTGGAAAGACCAGCTCTTCGTGGGGCACCACGAACTCGATGAGCGCAGGGCGGTCGGTGACGGCCCAGGCTGCCTCAATGGCGGCATCCGCCTCCGCTGGCGTGGAGGCGCGGAACGCCGCACAGCCAAAGGCCTCCGCCAGCGCGACGAACTCCGGGTTGGTGTCGGCGAGGTCGGTGTGGGAGTAGCGCTCAGCGTGGAACAGCTCCTGCCACTGGCGCACCATCCCCAGGCGGCTGTTGTTGATGACTGCCACCTTGATGGGGAGTCCGAGGGCGCGGGCGACGCCCATCTCCTGCATGTTCATCAGGAACCCGCCGTCCCCGTTGATGGAGACGACTGTGGCGTCGGTGTCTCGAAGGCCGAGGGCCGCGCCGAGCGCTGCTGGGAATCCAAAGCCCATCGTGCCGAGGCCGCCAGAGGTGATGTGGCTTCGGGGCCGGACGAACCCGAAGTGCTGTGCGGCCCACATCTGGTGCTGCCCCACATCGGTGGTCAGCACGGCCGTGTCGCCAGCTCGAGCGCCGAGCTTGCGAATGGCCTCGACGGCGCCGAGCGGACCGTCGGGGTCGCTCTCCGGCACCTCCATCTCAGGTGCTGCCTGCGCTCTCCAGCCCCCGATCTGATCGAGCCACGCCGCGGTGTCCTTGGGCTCGAGCTGAGGACGAAGCTGGCCAAGCACCGTCGCCACGTCGCCCAGGATGGCACAATCGGCAAAGACGTTCTTGGAAACGCACGACGGGTCGATCTCGATGTGGATCACCTTGGCGTGCGGCGCCCAGGCCTCCAGTTTTCCCGTCACGCGGTCGTCGAAGCGAGCCCCGACAGCGATCAGCAGGTCGCAGGTCTGGACGGCCATGTTGGCCGCGTACGTGCCGTGCATGCCGAGCATCCCGAGCGCCAGCGCATCGGTCTCGGGAAAGGCGCCGAGGCCGTGAAGCGTGGTCGTGACGGGAATGCGCGTGTGGCGGGCCAGCTCCGTGAGTGCTTCCGACGCCCCGCCGTTGACGGTCCCGCCGCCGACGTAGAGCAGGGGCCGCTCCGAGCGGCGATCATGCCCGCCGCACGCTCCACCTTCTCCGTCAGCCCGGCGCTCGGCACGGCGTAGCCACGCAGCGTGACCGACTCCGGGTACTCGAACTCCGCCTCTTCGACGAGGATGTCTTTGGGCAGGTCGATGACGACCGGACCGGGCCGCCCGGTCCGCGCAATGTGATAGGCGGCCTTGATGGTCGGCGCGAGGTCTTTGGCCGACCGAACCTGGAAGCTGTGCTTGGTGATGGACCGCGTGACGCCCATCGTGTCGCATTCTTGGAAGGCATCGCCGCCGATCAGCGGCACCGCTACCTGCCCCGTAAACACGACGATGGGCACGGAGTCGAGCATGGCGTCGGCGATGCCGGTGACGGTGTTGGTGGCGCCGGGGCCACTCGTCACCAGCACAGTCCCCACCTTGCCGGTGGCCTTCGCGTAGCCCTCAGCGGCATGCGTTCCAGCCTGCTCGTGGCGCACCAGCACATGCTGGAACGACGGCTGCATCGTCGCCAGCGCGTCGTAGATCTTGATGATGGCTCCGCCGGGGTGCCCAAACACAACCTCTACGCCTTCGGCCTCAAGGCTCCGGACGAAAATCTCAGCACCGGTCAATACAGGAGCGTCGGTGCGAGGGGTGGGCCACATCGAGCTGGCGCGGGCCGGTCGGGGCGGAGGAGCAGCAGTAGGAGGCATATCGGGTGCGGATGAGGAGCCGCAGGAGCGAGGCGTTTCAGGCGAAGCGATGGCGCCGGGGTGCCCGTTCAGACGAGATGCGTCGGGCTGGCGGATTCGCTCCGTGGGAGCGTCGGCGTAGAGACGCCACGGCGTGGCGTCTGTACGGGAGCGCTGGTGGCGGGCTAGCGACCGAATCCACCGCAAGCGCCACTCCGGGCGGGCGACGGGCCGATTGCGTGGGTCCGCGCTTGGCAGAAATCATCGAGCTGGCGAGAGGCATCACGGCGTCGGTTCGGGAATCGCAGCGCCGTCTCCGGAAGGCACTGCCCGCTCGTCGGCCACGTCGCGGAGGACGGCACCGTCGGAGGCAGATGTCACGAAGTGGGCGTAGCGCCCCAGCCAGCCGCGCCGGATCTTGGGAACGAAGGCAGGCGCGGCGGCAAGACGCGCCGAGATCTCGGCCTCATCCACGAGCAGCGTCAGCTCGCCCGCGTGGATGTCGATGCGGATGCGGTCGCCTGCCCGGACAGCCCCTATGGGACCACCCGACGCGGCTTCTGGGGAGACATGGCCGATAGAAAGCCCCCGCGTGGCGCCCGAGAAGCGGCCGTCGGTAATCATGGCGACCGACGTGTCCAGGCCCATGCCCGCCAGCGCGCTGGTGGGCTGCAGCATCTCCGGCATTCCCGGCCCCCCCTTCGGCCCCTCAGTGCGGATCACGACCACCTCGCCCGGCACCACCTCGCCGCCCAGGATGCCGGCTACGGCATCGTCCTGGGACTCGTAGAGGCGAACCGGCCCCTCGAACGTCAGCATCTCTTCCACCACCGCACCGCTCTTGACGATGGCACCATCGGGCGCCAGGTTGCCAGTGAGCACTGCCAGCCCGCCCGTCGGGCGGAACGCGCTGGCGACCGGGTGGATGATGTCGGGACGCTTGTTCTCGGCCGCCTTGATGGTATCGCGCAGCGGTCCAGCGACGGTCGGGCGGTCGGGATGAATGCATCCCGCCGCGTCCAGCTCGCGCAGGATGGCCGGGATGCCGCCCGCCTCCTCTACGTCCTCCATATGCACGTCGGGCGTTGCGGGCGAGACTTTGCAGATGTAGGGCGTCCGCCTCGAGACCTCCGCGACGCGATGCAAATCATACGGCAGCTCGGCCTCGCGGGCAGCGGCCAGCAAGTGGAGGACCGTGTTGGTCGATCCGCCCATCGCCATGTCAAGTGCGAAGGCATCGTCCATCGCCTCGGTGGTCACGATGTCGCGTGGCTTCAGATCCGCCTCCACCAGTTCGACCACCCGGCGGGCAGCGGCACGCGCCAGCTCGCGGCGGCGCGGATCGGTGGCGAGGATGGAGCCGTTGTAGGGCAGCGCCAGCCCGAGGGCCTCCATGAGGCAGTTCATCGAGTTGGCGGTAAACATCCCTGAGCACGAGCCACACGTGGGGCACGCCAGGCTCTCGATGTCGTAGAGCTGCGCGTCGTCGATCTCGCCCGTCTGGTAGCGCCCGACGCCCTCGAACACGCTCACGAGGTCGATCTTCTCGCCATTCGGGAGACGTCCGGCCTTCATCGGTCCGCCGGAGACGAACACCGTCGGGATGTTGAGACGGAGCGCGCCCATCAGCATCCCCGGCACAATCTTGTCGCAGTTGGGAATGCACACCAGCCCGTCGAGCCAGTGCGCGCTGGCGACGGTCTCGACGCTGTCAGCGATCAACTCACGCGAGGGTAGCGAGTAGCGCATCCCGATGTGACCCATCGCGATGCCATCGTCCACACCGATGGTGTTGAACTCGAAAGGCACGGCGCCCGCTGCTCGGATGGCATGCTTGACCACCTTCCCGAACGACTGCAGATGGACGTGCCCCGGAATGAGGTCGATGTACGAGTTGCAGACGCCGATGAACGGCTTGTCGAAGTCGGCGTCGGACTCGATCTGGCCGGTCGCGCGGAGGAGGCTCCGGTGCGGCGCGCGCTCAAACCCAGCTTTGACGGTGTCGCTACGAAGAGGCATCAGATGTACCTGGAGACAGCATTCGTGTCATCTCGAGCTTGTCGAGGGATCTCAGGAGGGCACAACGGGTCCCCAGCTCGAACCGAAGGTCGGCGTTAGCCAACTGGCGCTGTGCTCGGCGGAGATCCTTCGACTCCGGGCTGCGCCCTCCGCTCAGGATGACAGAGTGTGAGGTGGAGTGGATCAAACCGGTTAGCCCTGCCCGAACGAGGCCATGATGCCGTCCTGCACGAAGGCGCCCTCGTGATGCTCATCGGCGTCGAGACCGTTGAGGGCTTCCACGTAGGCCTCGGCAGAGGCGCGGAGGATGTCTGAGTGAGCCGCCTTGCCTTGAGCACGGAACGGCCCGTCAGAGACCACGACCAGCGCCTCGCCGAGCGCGTCGGCAGCACCCGTGAGAGCGCGAATCGAGTAGGTCTCGAGATGGTGAGGACGCCCGGCGGCAGCGTCAATGGCGCGGTAGAGCGCCTCCACTGGCCCATCGCCCGTCGCCGACTCGACTCGCAAGTCGCCGGACTCCCCATCGTGCAGCGTCACCTCCGCTCGAGGCGCCTCCTCGGTGTCGGTCGCGATTTGCATCCCGACCAGCGCGAGTCTCGGCCGCTCGGCATCACCCGTCGAACTGGGATCGGCGATCAGCTCGAGGTCGGCGTCGTAGACCTCCTTCTTGCGATGCGCCAGCGCGACGAACCGCTCGTAGACGGCATCGCGCTGGTCGTCTGGCACCTCAATGCCAATGCCGCTCAAGCGAGCGAACAGGCCGTGGCGCCCGCTGTGGCGGCCCAGGCGAATGTTCTCCAGGCTGGCTCCTACGTCCTCGGCACGCATGATCTCATACGTCTCGCGCGCTTTCAGAACGCCGTGCTGGTGAATGCCTGCCTCGTGCGCGAAGGCGTTGTCGCCCACAATCGCCTTGTTCGGCGGTACCGCAAATCCGGTCACGACGGACACGAGTTGGCTGGCCTCGCCAAGCCGCGTAGCATCGAGCTGGTGCGAGACGCCGTAGTGATCGGCCCGAACGCGAAGTGCCATCGCCACTTCCTCCAGCGAGGCGTTGCCCGCACGCTCGCCCAGCCCGTTGACGGTCACCTCCACCTGCCGCGCCCCCGCCTCGACGCCCGCGAGGGTGTTGGCGACCGCCAGCCCGAGGTCGTCGTGGCAGTGCGTGGAGAGGATCACCCCGGAGGTGTCGCAGCAGTCCTGGACGGCGCGGAACATGGCCGCGTAGTCGGCGGGCGTGCAGTAGCCGGTCGTGTCCGGGATGTTGATGGTGGTGGCCCCGGCCTCGATGGCGGCGGCGATGACCTCGCAGAGGTACCCGTGGTCGGTGCGCCCAGCGTCCTCCGCGCTGAACTCGACGTCGGCGGTGTGCTGCTTTGCCTGCCGGATGGCGTCCTGGGCCATCTTCAAGACGCTCGCGCGGCGCTCCGCGAGAGTCGCCCCGAAGCGCGGCGCGCTGAACTTGGCGCCGATGTGGATGTCGCTCGTGGCGATAAACGTGTGGATGCGGGTCAGCTGCCCATCCGCCAGCGCGTCGGCGGCGGCCTGCACGTCGGCCTCATGGGCTCTAGCTAGCGCGCAGATGGTCGTCCTCGAGCTGGCGAGGGCCTCGACGATGGCACGCACGGCCTCGGCCTGCTGGGGCGATGAGATCGGAAAACCCGCCTCGATCACGTCCACGTTCATGGCAGCCAACAACCGGGCGATGCGGAGCTTGCCAGAGAGCGTCATCGCCGCGCCGGGGGACTGTTCGCCGTCGCGGAGGGTGGTGTCGAAGAGGACGACGTGGTTGGAAGAAGCGGCCATTGGGACGAGGGGCGAGGTCAAGGCGTTGGGCTCGGGGAGGACACGATGCGTCGTGTCTGTTCAGGCGGCGGTGGGAACGGGGTGGAGGATCGAGCTGGCGACTGCCAGCCCGACCTCATGGGTCGTGGCGGTGCCGCCCAGGTCAGGCGTCAAGGGGCCGTCGGCGAGGACGCGCGCCACCGACCCGCGGATGGCGGTTGCGGCGTCCTCGTGTCCGACGGTATCGAGAAGCATGGCAGCGCTCTGGATGGCCGCCAGCGGGTTGGCGAGTCCCTTCCCCGCGATGTCCGGCGCGCTGCCGTGGACGGGCTCGAACAGACCCACGCGCCCGCCGACGCTGGCTGAGGGCAGCATCCCGAGCGACCCCGGGAGCGTCGCTGCGAGGTCCGAGAGGATGTCGCCGAACAGATTGCCGGTCACCACCACATCGAAGTGTTTGGGGTCGCGGACGATCTGCATGGCTGCGTTGTCCACGTAGAAGTGCTCCAGTTCGACGTCGTGGAACTCGCGGAGGTGCATCGCCTCGACGGTCTCGCGCCACAGCGACGACGACGCCAGCACGTTGGCTTTGTCCACCGACGCCACACGGCCATCGCGCCGACGCGCCCACTCAAAGGCCACACGCGCGATCCGCTCAACCTCGTGGGTCGTGTATCGCATCGTGTCAAACGCCTCCGTGTCCGTCTTCTCGCGTGGCGTCCCGAAGTAGATGCCCCCCGTCAGCTCGCGGACGATCAGCAGATCTGTTCCCGCGACGCGCTCCTCACGCAACGGCGAGCGGCTCGCCATCGCGCTGGCGACGGTCACCGGGCGCAGGTTGGCGAAGGCGCCCAGGCGCGCGCGCAGGCGAAGCAGTCCGCGCTCCGGTCGCGAGCTGGCGTCCACGCGGTCCCACGTCGGGCCACCGACCGCCCCGAGGAAGACGGCATCCGCCGCGAGACAGGCGTCCAGTGTTTCCTCAGGCAGCGGATCGCCCGCAGCGTCCAGCCCAGCTCCGCCGACCGGATGCTCGGAGGTCGCCAGCTCGAAGCCGAAGACCTCAGCCGTTGCGCGAAGGACACGGGCGGCCTCCACCGTGACCTCGGGGCCAATGCCGTCTCCAGGAAGAAGGGCTATGCGAAGAGTGCGGGAGGGCATCTGGGTCCTGGGTTCGACCAACCCAGGAGCATTCGATGTCAGCGCTTCGAGTCGGTCGTGCGGGTCAGCCTCCTACAAGGAGGTTGATAAGAATGACGACGAGAAGGAGGACCGGAAGCAGCTCGAGCTGGCGCACGTCGGCCTGGGCTGCGTGGGCAGCGGCGGGGCGGGAAGCAGCAGAAACGAGAGCGGTCACGAAGCAGCGCCGAATGCGAAGGCGCGTTGAAGAGCCGTGAGTGTACCGGTTTCCCAAGGCGCGATCCACCCCCTTTCTCAGCCCGGAAGCCCTTCCGGCGTGAAGGAATCATGAACACTACTCTACCTCAGACCCCAGGCCTGCATGTCAAGAGGCCCGCCCTCCTCGACGCGCTCAAGATGACGCTGCTGACATGGCCTGGCCACCATACCGCGACCAGGCCCTTGCGCAGATCGGTCTAGTCCACCAGCTCGTCCACGATCCAGGTCAGTCCATAGACGCTGCGGAGCGACTCCAGCATGGCACGTACATCCACGGACACGGTGCGATTGTAGGTGTCGAGGTAGATGTAGTTGCCTGGCAGGCTCTCGATGTTGCCATCGAACGCGATGCCAACCACCTCGAGGTCGCGGTTGAGAATCGGCGAGCCCGAGTTGCCTCCGATGATGTCGTTGGAGGAGATGAAGTTGTAGGGCGTCGAGAGGGTGAGGCGGCTGCGAGCGTCGAGCCATCGCTGGGGAAGATCCCACGAGCAGTCGTCTGTGGACACGCCTTCGGACGGCTGGCAGAAGCTGTAGTAGCGGTCGTACAGACCGAAGAAGGTCGTGTATGTCGGGGCCATTGTCCCGTTGTAGTCGTAGGACTTCACGACGCCGTCTGAGATGCGGAGCGAGAATGTGGCGTCCGGCGGCTGCTCGGTGCCGTAGACCGCGAAGCGCCCCAGCGCGAGCTTCGTCTGAAGCTCTGCGAGTTCAGTGCCTAGGCGCTGCTGCTCGGCGCCGTAGGCCTGGAGCATCGGCAGGACGATCTGGGCCATCCTCACGGCAGGGTCCTGGGACAGATCCGCGCCTGACGCCATGGCGTCGCGAATGCCAGCCTCGGTCGCCAGCGCGGAGCCCTGGACGATGGCACGAGCGGCGTCTTCTGGCGAGCGGCCCACCAGGATGGCCTGTGCGTCGGCGGCTGGAAGGTGAGCGTCAAAGTCGGCCAGACGAGCGGCGAGCAAGCTCTGCTGAAGGGCAACGGGCTGCTGGGTCACACCCAGAAGCTGGGCCTCGGTCGGGGCTCCGCTGCTCATCACAACGGTCAATGCCCGATTGACGAGGGTCCCGTTGTACGGCGAGGTTGGGCTGAACGCCATGAAGGCACGTGCCTGCCCTGCACTCGCAAGAGCAGACTCGCGGTTCGCAGCGATGTCATCGACAACCGAGCCATAGGCCGCCTGAGCCTCGGCGTTGCCACGGAGCGCCTCCTGGTAGTCGCGCTGGGCCGCGGCGCGACGGGCCAGGATGTAGTCATCGCGCAGCCCCTCCACACGGCCGGTGTAGGCCTTTCGACCATTCCCAAGCGAGAAGTACGTGTCCGTTAACTCAGGCGTCTCTGGTGCATCCGGGTTGGCGGCCACGTAGTCTCCAAAGGCGCGCTCACGTGTCTGAAGGAAGTTCAGCAAAGCGGGCTCGGACACATCGCGGCGGTACTCCAACTCGGCGACGGTCTGGAGCCGTGAGGTAGAGCCCGGGTTGCCGATCACAAAGACGAGATCGCCCGTATCCGACCCCTCGGGCTCGAAGGGGAAAAACGTCTCGATGTCGAGCGGATTTCCCGCCTCATCCACCGCGCGGAAAAGCGAGAAATCGAGGCTGTATCGTGGGTAGGTGAAGTTGTCCGGGTCGCCACCGAAGTAGCCCAGCTTGGTCTCCGGTGCGAAGACGAGCCGGATGTTGTCGTAGCGCTTAAAGGTGTAGGCCTTGTACTGGCCACCGGAGTAGAGGGAGATGACCTGAACCCGCGTCCCCGCGTCCTCGTCGGCACCTGCAGCCTCAATCGCCTGGATGGCGGCGGCGATCGCAGCCTGTCGGGCGGCGGCATCTTCGGCGGTGGATGCAGCCGTGTTGACCTCATCGGTCACATCCCGGATGTCGATGAGTTGCTCGACGAAGAGGTCATCAATGAGGACTTCCTCGTCTCGGCCGTCTGCGAAGAATCCGTCTTCGTTGTAGTCGGTGCCCGCTGCCAGGCTGGCCTGCGTGACGCTCTGCCGTGCGCAGTGATGGTTGGTAAGAATCAGTCCAGTCTCCGAGACGAACGAGGCTGAGCAATAGGTCGCGAAACGGAGAGCCCCGAGGCGGGCGCGCTCGTACCAGTCGTCGCCTGGGGCAAAGCCATACGTCTCGCGGAAGTAGTCGTGGGGCGGAGCATCGAGCGTGAACATCCGGCCGTTGTCGAATCGCCCAGCTCGCACCGTGTCCATCGCCGACGCGACGTGTGCGAGCGCCGGTTGCTCCACTTCGGGCGCCGCGCGTTCTGCCTCAGGAGCGGGGGCAGGCGCTTCTACAACGGGCACCTCCGGAGCGGGTGCCTCCGTGGTCATTCGTGGAGTACCACAGGCCGCCAGCCCGAGGGCAGCGGCTGCGAAAAGGGCGAGTCGGAAAGTCATGACTGCAGTGTGGAGAAACAGCGTCTCCAGGGTACCCCACAGCCACCTAGCGTCTTTGCCGAGCGATTGATGAAAGCGATGTCGGCTTCTGCCCTACGCGCGCACTCCCGCTCCACCGACTGGCTGTTCGGAGGCCACCAGCTCGAGGCCCCGTGCTTCCGAAGCCGCACCGGATGTGGAAGCGCACGGACGAGTGATCCTTTCGGCTCTAATGCGCCCCGAAGGCCAGCGCGGCCACAAGCGCGCAGAAGATCCACTGCCCCAGCGCGACGAAGCGTTTCGGGACGCCGCGGCCAGCCACGGCCACCGTTCCCAGCCACACCACCGACGCCAGCCCGAAGTACCCGGAGAGCATGAGCAATACGGTCGACTCGTCCGGGAGGATATCCGCCAGCCCGATGACGACGAACACGATTCCGGCGGCGAGCAGGTCCATCGAGACCCAGTGCCAGCCGCTCAGGGCCTGCACCCAGGCCGTCCGAGGCGGCTCGCCATCCACCGGTGGCGAAAACAGCCGAAACTCCCGCGCGCCGACGCCCGCATGGACGCCGAACGCGGCCAATGTGAGGCCACCAGCAAGGAGCGCGAGAAGGTTCACCGCACGTGCCGTCTATGGGTCCAGCGCGTCGAGGAACGCATTCGCCGTTTCCCGAGGAACGGGAAGCACCACCCCGGGACCGGGGATTGGCCTCTGAATCATGGGAGCCGCCACCAGTTCGCCATCGTGGAGAACAGCAAGAGGCTGCCTCATGTGCTCGTTTGATGCCTCTTTCAGATGCGTCGCTGCCTCTGGCGTCAGCTCGAAGCCGAGCAGCACTCTCCTTCCGCCATCGTCTTGAACGATCCGCGCAACGGTGACTATTCTTGAATCCAGAACCAGAATGTCCTCTCCAACGAACAGGGTGTTCTGCATGGTCGATGGCACACCACGCGGCACGAGAGGCGTCGTCAACGGCTTGGGATTCATCCGCGCCCAGGCCAAGCGAAGTCCGGGGCGCCCATCGGCCCGCTTGACCGCTTCCGGGCGATCCTGTTGGCACCGGTCGCGGATGCGCACTCCGTCGCGCTCGACAAAGGCGCCGCCTCCGCCCCAGCGCGCCCGGTATCCCTCACCGACAAAAGTCGAGTCCGCGTCCGAGAATTCGACTTCGCGGACCACGGCCTCATCGTCGAGCCAGAATCTCTTGGTTCCGCCCCATTCTCCACCCGACTCGAAATAGACGAAGCCACCATCACACGCGAACGAGATGTAAATGGGGCCTTCGGTCCGTGACCACTCCGGATCGGCGGGTGGCGGAGGAGGGGGTTGGGCCACCGCCGCCACCGAGAGGCACGCGAGAAGGAGAGTCGAGAGCAGGCGTAGCATTCAGGTTGATGGGAAAGAAGCCCGAGTCTACACCGATCCGCTGCATCAAGCGCGAACGCGCTGCGCGGCCTCAACCACGGCGTCGACTGTGACTCCGAGGTCCGCCATCGCCTCACCGCCCGGCGCGCTGGCGCCGAACCGGTCCAGCCCGACGACCTCGCCGTCGAGCCCAACGACGCGGCTCCACCCCAACGGGCTGGCGGCCTCCACGGCCACACGCGCGCGCACCGACGACGGCAGCACCGACTCGCGATAGCTCTCGTCCTGCTCGAAGAACAGCCGGTCGCACGGCATCGACACCACGCGAACGCCGTCGCCGAGCTGGCGGCGGGCCTCCATCACCAGCCCGACCTCCGAGCCGGTGGCGATCAGGATCACCTCGGGGTCGCCGTCCGAGTCCGCTAGCACGTAGGCGCCACGCGCCACGCCGTCCATTGCCGAGCTGGCGGTCTCTGCCATCGTGGGCAGGCCCTGCCGACTGAACGCGAGTGCGGTGGGTCGGTCCGTGGTTTCGAGAGCCACCTTCCACGCGGCGGCGGTCTCGTTGGCGTCCGCTGGGCGGATCACGTTGAGGCCCGGAATCGCGCGAAGCCCCGCAAGCTGCTCAATGGGCTGGTGCGTGGGCCCGTCCTCCCCCAGCCCGATGGAGTCGTGCGTGAACACGTGGACCACGGGCGTGTGCATGAGCGCGCCGAGGCGCACGGCGGGCTTCATGTAGTCCGAGAAGATGAGGAACGTGCCGCCATAGGGGCGGATGCCGCCGTGCAGGGCGATGCCGTTCATGGCCGCCGCCATGCCGTGCTCGCGGATGCCGTAGTGGACGTAGCGCGCCTGCGGGCTGGCGGCCTGGAAGTCCTCCATGCCCTTGGCCTTGGTCTTGACCGACGGCGTGAGGTCGGCGGAGCCGCCCATCAGCTCGGGCAGCACCGGCGCCAGCGCGTCGAGGACCTTTCCGGAGGCGGCGCGGCTCGCCATGCCCTTGGCGTCGGCCTCAAACGTCGGCAGCGCGTCGGCCCAGCCGTCTGGCAGGCGACCTTCGATGCGGCGCGTCAGCTCGTTGGCCTGGGTCGGGCTCGAGCTGGCGTACTCAGCCATCGTGCCCTCCCAGTCGCAGTGCGCCTCGGCGCCCCGGAAGGCCTGCTCGTGGAAGAGCGTCGTGGCATCGTTCGGAACGTGAAAGAGCGGATCGAGGGGAATGCCGAGGTTCTGCTTGGTGGCCTCAAGCTCAGCCTGTCCGAGCGCGTCGGAGTGGATGTCGTGCAGGCCCGCGAGGTTGGGTGAGCCGAAGCCGATGGTGGTCTTGACCTCGAGAAACGAGGGCTTGTCGAGCACGTTGCGCGCCGTCTCGATAGCCGCAGCGATGGCCTCGCGGTCATGCCCGTCGATGTCGCGGATGACGTGCCAGCCGAGGGCCTCGTAGCGGCCCGACCGGTCTTCGGTAAACGACAGCTCGGTGTCGCCGTCAATGGAGACGTTGTTGTCGTCGTAGAGGCAGATGAGCTTGCCGAGCCCGAGGTGGCCCGCCAGCGAGCAGGCCTCGTTGGTGACGCCCTCCTGCAGGTCGCCATCGGAGGCGATGACGTAGGTGTAGTGATCGACAACGGTGTGCGCGTCGGTGTTGAAGCGTGCGGCGAGGTGCCGCTCGGCCATCGCCATCCCAACGGCTGTGGCCAGCCCCTGTCCCAGTGGCCCCGTGGTGGTCTCCACGCCCGGCGTGTAGCCGTACTCGGGGTGGCCCGGCGTGTTGGAGTGGAGCTGGCGGAAGCTCTTGAGGTCGTCCAGCGACACGTCGTAGCCGCTCAGGTGAAGCAGGCTGTACACCAGCATCGAGCCGTGACCGGCAGAGAGCACGAACCGGTCGCGGTCGAACCACTCGGGGTCCTTCGGGTTGTGCTTCAGAAAGCGCGTCCAGAGCACCACGGCGGCGTCGGCCATGCCCATCGGGAGGCCCGGATGGCCGGAGTTGGCCTTCTCGATGGCGTCGATCGTCAGCCCGCGGATGGTGTTGGCGGCGGCCTCCTCGAGGCGGGCGAGGTCGGCAGCGTCGCGCTGGGGGGCTTCCGTGGTGGCAGTGGACGAATCGGACATGAACGAGCGGGCGAGAACGAGGTCGGCCAAGCTACGGGGCACCGCCGGTTCCGATCCCGGGCGCGGGTGGGTTTCTCGCCAGCTCGAGTGGATGCCGTCGCGTGCGCACTGTGGAGTTCGCCAGCCGTCTGTTCTCACTTCGCGAATCGCGTGCGATCCCGTGGACCACTGCCGAGGGACCGAGTGGATGCCTGCCTGCGCAGGCATGACGGCACATTGTAGCGACGCAAGCACCTCCCCAAGCTCCTCGCCAGCTCGAGGGGACATCCTCGAGCTGACGATCTGGGACTACCGCACCACCGTGATGCGGGTCGTCCGCGCCTCGTCACGGGCCGCGAGCCGCACCACGTAGACGCCACTCGGCCACGCGCTGGCGTCAAGGCGGGCCTCGTGCGCTCCGACGGAATGCGGGACGCCATCCAGCACGGTCGCCACGCGCCGCCCGAGCAGGTCGAACACCGACAACTCGACCGGACCGGCCTCCGCCAGCTCGAAGCGGACCCGCGCCACGCCGCGCACCGGGTTGGGCGCGACGGCCAGCGCCAGTTCCGCGACGGGGCCGCCCGGACCGGAGGCCACCTGGTTGACCAGCGTGCGGGTCTCGTCCGGCGTGCCGTCGCCGTCGAGGTCCACGTCGAGCTCCGTCGTGTCGTCGCCGAGGGTGGACCAGGACGGACGGAGGGTGTGCGTGGCGCCCGCCTCCAGATCGAGGAAGGCCACGAACTCCGTGACCTCATTCGCACGAGCGTGCCGGAGCCCCCCTCCGCCACTCGCAGCCTGCCGGAAGCGGACCGAGTAGCTGTGCGCCGCACCGTGGTTGGCGATCACGAGTTGTGGGCCTGCCGATCCGTTGGTGGTTGACACGCGAACCGAGTCCTCGCCAGAGACGGTGAGGTTGCGCGCTTCGAGGGTGCGTCCGTCTGGGAGCATAGTGCGGAAGCGTGTGCGGTGCGCCGTGCCGCCCTCGGTGCGGAGCGTCACGCCCCCATCGGTGCTCAGCCGGAGGTGATCGGTCTGGGTCGGCCCGGCATCGCTGCGACCGTAGGCGACAATCTGACCGTCATCAATGACCGTCGCTGAAAGACGCTCGTCCGATGCACCGCCCACCGAGAGAGTGTACCCACCACGCGGGAGGACATATCCCTGGGGCGGCGTGGGGCCGCCCACCGGCGGGATGTCCGGCACCGCCCCCGCCAGCTCGCCGATCACCGTGCCCGTCTCGGGGTCGTAGCCGATGTGCCCGGCTCCGTTGGACGCGCGTAGGGTGGCCTCCGCATCCGGCGTCACGGCGATGTACATCTCGTCTGTGACCGACTGACCAGTAGGCCGACGCGTCGCGCCCGAGCTGGCGACGTACGGCGGGACGGCCTGCGCGAGATAGCCCACGGCCGGGTCCATGACGAACATCCCGTCCGATCCGCCCCAGCCGCCCTTGTCAATGTTGGCATAGAACCACCGGTTCGCCAGCGAGTCGATGACCACAAACGTGTTGGCATCGCGCGGGCGGTTGGGGTCGTAGACGTAGACCCAGGTGCGGGCCGCATTGCCGGGGTCACGGCGCAGCCGGTACGGCACCACCGCGTGGGCTCCGCTGGTGTCCCGGTTCGAGATGTAGAGATAACCATCTTGTCCCCGGTCCTCGCTCCGCAGCATCTCGCGAAGGCGAGCGAGCACATCGCGGGGCGATTGGTCGCGAACGAGCTTCGTGAAGGCTTTCTGGAACGCCCCATTCCAGTAGACCTGCTTCGTGTTGATGACCTCTCGCACCCCGTCGCTTAGGGCGACGGTGTGGAGCGAGTCCACCCGACCGATCTCGGGATGCGCGGTCGCCAGCGCATCGGGTTGGCCAAAGGCGACCAGCGATAGAACCGACATTCCCGAACACGATCCACCCCACGTCTCTCCCTTATGGACGCTTCCCCAAAAGGCGGTAAAGCGGTCCCTGTAGAAGGCCTCGACGTCATCGATGATGAGATGATAGGCGGCATCCGTTCCGAACGCTCGCACGAAGGCCGGCCAGTCCGGGAACGCATCGAAAATGGCGTTGATCGGCGGGTCAGGGAAATCGTCGTCGTACTCGTCGTTGGAGAACGGATCGGTGCCGTTGCGATAGTCGAAGGCATTCTGGAGCTGCCATGATGGCGGGAACAGGTTGATTCGTCTGTTGCTGAATCGCCACCCGTGTGTGGCCGGGGCGAAGGGGACGTAGCGCGTGCCGTCGGCAGAGAGCCGCGTGAGGTGGTCCGGCTTGATGCGGAACGGCGCCGAGGTGTCTGCGACGGCCTCGTTGTTCACGTCTTCCACGATGATGCGGGCGGAGCGCGAGAAGAGCGAGTCCGGAACCTGCCAGACAAGCGAGTCCGCGTCGGTGTTGAAGTCGATCAGCTCGGCCTCGGCGCCGAGCGTATCCGGCAGGATGTAGACGTCGACGGCGTCGATGGTCTGCGGGCGCGTCCACCGAATGGTCAGAGGTTCCCCCGCCGTCACCAGCTCGCCGGAGATGGGCGAGGTGACGTTGAGATCTCCGAAGACCACACGCCACGCTTGCACCTGTCCATTGGGCCCGATTGCGGTGCCGATGACGATGGACCCATCTCCCGAGATGTCTGTGACCCCTATCGGCCCCCAGCTTGAAAGGTCCACCCCGTTGTCGTCTTCGAGGATGGTGCGGAGCACGCGCACCCCCTCTTCTTCGGTCCAAATGGCTCCCTCGCCCTGGTGCATACCTGCCACAACGCTGCCGTCATCGGAGACGGCCAACGCGCTCTGTTCCATCCCCAGACTCCTCATCCCGTCGGATTCCGTCCAAAGAAACCCCTCACTGCCGCTGCTTCCAAAGCTGATCCCGACAACCACCAGGCCATCGGGCGTGACATCCCGCGCGCGGCTGGAATGATGGTCTGGGAGGGTGCCAAGACGCTCCATTCCTCCGCCTGGCGTCCACAGAAAGGCCTGGTCTGTGTCTGCAAAGTTCTCAACCCAACGGCTGTACCCAACGATGACACTTCCATCAGAGGATGCCGACTGCGCACCGCCACGGAGGTCACCCCCAACGCCTGGAAACCCTCCCAGGCTCTCCATCCCCCCCCCTGCTGTCCATTGAAAGGGTTCTGAGACTGCTGGCCCAAATTCCCCGAGGTGTCCTACTGCACCTCCTACAATGACACGCCCATCTCCCGACACACCGGACGCGGTGGCACCCAAACCGTGGCGACCGTCAAACCGGCCGGGGTCATGGTGATGGGGCATGAACCCGAGCCACTGCATGCCGCCTCCCTGCGTCCAACGCCAGGACCCTCCTCCAGGCCAACCGGACGTGGTGGCGATACCTACAATGACCGATCCATCCGCTGAGACATTGCTGGCTGTACCTCGGATCGTCTCTCCATCCGGGAGTCCGAGAGGTTGCATTCCGCCCTCATCGGTCCAGCGAAATCCATCCAACCCACTGCTTCCCACAACAACGCGCCCATCCGAAGAGATGGCCTGTGCTATGCTGTGCGTTTCGCCGTCCAGAAATCCGAGAGGCTCGAACGAGGCGACGGTCTGTGCAGAGGCCGGGAGGGCGGCAATCGCAAGGACGAGAGTGAAGAACCGCATGAGACACAGGGTAGAAGGGGCTCACCCACACACTCGCAGATGAGCCATGAACCGGATCACCGCACCACGGTCAGCCGCTGTGTCCGTACCTCACCACCCGCTACCAGCCGGGCCACGTAGACGCCCATCGCCAGCCCGCCGACCGCCAGCGCGACGGTGTGGCGGCCTGCCGGGCGGTCCTCGTCCAGCGCCACGGCCACCTCCCGGCCCAGCGCATCGTAGAGTGCCAGCCGAATCCGGGCAGGCTCTGGCAAATCGACCTGCATCGAGCTGGTGGACCGCGTCGGGTTCGGCGCGGGCCGGTGCAGCGCCAGAACCTCGGGCAGCGCCTCACCCGGCTCCGTGGACACCGGCGTGCCGATCACCAGCTCGGCGCCGGTGGCGGAGGTCTCCACGAAGGCCTCCAGCCCGTCGGGCAGCTCGAGCTGGTCGAAGGCCCCCGTGGCCCCGCCTGCGGCGGAGATCACCTGAAAGCGGTCGCCGAGCTGAGGTGTGAAGCCGTCGGTGAGCGTGACGCGCAGGATGCCGCCGAGCGTGGCCGCGCCAGACACCTCGAGCTGGTCGACCTCCGTGCCCGGCGTGGCCCCACCGATCTCGATCTCCAGCACGCCATCAGCCTGCAGCGCGGGCAGGTCGCCGTTGACGGCCAGGATGCCGGGCGAGGCGCCCGGCCGCAGCGCGCCGCTGAACCGAATGGTCCCCCCAAGCTGGACGGCTCCCGTGCCTTCGATGGAGGCCTCCGTGGTGAACGTCCGCGTGGCGCCGCCGAACCGGAGCGTGGCGTTCTCGAACACACGATAGAGCCCCGTGTCGATGCTGTTGCCGCCCGAGCTGGTGATGTTGAGCAGCAGCGTCCCGGATTCGACCCGGATCTCGCCGTCGTTGTTGAACGGCGCGAAGGGCAGGCTGATGACGGTCTGTCCGTCTGTGCCCGCCTTCACGATGGTACCCTCGTTCACGACGGTGATGAAGCCGTTGCTCCGGGTCCATTCATCATCGGACTCGATGGAGAACGTGGCCCCCGCGAGGTTGCGGAAGGTGCCGCCCGTGTTGACTTCAAGCGGTCCTTCGATCCAGCGGAAGCTCGCCGGGTTGAGGTAGGTCCCGCCAGCAAACCGTTTCGGGTCCGTTCCGCTCGCCTCGACACCCCCAAGCAGATTCAGCGTCCCGTTTCGGTTGCGAATCCCGAGGTTGCCACCCGTCCACGTCACCAGCCCGTTGACGTCGATCTCGGCCTCGCCCCCGAAGCCTCCATCGGACACCTCCACGGCCGCCAGTTCGGAGGCCGAATCGGTGTTCGAGAGTCGCAGCGTGCCGCCTTGAATCTGTGTGAGACCTGTCATCGCAGCTGAACCCAGCGTCGTGGTTCCACTCGTCACCCGAAGTGTGCCGGGACCAGAGACCGTGGAGCTGGCGCCATAGGTGTAGGTCGCAGAGTTGAACCGGAGCACGGCGCCATCAGAGACCTCGAAGGCGCCATCGCCCGAGGTCTGGAAGGAGCTGCCATTCGAGAGCAGGAGTGTGCCCGTCTCCACGCGGATCGTGCCGTCGTTGTCGAGGCGTCCGAAGGGGTAGACGAACGACGACGTCCCCGTCGCCTGCGACTTGACCAGCAGACCGTCGTTGAGGAGGTCGAGGGTTCCATTGGTCCGCGTGATCTGGGCGTCGTTCTCGATGTCGAACGTGGCATCGGTGCGGTTCTCGATCACTGTCGGCCATTGAACCACGAGGTTTCCGGTCCCTTCCCAGATGACGGTTCCATCGTTGCGGATGTCGCGGCCTCGGAGTCCTTTGTCCGTGTCGCCCGAGATGCGCATCGTAGCGCCCGCTGCGATGGTCAACGCCGCCGTCTCAGCGAAGCCACGCCCGTTCATTCGACCATCAGACCATTCCATCGCGTCGGTGACCGTCAGGTTGCCGTCGCCATCAAAGCTGTCGCCGGAGAACTCGAAACGAGCTACAGTGGTGTCGCGCGAGAGCACCGGGCTACTGGTGGTCACGCGGGCGGTGTCCACAGCCCCGGGGATGCCGTTGGGGCTCCAGCTCGATTCGGAGAACCAGTCGCCGGAGCCGCCGACCCAGG
>JBCBZH010000097.1:0-13536 GCA_039815415.1 Bacteroidota bacterium
CTCCGTTCCTGAGGGGACAGTATATGTCCTGGGCGATCACCGGCTAAATGCGATAGACAGTCGGTACCACGGACCCGTCCCAATCGAGAAGATTGTTGGCACCATCGTGCCCTGACGTGCTGAGAGAGAACAGTGGGCGTCCGTAGCTTGGGGGCTTAGCACACCCACTCGACTCTATGCCCGTCCCCGCCGAAGGAACCGGCCTTCTCGCAGGCAAAACCGGCGTCATCTCTGGCGCTCTCGACCCGTCCTCCATCGCCTGGGCGCTCGCCGAAGCCGCGTACCGCGATGGCGCTCGCTTCGTGCTTACCAACGCGCCCGTCACCCGGCGATTTGGCAAGATCAACCAGTTGGCGGAGTCGGTCGGCGATGCTCCGATCATTTATGCCGACGCGACGAGCGATGACGAGCTGGCAAGCCTGTTTGCTGAGACCAAGGAGCACTTCGGTGGGCCAGTGGACTTCGTAGTGCACTCCATCGGGATGGGCATGAACGTCCGCAAGGGCAAGGCCTACGAGGCGCTGAACTACGACTGGTATCACCGGACGCTGGACGTGTCCGCGATCTCGCTCCACCGCATGGTCCGCGCAGCGCTCGATGGCGACGCGCTGGCGGACAACGGCTCGGTCCTCGCCATGAGCTACATCGGCGCGCAGCGGGTGTTCTCGGAGTACAGCGAAATGGGCGACGCGAAAGCACTGCTCGAGTCTATCGTGCGGTCGTTCGGCTATCGCCTTGGGCGGCGCGGCATCCGCATCAACTCGATTTCCCAAAGCCCCACCAAGACCACCGCGGGCGGCGGCATCGATGGCTTCGATGCCATGTTCGACTTTGCGGAAAAGATTGCGCCCCTTGGGAATGCGGACGCCAGCTCGTGTGCCGACTACTGTGTGACGCTCCTCAGTGACTATTCCCGTATGGTCACCATGCAGACGCTCTATCACGACGGAGGCTTCTCCACGATGGGCGTGTCTGACGCGCTCATCGAACAGCTCGGTGGGACGATCAAGGAGTGAAGGAGGGGGCGTCATGGAGGCTCAACAGCTCGGTCATCCTGAGTCTGCTCGCCGAAGGCGGCTGGCGGAGGATCTGGTCGCGTAGCTGCGCCTCGCTCCGTCCGAAGCGAGGCGCTGGGGCCACCGAGATTCTTCGCTATGCTCAGAATGACAGGGCTCTGGAAGGACGACCCAGCTTCCAGAATCACGTGCCCCTTGACGCCATTCGCCAGCTCGATGTTAGACCTGCCTGATTCCACCCTCCGTGCCGTCGCCATCGTCGGGCTGGCGGGGATGTTCATGTTCGCGGGCGTGATGCATTTCGTCCGGCCTGCCATGTTCGAGGCCATCGTGCCACCCTATCTGCCGAATGCGAAGGCGCTGGTGCTCATCAGCGGTGTGGCGGAGATCCTGGGTGGTATTGGGCTGCTGATCCCGGCTACGCGCATCTGGGCAGGGATCGGGCTGATCCTGCTGCTCATCGCCGTCTTCCCGGCCCATATCTACATGGTTCGCCAGCCCGAGGTCTTTCCGCAGGTGCCGGTGTGGGCGCTCTGGGCGCGGCTTCCGATGCAAGGCGTGCTGATCGCGGTAGTGGCCTGGGCTGCCGGTGTCTGGCCGTGATGCGTTCTCTGATTCTGATTCTGGCCGTTGGGCTCTCCGCGTGTGGGGGAGCGGGGGACAGCGTGGATGCGCCGCCGCCCCAAGAGGGCGTCGATGTGCGGGAGGTCGCAGCCACGCTTCGCATCGAGCCCGAGGCGCTTCAGATCGACGGACTGGCGACACTCACCGTGCGCCATCCCTCGACGTTGCAGACGCTCGACATAGGACTTGACGATGCCCTCGATCTGCAGGGCGTCCGCGTCAATCGCCAGCCCGTTCAGGCCGCACGCGACGGCGACGCGCTGGCGATCCCGCTTTCCGGTGGCGATTCCTCGGTGGTCGAGATTGCCTACCAGGGCGTTCCTGCTTCTGGCGTCTACCGCAACGACTCGGAGGGCCAAACGGTCGTCTACACCGACGGCTGGCCGGACCGTACGGCGGGGTGGCTCCCCACTGTCCATCACCCCTCGGACGACTCCCGACTGGACCTCACACTCGACGTTCCTGAGCGTTTCGAGGCTGTCGCGAGCGGCATTGCCGTACAGGACTCTGTAGTGGATGGGCGCCGCATCGCCCGGTTTGTCCTCGACGCGGATTCACCCCCGTACACGTTTGCCTTCGCGCTGGCGGACTTCACGATGGTGGAGGAGTCTGACACCGTCCGACACGCACTGCTCGCGGGCGACGTCGGGCTGGTGGGCCGTCTGGATCGGACCGGGGCGGCCCTGGACACGCTCGCCGCGCTGTTCGGGACGTATCCCTATGCCGCCTACACCACGGTCCAGGTCCCGATGGTGTACGCCGGGATGGAAAACGCCGCCGCACCATTCCTCCGCGCCGATCTGTACCGCACCGACATGGCGGGCCGCAACGCCATCGAGGAGGTGAACTGGCACGAGCTGGTGCATCAGTGGTGGGGCAACGCGGTTGTCCCGGCGGATTGGATCGACCTCTGGCTCGCCGAAGGCCCAGCGACGTACTTCACTGCCGACCTCTACGCTCGCCTCGACGGCGTCGACGCCGGACGCCGCCACCTCGCGCTGATGGTTCGCCAGCTCGAGCCCCGCGATGCGCGCCGCCCGCTCGTCCCCGACGACTACGGCGACCCTGTGACCATGCTCACGCCGACCGTCTATCAGAAGGGCGGCGCCGTGCTGCATACGATGCGCCTCACGATTGGCGATGAGGCGTTCTGGGCCGGATGGCGCTCTCTCCAGACCGACTTCGCAGACCGACCGCTCTCGACCGCTGCGTTCCAATCGACGTTCGAAGCCGCCAGCGGCCGGGACCTCGATGCCTTCTTCGACCTCTGGGTCTACACCGGTCCCGTGCCGACGCTTCGCACGCGCTGGGACCGCGCCACTCGCACGCTCGCCTGGGAGATCGAGGGTGACAATGGCACCCTTGCCGACGTTCCGTTCGAGCTGATGCTTCTTCAGGATGGCGAGGAGGTCGTCGCGCTGGCGACCGACGGCGTGGCGTCCCTCCCGGGCGATGGGAGGCCGGACGTATGGCCCGTCGGGGTTCTGGTGGAGGTGCGGTGACCGCCCGTTTGCCAGCTCAAGGGGCAGAGGCTGGTTGTACCGGTACGCTGGTGCAGGCCGATGTGCTTCGCGCTGGTGTTGTGCCGGAGACGCCTCAGCGGGGCGTCTTTACGAGTGCGCTGTAGGTCGTCTTCTGTTCCTCGTCTCGAGCTGGCGACTCTCGCTCCTCGCTCCGGATTCCTCGTTCCTCAGATGATTCGATTATTTCTCGCGGATATCGACGGGTGCCTCTCGGAGCCCTACACGCCGTACGATTGGGACGGATTCGCGCAGCTCCGCGAGTGGTCTGCCCATGCCGCAAACGACGCGCGGTATCCGCGCCTTGGCCTCTGCTCCGGCCGCAGCTATGCCTACGTCGAGGCCATGGCACAGGCCCTCGGTCTGACCGCACCCGCCCTGTTCGAGAGTGGCGGGGGCCGGTTTGATCTGCCCGACGCGCGCATCGCCTGGAATCCGAGACTGACGCCTGAGGTGGAGCGCGAGCTGGAAGCCGCACGGCGGTTCTTGCTGGAACACGTCGTCCCGACCTCCTCCACGATCTCGTTCGACTATGGCAAGCGCAGCCAGGCGGGCATCGTCAGCCCGACGGTTGGAGAGTGCGAGACCCACCTTCCTGCCGTGGCGGCGTTCCTCGCGGGGGAGCTTCCCGACCTGACGGCCTTCCACACGCCCTATTCCATCGACATTGTCCCGGCAGGGCTGACCAAAGCCGATGCTCTTCGTTGGCTGGCTGAAGAGGAGGGCCTGACGCTCGACGAGCTGGCGTTTATCGGAGATACCAACGGGGACGCAGCGGCCATGCAGGCGGCGGGTGCAGGGTTCTCGCCGAGCAACGGATCCGAGGCTGCGAAGGCGGCCGCTGACGTGGTGACTGAAGGTGCCGTGCTGGCGGGCACGCTGGACGCCTATCGGTGGTGCCTGCGTCGAAACGGTGTGAACGCATGATTGGCGTGATCTCTGCGTTGAGATCGGCCCACGCCATTGAATAGCTTCCATCGTCCCGCTGCGGTCTCCTATGCGCCTGAATGTCGCCTGTTGTCTCGTTCTTGTGCTCGTCAGCTCGGGCACAGCGCACGCGCAGGCTGCCTCCGAGTCTCGGCCGTCCCCAGACGACCGGCCCGCGCGGGCGCTTCTGATCCAGGCAGGCATGTTGGATACCACGGCGGTGGAGACCGACACAACGAGCCTCCAAGCCGCCAGCTCGACGGAGCCGGAGGAGGCCTCTGCGCCGAGCCCGGTCGCCATGCCGCCCATCGACCCGACGCCGCTGTACTATGTCGTGGAACGGGGCGCTCGGCTTCGCGCAGCGCCGGAGGATCGTGCGCCGGTCGTAGAGCGGTTGCCCATGCGCGAGGGCGTTCGTGTGCTGGCCGATAGCATCGGAAGCGATGAGGGGTGGCATCACGTGCGCTATGGCGAGACGGAAGGGTTCGTGCGGGTATCGGCGCTGTCGAACCTCTGGATTCGGATCAACAAGACGGAGCGCACGCTGTACCTCTACGAGGGCTCCAAGCTGGCGAGGGTCTTTCCCGCAGATGTGTCCGCGGGCACGGGCGACAAGGTCCGGCGCTCGCGCCTCGGCGAGCTGGAGCATTACCGGATTCCCGAAGGCACCTTTTTCGTCGTGCGGCTGCACGGGGAATCGGAGTACTACAAGGCGTTCGTTATCAACTACCCCAACCGAGCCCACGCGGAGCGAGGTTTGCGCGATGGCCTCATCACTCCGGCTCAGTTCCGCGCCATCGCGGCTGCAGAGGAGAACATCGCCGAGCCCCCGATGGGAACCCCGCTGGGGGGGCTGATCGAGATCCACGGCTCGGGCTCGGGGCGTCAGCGCGCGTGGACCCGGGGCTGCGTGGCGCTGCGCAACATCCACATGGATGACCTGTGGGACATCGTGAAGGTGGGCACGCCGGTCGTGATCGAGCCGTAGGGTGGGAGGCCAGTGGCCCGTAGGAGGGGGCAGTCTGGAGTTCTGCGAGGCCTCGTCAGCTCGATGGGGACAGCTGCGCGGAAGGTGGCGAGAGGGGGCGCGATTCTGTCCAGACACCCCAGAGCCTTCCGGCCCCGCATGCCTCTCCTTCCTCGAGCTGGCGATCCTTTCTACTGGCTACTCGCCACGAGCCCCACGACGCAACCCCGGCACGGGCCGCATCGTATCAGGCTCCAACCGATTCTATTGATGGTGCCATGTCTGCTTTTTTTCGCCGGTTTGGAGGTGCAGTCGCAGTCGTCATTGCGCTGGTAGCGTCCGTGAGTGCGTGGGCGCAGTCCGAGACGCTCACGTTTGAGGAGCCCCTCAGCGATGGGCCTGTGTATCGCGTGGAGGTCAACGGGATGATCGACAACGCGCTGGCGCGCTATGTGCAGCGCTCGATCTCCGATGCTGAACGCGATGACGCGTCCGTGATCGTGTTCGAGATCGATACGTTTGGAGGCTTGCTGGATGCGGCCGACGTGATCCGCAAGGAACTTCTGGCAACCGATGTGCCGACCGTGGCCGTAGTGTCTGGCAATGCTGCCAGCGCGGGAGCGCTCATCACCTACGCCGCCGACAAGATTGTGATGACGCCAGGCTCGTCGATGGGCGCGGCGACCGCCGTGGACCAGGCGGGGGAGTACGCGCCGGAAAAGATTCAGAGCTACACGCGGGGTCTGATGCGCGCCACTGCAGAGGCCAACGGGCGCGATCCGCAGATCGCGGAGGCGATGGTGGACGAGACGCTGTCGGTTCCCGGTGTGGTGGAGGAAGGCCAGTTGCTGACGCTCACCACCGATGAGGCCAAGCGTCTCAACGTCGCCGATGCCGTGCTGCCGTCGGCGGATGCCGTTGTCGGTGCCCTAGGCCTGGAGGCGGCCACCGAGGTAGAGCACCACGTGACCACCGTCGAGAAGCTTCTCCGCTTCCTGGGCTCGCCTGTGATGGCATCGCTGCTGCTCATGATGATGATGAGCGGGCTCTACTTCGAGCTTCAGACGCCGGGCATCGGGTTTGCCGGAGCGATGGCGTTTGTCGGCGCAGCGCTGTTCTTCGCGCCGCATTACATGCTCGGGCTGGCGCAGAGCTGGGAGATTGCCCTGTTCGCGGTCGGTTTGATATTGATCGCCATCGAGGTATTCGTGGTGCCGGGATTTGGCATCTTCGGCATTTCGGGGATCACCATGATGCTGGGTGCGCTCCTCATCGCGCTGGTGCCCAACATCGGCTTCCGCTTCCCGACGGATGGCGAGATCGCGCAGGCGACCATGACACTCGCCGTAGCGCTTTCGTTGACGGTGGTCCTGGGCTTCTCACTCGCGCGTTATCTGCCGCGCAGCGAGCGGTTCGGACATCTGGTGCTGATGCCCTCGCTGGATGCGGCAACCGGCCACACGTCTGCAGAGACGGCCTATGACCTCGTCGGCCAGCGCGGCGTGACGGTGACCGATCTCCGCCCAGCCGGCGTCGTTGACATCGACGGGAAGCGGGTCCAGGTGGTCTCGCAAGGGCCGTTCGTGTCAGCGGGGTCCACAGTCGAAGTCCTGGAGGCTCGGGGCTCCCGCGTAGAAGTTCGTGAGGTGGCCTAGATGGAACTGCTCATCCTCATCGGGCTGATCGTCGTCGGGCTGGCGCTCATTGCGCTGGAGGTGACGGTCGTGCCTGGCTTCAACGTGGTTGGAGTCCTGGGGGTGCTGGGGGCTGGCTTCGGAGTGGTCTATGCGTTTATGACGTTTGGCCCCGCAGGCGGCCTCATGGCTCTGCTGGCGACCATCGCGAGTGCTGTGGCGCTGTTCTACCTCTTGTGGCAGTCCGGTGCCTGGGACCAGTTCATCCTCAGCGACAGCCTGCGTCGGGACACGGCAGCGGACGCGGCCGACCAGGAGTCGCGGTCGGAGATGCTGGGCCGCACCGGCTACGCGGTGACGCCTCTGCGCCCCGGAGGCGTGGTCGAGGTCGATGGGGCACGCGTGGAGGTCGAGACCGAAGGCGCGTTCGTGGCGTCGGGCAGCGAAGTCCGTGTGGTGGCGATGGACCGGCGGCGGTTCATCGTGCGGCCTGTGGAGTAGACCGCCAGCTCGAGGGGCTTGCGTTCCAGGACCGTCAGCCTCCGCTCTCGAGCTGGCGTGACCCGCGTGGCAAGCACCAGTACCTTCCGGCTCCATCTCCATCTGCCAGGATCGTTCGTGCGTATCGTCCTCACCGCTCTCGTTGCTCTCACCCTCGCCGCGTGCTCTGAGCCGCCTCCGCCCATCGGTCCGCCCGAGGGATGGGTGACCGACGGGTCGGATCGCTGGTTCCTCCCCGAAGCCGACACGGCCTCTGCCTTCCGCGACCTCTCGACCATCAGCGCAATGGGCATTGCGCGCGACGGCGACACCGAATTTGTCCGATGGACGCAGGAAGAGCTGACCGAGTTGTACCGCACCAACCCAGAGGTGGTCGATTCCGTCTTTGGCGCCGAGTTCCTCGACGAGATCCGGGCGGGCGCACCGGCAGGCGAGAACTACGAGGAGGCCGCACGCTCGCTCGTCAACGACGTCAAGCGCGACTTTTACCAGCGCTACAACCCGCCGCTGAAGCAGAACCGCGAGGAGGGCTACTTCGTGCCGGACAGTCTCCTGGAGGTGACGGGCGCAGTTGTTCTGCAGATCTACGTCAACGCAGACAATCAGCCGGTCGCCATTCGCAAGCTCGAGGGAACGGGCACGGCGCTGGACGACATCGTGATGCGCGATGCCGCGCTCTCGTCGTTCACCGATTCATGGGTCCGCGAGACGGCAGGGCGTTCCGAGGGCAAGAAGATTCCCGCGTGGGTGCGGATTCGTCAGGCGTTCGGCGAGGCGGGATGACGCTCACCATCGAGCCGGGGCGCTTTGCGGTGTGCAGGCTCCCAGCCGAGGCCCCGCTCGCCGACTGGATGTGGACGGGTACCCTCGTGTCGGTCACGCGGCGAGCCGATGAGCTGTCCGTCGTCTGCGACGAGGCCGCGGTCCCTGAGGGCGTTCAAGCCGAAACGGGCTGGCGTGCCCTCACGGTCGCGGGTCCTCTGGACTTCGCGCTGACAGGCATCCTCGCCGAGCTGGCGACGGTGCTGGCTGATCCGGGTGTGTCCATCTTCGCCATCTCGACGTTCGATACGGACGTGCTCCTCGTGCGCGCCGACGCGCTCGACACGGCAATAGCCGCATTGCGCGCAGCGGGGCATCACGTGTCGCCAACTGGCTAACGCTGACCCTGGTTCGAACTGGCCAGCGCCAACGTTGCATGCTACATGGCAAAGGCGGGATGGTACTGCGCCACACCCAACACGCCCTCCAGCGCGCCAGCTCGAAGCTCCATCGCCATGAACGCCTCGCGGGGCACGTCGTATTCGGACGCCAGCCCGAGATCGGTGGCGGGTGTGAAGCCAAAGCGGGGGTAGTAGGTCGGGTGGCCGAGGGCGAAAACCGCGTCGGCACCTGCGTCCCGACAGGCATCGAGGCCCGCACGAACCAGGGCGCTGCCGATGCCCCTGCGCTGGCGATCCGGTAGAACGGCCATCGGCGCCAGCCCGTAGAAGGTCCGCTCCGGTCGCGCTGGCGAGAGCGTCATCGCGGAGAAGGCGCTGTGGCCGACGACGGCATCATTGAGCACCGCTACGAGACTGAGATACCCGTCGGTGGGGCGGAGGCGGTCCACGAGGTCGGCCTCGTCGGGCTGGCCGAAGGCGGCGACGTTCACCGCGCGAATCGCCGTGATGTCGTCGGGGCGCTCGGGGCGGATCTGGATCATCTCAGCGGTGACGGATGGGCTCGGGAATCTCGTTTAGCCAGCGCGCCTCCAGCACGCCCCACAGGCCGATGGCGATGGCTTCGGCCACATCGTGGCGGAGGGCGCCGGTGGGGGCTTTGGCGCCGCTCCATGCGATGACCGCCCGCGCCAGCCCGTCGGCGGCCGCCTTGGCGTCGGCGCCGTGACGTTGCTCGCGCGGCAGCAGCAGGGCCTTCCGCCACCGCTCGGCTCCGATCACCCGGACGCTCATGTCTCTGCGTTCCCCCTCGCGCACCCACACCTCCGCGAGATCTCCACCGCCTTCGAGAATGAGCCGCTCCACGCCTTGGGCCTGATGGAGCATCGAGCTGGCGGCCCGCTTCAGGCGCGACCGGCTGCCGAGGTTCTGGGAGCGGTATGAGAGGAGGCGACCGTCGCGGCCGTAGAAGGCGAACCCCGTTCGGAGACCGAGGTCGACGGCGAGAAGTGCAGGATCGGAAGCGATGGTGTGTTGGGGCGAGAGACTGAACAGATGGCCGAGTTGGCGGGCAACAAACAGTTGTGAGCCGGTGCGGGGTCCCTTATTCTGACGAGGTCTCAGCAAACGTTAGGATATGATCCGGTGGATTCTCTCGGTTTCGCTCATGGTGTCCGCGGCGGGTGTGTTTGCTCAGCCGCAGGATCGGAATGTGGACGCGCTCGAGACATCGATCACGACAGACAAGGCGAGCTATGCCGAGGGAGAACCTATCGAGATTCGAATCACCAACGCCAACCCGACGGATTCCTCGGCGGTGAAGGAATTTCTTGTCGGGTGCTCGACATCGTTCACCCTCAATGGACTCTCACCAGATTTCTATTGTGGTGCAGCTGCATTTCCCGTCATCTTTCCAGCCTACTCTGCGCTCACAGTCGTTTGGAGAATGGAGCCGATCGACATGGGGTGGCCTACGCGAAGTGGACAGCATCTGCTCGTCGGGTATGGCATGGGAGAGCCTGGTATGACCACGTTTGAGGCTCCTGCCGCGACGGGGGGGCGTGTCATTTTTTTGACGGTTCCGGGTTTGACCTTGGATGATCTCGCACCGTTGCGTAATAGTCTCAATGCGGAGGTATTAGGCGAAAGCGAAGGAGCCGGTGGAGCTTTTGGAGAATGGAGGATTCGAGGAGAACAGCCCCTGGATACTCTTGTCGCTCAGTACGAACTGGACGCTCGGTTTCAGAGGTTTGAGGCAAACCGAGAGATGTATCCTGTGGAATCGTTCTTTACCGCTGACGAGTATGCGTCGCCAGGACTGGGTCTTCAGATCGTTGCCTTTCCCAATCCGGTCTCGGAGACCCTCGAGCTGGCGATCTCCACGCCACAGCCGCAAGAGGCCACACTCGAGGTGTTCGATGCCCTGGGCCGCCGCACCTACAGGGACACAAACTGGCGCGGAGATTCCCGCCAGCTCGATGTGAGTCAGTGGCCTCCGGGTCTATATACGGTTCGTGTGAGCACCCGAGACGCCAGCTCGATGCAGCGGGTCACGGTGGTCCGGTAGCTGTCGCCAGCGCGTCGGTCAGCTCGCCCACCAGTCCATCGAACGACCCGCTCGACGTCACCAGTGCAAGGTCGCCAGCGCGGAGTTCTCGAACGAGATCGGGAAGGAGTGCATCAGCGGTCGCCAGCGCGTGGGCATCCGATTGGCGACAGGGCGATCATTGCGAACGAGGCGGGATCACCCTATCCTGATCTGAGACTCAATTCGTTAGGACATGCTTCGCTGGATTCTGGTCGCGCCGCTCGCTCTCGTCTCAGCCCTCGCGTCGAGTCAGCCCTATCCCTCCGATCCAACCGAGCGCAACGTTGAGGCGCTAACGACGACGGTGTCGACAGACAAGCCGAGCTATGCCGAAGGCGAGGTGATCGAGATCCGCGTGACCATCGCCAACCCGACGGATTCCTCAGCGGTGAAGCGGTACGGCCATGGGTGCATCACCCAGTTCTCGTTGAATGGCCTCTCCACGGAGGAGTACACCGCATGTACGCTGGCTGTGCGACCCATTGAGTTCCCGCCCTACTCGTCTCTCACCGTCGTCTGGCACGTAGACCCTCTGGACATGGGATGGCCAACGCATGGCGGGACGCATACGGTGATCGGCTCCAGTGTGGGGGAGCCGGACACCACGACGTTCGACGCTCCGGCAGCAATGGGAGGGCGTGTGACGTTCCGCACCGTCCAAGGCTTGACTCCAGCGGATCTTGCATCGCTCCGCGACAGCCTGTCTGCGGAGGTGCTTTCAGAATGGGAGTCGGACGGCCGGGTCCAGGGCGACTGGCGCGTGCGTGGAGCTGCGCTGGATACAATCGTCGTGCGCTATCAGGCGGATTCCCGATTTGACCACTTCGAGGCCATCCGTTGGATTGTGCCGACCGAAGAGGTGTTCACTGCTGCCGATGCAACGCCGCTGAACTCCAGTCTCCAGGTTCTCGCGTTTCCCAACCCTGTCTCGGAGACACTCGAGCTGACGATCTCTGCATCCCAACCGGAGGAGGCCACACTCGAGGTGTTCGATGCTCTGGGGCGCCGCATCTATCTGGACACGAGCTGGCGTGGCACAACTCGCCAGCTCGATGTGAGTCAGTGGCCTCCGGGTCTCTATACGGTTCGTGTGAGCACACGAGACGCCAGCGCGACGCAGCGGGTCATGGTCATCCGCTAGGCGGACGACAAGCGAAAGTGCGGATGTATGTTGGGCAAGGCCATTGAAATCAATGGCATCGCGGACACTCATCAGCCCTTACGCCTCATGGCAACGCCTCCAGGAGCCACCCCGGTCGGCAACAACTACTACCTCTTCAAGTCGCCGGTGCCCACCTCGGAGTGCCTGATCTCTGCGCACGGCGGGCATGGACGCGAGCGTCACTTCGTTGTGCCGCCGGGCGTGACGCTGCACTTCTACGCGTTCCACGGCTTCATCCAGTCGGATCCGGGCATCAACTTCCTGACGGACAACCCCATCCCGAAGGAGACCATCAAGGGCCTGGCCGGTCAGCAGGTGAAGTGCCACGATTACGGGCTGACGAAGTACCAGGGGCGGCACAACACCCAGGGGGAGACCTACGGTTCGATCCAGAACAAGGTGAACCGGACGGCTCGGAACATCAAGTCGTCCACGGAGGCGTTCGTGAGGTACGTCAGCAAAGGGGGCAGCGACGAGAAGAACATCGACGCGATGCTGGCGACGATGGGGTCCTACAGGCCCATTGACATCGTGACGGTCCGCAACCGCACGTTCTCGGGGGAGAGGATGCTGTCCGATCTGATCCAGAAGGTGCGGATCGCCTCCCCAGGGACCAACGTGTTCCACTGCAGCTTCTGCCGCAGCTCCGATCACTACGACGCCGGCCTGTCCCAGAAAGCGTCGGGCAACCGGTTCGCGTTCAGCCGGTAGGCGCCAGCGCGTCGGTCAGCTTCCGCACCAGCCCATCGAACGACCCGTTGGACATCACCAGCGCCAGGTCGCCCGTGCGTAGCTCTCCCACGAGATCGGGCAGGAGCGCGTCGGCCGAGGCGTAGGCTCGAGCTGGCGTCCCGGAGTCTCGCACAGCTGCAGCGACCGTCTCAGCGTCCAGGAAGTCGGCAGGGTCGTCGTTGTGGCGGAGCGGGGGCGTGGAGAGAAAGAGCGCGTCGGCGGTCGCCAGCGCGTCGGCATAGGGCGTCTGGAAGGCCGCTCGGCGTGAGGAGTTGGAGCGCGGCTCGAAGACGGCCACGATGCGACGCCCCGGCCAGCGCTCGCGGACGCCCCGGATGGTGGCCTCCACGGCGGTCGGGTGGTGCGCGAAGTCATCGACCACCAGCACGCCGTCCGTATCCGCGACGACCTCCTGGCGGCGCTTCATGCCCTCGAACGTCGCCAACCCGTCGGCGACCTGTGTCGGGCTGGCGCCTGCATCGAGGGCGACGGCGGCGACCGCCAGCGCGTTGAGGGCGTTGTAGCGACCTCCGAGCGGCAGCTCGATGTCGGCAACCGCCTCGCCGTGGACGACGAGCGTGAACGTCTGGCCTCCGTCTCGGGGCGTCAGGTCGCGGGCGGCGATGTGGAACGTTTCTCCCCGGGGCTCACGGCCTTCTTCGCCGTAGAGGCGGACGCGCGCCCAGGTGCGCTTCGCCAGCTTGCGGACTTCCGCGTCCTCGCCGTTGAGGACCAGCAGGCCATCCGGTGGCGGCAGCGCGGCGAAGGCGTGGAAGGCGCGTTTGTATTCAGCCCAGTCGGCGTAGATGTCGGCGTGGTCGAACTCGAGACTGGTGACGATTGCCCGGTGGGGCCGGTAGAGGATCATCTTCGGCCGCTTGTCGAAATACGCCGAGTCGTACTCGTCCCCTTCGATGGCGAACACCGTGCCGGTGCCGAGCCCGCTGGTCGCCTCCTCGCCCACCAGCACGCCACCGACGAGAAAGCCGGGATCCAGACCGGCCGCTCGCAGCACGTGGACGAGCATTCCGGTTGTGGTCGTCTTGCCGTGTGTGCCTGCCACCACAGCGGGCTGGCGACGGCTCAGAAACAGGTGCGCCAGCGTCTCGGGGAGCGATGCCTGCGCCAGCCCGCGCTCGCGCGCCGCCGCAGCCTCGGGATGTGTGGGCGTGCAGGCCAAGCCGACCACCACGAGATCGGGTGC
>JBCBZH010000314.1:0-4410 GCA_039815415.1 Bacteroidota bacterium
CATACGCTGCTAGATATGATGCGTGATCAGGCACTTTCCTATGGAGCTGTGTATAAGCGATCTCAGGTTTTTAATATTGACGTAGAGGGGACTGCCAAGAAAGCTTACACGCCTGAAGATCGGGCTGGTGTCTGATGGAGGCGTTCACTCCCACATCTCACACGTGGAGGCGCTGCTTCGGATGGCGTCGGACTGCGGGTTGACGGGCGATGCTGTGGTGCTGCACGCCTTCACCGACGGACGTGACACGGACCCGGAGGGTGGAGCCGACTACGTACGCCAGCTCGAGGGCGTGATGGAGGAGACGGGCGTGGGCATCGTCGGCTCCGTGGTGGGGCGCTACTGGGCGATGGACCGCGACAAACGCTGGGAGCGGACAGAGAAGGCGTACCGGTTGCTAACCGAAGGAGTAGGGGAGAGCTACCGCGATGCGCCGGCCTACCTGGAGGCCAGCTACGCCAGCGGCACCACGGACGAGTTCGTCGCGCCCGGCGTGTGGCATGAGGGCGAGGGAACGCGCATCGAAGACGGCGACGCGGTGGTCTTCTTCAACTTCCGCTCCGATCGCGGGCGCCAGCTCACGCAGGCCTTCACCGACCCCGCGTTTGACGGGTTCGGCCGGGGCCGCCAGCTCGACCTGCACTACGTCACCTTCACGCCGTATAGCGCCGACTTCGATTTTCCAGTCGCCTTTCCCAAGCAGAATCTCTCCGACACACTGGGCGAAGTGATCTCGAAGGCTGGATTCACGCAACTCCGTGCTGCAGAGACAGAAAAGTATCCGCACGTCACGTTCTTTTTTAACGGTGGGCGGGAGGTTCAGTTCGAGGGAGAGGACCGGATCCTCGTCCCGAGCCCGAAGGTGCCCACGTACGATCTCCAACCTGAGATGAGCGCTCCTGAGCTGGCAGACCGCGTCGCGCTGGCGATCCACGAGGAGGCGCCCGACCTGGTCGTGCTCAACTTCGCCAATCCGGACATGGTGGGCCACACCGGCGTATTCGAGGCCGCTGTGGCAGCGGTGGAGGCGGCGGATGCGGGTGCGAGGGTGGTCGTCGAGGCGGCACTGGCTGCGGGCTACACCGTCGAGATCATCGCCGACCACGGCAACGCCGACAAGATGCGCAACCCGGACGGCTCCCCGAACACGGCACATACAACAGCCCTCGTGCCGCACCTGATCGCGCGGGACGGCTTCGATGGCCCGATCCGCCCCGGAAAACTCGGCGACATTGCACCCACCCTCCTGCACCTGATGGGAGTGGCGGCGCCCGACGCTATGACGGGCGCCGTCCTCGTATAGACCCGAGACCCGCCAGCTCGAGCTGGCGAAAGCACCCAGAATTGACGCGCGAAGCCCCCGGCCACGGGGGAGATCCTAACTCAGTACGAGATACCCTATCTGCACCCGCTCGCGGTGCATTTCCCCCTGGTGCTTCTGCTTCTCGGAGCCGGTGCCTCGGCCATCTATGCCGGGTGGGGCACGGCGACGTGGCGCTGGGCCGCGCTCATCCTGATCGCGCTCGGAGCCGCCAGTTCGATCTGGGCTGAAGAAACGGGCGAGGCACTGGAGGACACGGTGGACGGAGAGCCGATTGCAGCCGTCGTGCTTCCCAAGCATGAGCAGGGAGCCGATTGGACCGTGCGCATCTCGGTTCTGACCGTCCTCGTGCTGGCGAGCTTGAGCGTCTGGGCACGTCGCCAGCCCGAGCGATTCATGCCGAAAGAGCCGAGGGTCGGTCGGGTGCTGGTCCTCCTGCTGGCCGGACTGGCGGCGGCGCTCGTGGCCTGGACGGCACACCTCGGGGGCATCATGGTGTGGGGTGTACCCACATAGCAGAGCGCACGTGGGCAGCCTTCAACGGGCTGCAACGCATCAATAACCGGCGAAACGACGCCGGGCGCCAGCCCGACGCCAAACACCGGCGCCCGTATTTTCGTTGAGCCCTGGTTGTCGAGTCGTTGCCTGCCCTCTGTGTCTGAGCTGGATGCCCTATCTCCTCGCGAACGCGACGTGTTGCGTCGTGTGGTGCAGCGGTTTATCCACACGGCAGCCCCAGTGGGATCCAAGGCCCTCTCGGACGACATCGATCTGTCGAGTGCATCGGTGCGGAACACCATGTCACGGCTGGAGCAGGCGGGATATCTAGATCATCCCCATACCTCTGCTGGGCGTGTCCCCACGGTTCGCGGGTACCGCACCTACGTTGATGATCTGATGGACGTGAGCGGCTTGTCGAAGCGAGAGGCAACCCTGCTACGTGAGGGCGTCCGGCGACGCCTGGGAGACATTAACGCAGTTGCGCAGGAGTCGAGTCGTCTCATAGGGCGCCTGGCACAGCTTCTCGGCGTGGTCCTTACACCGACCCTGGCGACCAGCATTCTGGATCGCATCGAGATCGTGCCCTTGTCCTCATCGCGGATTCTGTTTGTGTTGGCGCTGCGGAGCGGGCTGGCGCGGACGATGCAGGCCGAGGTGGATGTGCCCGTTGCGCCCGGACACCTCGACGCCGTCGTGCAACGGCTCAACGAGCGGCTCTCTGGCCTGACGCTGAGTGAAGTGCGTCGGACAGGGGCGGAGCGTGTTCAGGATCTCGCCCCCGAAGATCAGACCGGCATCGTGCGGGTCGTGCTGCGCGAGGCGCCAGCGCTCTTTGAGGAGCCGAAGTCCAATCGCCGGGCGGCCATTGCTGGAGCGGGCCACCTTGTAATGCAACCGGAATTCGCCCAGCCCGACGTCGTCCGGGACATCGTCGAGCTGTCGGAGAACGCCGACGTGGTGGTGCACCTTCTCGAGCGCCCGGCGCGTGTTGATCCTGCCGATCCCAATCGGGCCGTGGTCTTGATTGGCCGTGAGGTAGACCCGGCAGCGGAGACGGATGGCGGGACGCAGGTCTCGGTTGTGACGGCTCCGTACCATGTGGGCAATGCCGCAGGGGCCGTGGCCGTCATCGGACCGACGCGAATGAACTACGCGCGGGCTGTCGCGCTGGTGGAGTACGTCGCCTCGCTTCTGGACCGCTCGACCGATTCGCCCATCTCTTCTCGTATCTGACCCTGATGTCTGACCGACCTTCCGATTCCCCCGCGCCCGACGCTGCCGATGGCGACGCTCAGGCGCTCCGAGACCTTCTCCGATCCGAGATGAGCAACGAAGACCCTGCAGACGTGGCCGTCGACGCCATTGATGACATTGCCGAACAGGCCGCGGCCAATGAGCAACTGCACACCGATGTCGCGCGGTTGCACGATGAGAACAAGGACCTGCAGGAGCAGCTCCTCCGCCGTGCCGCGGAGTTTCAGAACTATCGCCGCCGCAGCGAAGGAGACCGCAAGCTCGCCGAGCAGCGCGGGCGCGATGCCGTTCTGAACCCTGTTCTGGATGTGATCGATGACTTCCGCCGCTCCCTGGAGGCCTCGCGCCAGGCTGCCGAGCAGGCGGAGAGCACCACACCGGCGTTCGACGCGCTGCTTCAGGGCGTCGAGCTGGTGTATCAGAAGTTCGAAGGCGCCCTTGAACGCCTCGGCGTTGAGGAAATCGAGGCCATTGGGAAACCGTTCGATGAGAACGAGCACGAGGCCGTGGTGCAGCAACCAGCCCCCGAGGGGACGGCCTCAGGCACGGTCCTTGCCGAAATCCAGCCTGGCTACAGACAGGGCGACCGGGTTATCCGGCACGCTCGCGTGATCGTCGCCCAGTAACGCCACCGACGCGTTTAGCGCTCTCCCTTTATGGCTGCCGATACCACACAACGGGACTTCTACGACATCCTTGGGGTGAGCCGTTCGGCTACGCCCGAGGAGATCAAGAAGGCTTACCGCAAAAAGGCTCTCCAGTATCACCCGGATCGCAATCCGGACGATCCGGATGCGGAGTCTGCGTTTAAAGAGGCCGCAGAGGCCTACGAGGTTCTTTCCAATGCCGACAAGCGGGCGCGCTATGACCGCTTCGGTCGTGCAGGTCTGGGCGGGCCAGGAGGCCAAGCTGGCGGCTTCAACGACATCTCCGACATTTTCTCGGCCTTCTCAGACATCTTCGGCGGCTCGGGTCAGTTCGATGATGTGTTTGGCCGGGCGCGGGCTCGCCAGCGCGGTCAAGGGCGCCCAGGCTCTGACCTTCGGGTCCGACTGTCGCTGTCTCTCGAAGAGATTGCTGACGGTGTCGAACGCCAGCTCAAACTTCGCAAATTCGTGCCTTGCACCCATTGCGACGCGACCGGAGCCGAGAACAAGGCGAAGGGCTTCGAAACGTGCCAGACGTGCCAGGGGAGCGGCGAGGTTCGAACGGTCGCTAACTCGTTCTTCGGCCAGTTCGTGAACGTCCAGCCGTGCCCTACCTGCGAGGGGGAGGGGCGCGTCATTGAGGAGAAGTGCCATGTCTGCGCGGGGGAGGGGCGTGTGAAAGGGGAG
>JBCBZH010000112.1:0-12189 GCA_039815415.1 Bacteroidota bacterium
CCTGCTCCGGAAGCGTCGGGATGGCGATGGCGCCGATGGGCTGCCCGGTCTCATCTGCAATCGCCTTGTAGCCCGTCGTGTAGGTAAACGTCCCGAGTTGGTCATCAGCGAAGGCGTACGGGTCGCCCTCGAGGTAGAGGGACCGGTACACGGGCGCCGGTAGCCGGGGCTCGATGAGGCTCTGTCGAACGAGCTGGCGACGGCTGGACTCGAGCAGGTCCGCGCCTCGGTAGAGGTGAACATCCACGCCCAGGTTTGCCGCGACGGCGTCAGGCCGGACGTTGTCGGAGAGCGCTCGAGCGGCAGCGGCACTCGGCCCTGCCCCGGGCGTATCGGCAGCCAAGAGCGCCTCGGCGCGCTGCAGCCGCTGCCGGAGCGTATCCCGCACGCCCTGGCTATTCTGCTCTTCGATCACCTGCTGCCCCACCACGCCCGTCAGCGCCACACTCGCCAGCCCGACGATCAGGAAGCGGTTCAAGACCCGGTCGCGGAAGCGGGTTCGCTGCGCTGGGAACTGGCCCGCTCGCATCCGCAGTGGAACTCCAAGCAGGAAGATCAGCGCTCCTGCGGCGAGTCCTGCCAGACACAGCCGGAGCAGCAAAAAGAGTACGTCGGGGCCGTCGCCAGAGGCCACGCGCGCCACAATGACGGTCTGGGGGTCCTCGTCGGAGCGGACATAGTAGGCCTGCACGGACCGTCCCTCGATGGTCTCGGGGACCCAGACACCCCGAGCGGTCTCGAGGGAATCCAGCCCAACCGGGTTGAGCCGCGACGGGGCCACGCCCCCTCGGTACCGGACGAGCACCCCATCGGTGTATTCCGCATAGGCGATGCCCTCGTCGTCCGTTCCAAATAACTCAGATGGCGCAAGCACACGCGGAAAAGGCGTCTCGGTCGCCAGACGGGCTGCGCGAGGCGTTGTCAGCACGTAGATCCAGGCCTGGGTTTCGCCGTCCCCTGCGTTGATCGGCCCGATGGCAGCGGTCCGTGTTTGCCCGCGCCGCCCCCGCACGGTCTCGCTGTCGCGGTAAAACCCGCCTTCGCCTCGCTCAGCATACTGCTCCCGCATCGCCGCATAGCTCAACAGATCTCTGCCAGGCAGCATCGGCCGGATGCCATCGCGAGCATACTGCCCCAGCGTCCGCCCATCGGGACTGACAAACCGAATGTCGGTCGCGACATCGGCTAGCGACCCAAGCAACGAGGTGGTCACGAGGCTCTCCGCCAGCTCGTCGAGCGTCCGACGCTCCGGGCCCATCTCTTCGGCGAGCAGTGAATCCTCCTCGACGGGTCGAGCAGCGGCACCCCCTACACGCCGAAGCGAATCCGCTGCTGAGATGGCGTTGAGGATGGCCGGAAGAAGCGCATCATCGGCTCGTGCCTCCTCAAGAACTTGATCGAGCGCGAAGGAGACCCGGCGGTCGCGCTGGTCCGCGAACACGCGCGCCGCGATGGCGGTCCGCTCCTTGGTGCGGAGGTCCAGCGGCTCCTGCATAAACCCGTACACGAGCGGGGCTGTCACCAATGCCCCGACCAGAATGCCTCGGAAGGTGAGCGGCCACGTCCACCGCTCGGATCGTCCCAGAAGCACCCCCACCAGAGCTGCCGATGCGGTCGCCAGCCCGAGGGCGGCCCCCAACGCTACGTCGGCGAACACAGCCATTGCTGCGGCTGCCAAGAGCGCAACCGCAATGGGAAGTGCCCAGGCCCAAAACCCCTCGCCCAGAGCAATCCGGGCAGTGATGAGGGCCGACGCTAGGACCAGAATCCCAGAAGCAACCAGCACGGCCAGCGACCCGAGCGCGGTCAAAATCAGCCCGTCGACAACCACGCCGCCGTGTTCGCCAAACGCGAGAGCGGTGTTCAGCGTGGTCTCCTGGATCAGATGCTGTGCTGCCCACACGCCTCCAGCCGCCGCCAGCCCGACACCCACGAGCGCTGCTCCCGCCCGAAGGCCTCCTCCCCACCGGCCGTTCGACGCGCTGGCGAGCCGGAGCACGAACAACAACACGGCCGCAGACAGCACGATGGCGACAGAGGCGGTGATGGCAAGGTCCCCCGCCGAACGAAGAAGCCCCGCTCCTACATCGGATGCGAGATAGGTCGGATCGAAGAGCGCCGTCGGGCGATTGCCAGCGTCAAGCCAGCGCACGGGGACATCGGTCACCAAGAGCGCGTAGCGGCTTGCCACACCCGCGCCGAGGAGGGCAGCAAGCAACAGGGCGGGACGAGTCCAGGCCCGCTTTGTGTCCTCCCTCTCTGCTCTTTGCACCGCAGCTAGCCATGCCGCGCCCAGGCCCGTCAACAGCCACCCCGCCAAGACTACGCCCCAGAATGCCGCCAGCCCGCGCATTGAGGCCCGAACGTAGGTCTGCAGCGCACGCACGGACGGGCGGGGCACCTCCGCCCATCCCAGAAGCCGATTGTTGAATCCGGTCAGTGGAATCGCTGTGGGCGACGGTGGCTGTGCGCGAGGAATGAACTGGATGGCAAACGGACGCGACACCTCGCTCCGCCACGCATCCGAGAGGTCATAGTCCTGCAAGTACTGGTTTCGCACAGGAACCGAGGCCTGCGCTAGCCGGACCACCCGAACGGCCCCAATGAGCTGGCTGTCGGCTTCCACCGGGTGCCAGACCACCAGCGCGCGGCGACCGAGGGCGTCGACCCCGGTTCTTGACACAATCGTATCCGGGATGCTGCCTCGGCGTAGTGGAAATGAGAAGCCGGTCCACGCAACGCGCTGGCGATCGGGCGCATAGATCTCAACGGCGTCGCGCGGGCCGACGTCAAGCGCATCGAGAAACGTGATGGCGCGGGCGCTGACGCGAACGGTGTCGCTGCGGAGTGCCTCCTGCACGTTCCCTTGCTCGGCCACGCGTTCTCCACGCTGGGCCATGCTCGCCAGCTCGCGCTGGAGCGCCTCCTGCACTTCGGAGATGGCCCGGGCGCGGGCTTGCTCCGGGGCTTCACGATCTCGGGCGAGGGAGGCACTCCAGGCCCACTCGGCGGCTCCCGTCCCAAGAAGAAGTACAAGCAGGAGTAGGGCGCCTCCGAAAAAGGCAGCAACGCGCCGGGAACGGAGAGGCGGATCAACCACAGCGAGGGTCCATGAGAACCCCGGAAGCTACGGGCGCCCCCCCAACACGCCCGACCATGAGCGACACCAATGCCGCTAGCGACCGCCGAATGACTGGCGCTCCACATGGAGAGCGATCAGGTGCCACTCCTCGCCATCCTCGCGATGGAGCACACGGACTTGAAGCGGCAGCCCCCCATCTTCACTCCAGTACCGTCCCATAGCGGTCCGCCCATCGTCGCTCGACGAACGCTCCGAACCGAGATCTACGCGGTCTGGCGGGTAGCGACGAAAAAAGTCGCGCAGGACATGAACCGCCTGCCCCTTTCGGTACGTGCCCCCCTGCCCAAACAGAACAATCTCGACGCGATCCTCAACCTGATCCAAGACTCCCGACGGATCTGCATCGGCAAGCGCGGCCTCAATCTTCTCGAGTGACTCGTCCGGCTGGACCGGGACAGATCCGCTCAGCGCAAAGACACCGACCAGCACGACCATGCGCAGGCCAAGAAACCGAGGGAGGCGGTGGGGAAAAGCCATCAGGGGCGCAACGACAGTCGGGAGGTGTCTGTCACAGTGCAAAAGGTAGACCGATGTGCCCTTGGCCGCAATCCGCAATGCTCGCGACAGATCTGTGCTGCATCGGTACGGAGGTTGCCCACCGGAGTGGTCAAGGCGTGTCTGCTTATCAGGCCAGCGCGACGAGGGTGACGCCGTCACCGCCCTGATTCCAGGCGGCAACGTCGAACCCAACGATGTCTGAACGACTCGCCAGCTGAGTATGAATCGCGTCTCGAAGCGCTCCGGTTCCCTTTCCATGCAGGATCTCGACGCTGGGAATACCCGCCGCCAACCCGCCATCCACCAGACGCTGCACCGCTGCAAGCGCAGGCTCTACCCGCTCGCCCCGCACGTCGATCCGCCGCTGGGCATGAATGGCTGCGACGGTACGCGCCCCACCCGTCTCTGCGCGTGGGGCCCGGACGTCGACGCGCTGAGGTTGCGCCCCGCCCACTTTCATCAACCGATTCCGTTTCACTCGGCTGGTGAGAGAGCCAAACGCCACAACCCCCTCGCGGTCGTCCAGTTCGATCAGCTCGCCTACCGTCTCCGCTCCGTCAATTCGAACCTGATCCCCTACTTCGAGTGGGCCACGGGCAATCGGGGGCGATGGGGCACTTGCAACGGGCTGGCGACGCTTCTGCCGCTTTGACACATTCCGCGTCCGACGTGCAACGGCCTGCTTGGCGTCCTCGAGCTTCTTCCGGGCCGCTTTCGTCTCCTCCGTCTCCGCCTGCGCTTCCTTGATCTCCCGGACGGTGTTCTCGACGGTGGCGTTCGCGTCCTGGAGAATGCGATCGGCCTCAGCGAGGGCTTCAAGCCGTCGGCGGTCGGCGTCGGCGCGCAGACGCGCCAGACGCGCCTCGTAGTCCTCGCGGATCCGCTCCGCATCTACCAGCCGAGCTTCGGCCTCGTCCCGCCGCTTCTCGGCCTCCACCGTTCGCGCCTCGAACTCCGCGATCAGATCCTCCAGTCGCTCTTTGCCCTCGCCGACGAGCTGGCGCGCATTGTTCAACACTGGCGCTCCAATGCCCACACGCTCCGCGATCTCGAACGCGTAGGACGAACCCGGGATGCCAGCTCGAAAGCGATAGGTGGGCCGAAGCGTGGCCCGATCAAACTCCATCGACCCGTTTTCGACGCCGGGCGTGTTGTGTGCGAACGCCTTGAGCGCGCCAACGTGTGTGGTCGCTACCGTGAGCGCTCTTCGCAGCGTGAGGCGTTTCAGAATGGACTCGGCCAGCGCACCGCCCTCCGCCGGATCGGTCCCGGTCCCGGCCTCATCGATCAGGCACAGAGAGCGGTCGTCGGCGTGGTGCAGCATCTGTTGGACGTTGACGAGGTGGCTCGTGAACGTCGAGAGATCGTCCTGGATGGACTGCTGATCTCCAACATCCAGGAACAGCTGGGTGAGAAGCGGAAGCCGGGTTCCCGGGCCAGCCGGCACGGGCAACCCGCACGCGGCCATCAGGCACAACACCCCGACGGTTTTCATCGCCACCGACTTGCCTCCCGCGTTGGGTCCGGTAATGACGACCGTGGTCGTCGCCAGCTCGTCGCCATCCGCTTCCCCGAGCGTCAGGTCCAGCGGAACCACCGTGCGGGGCTCCGGCGGATCCCCGGACAAACGCTCCCGTACCGCCTCGCGGTTTAGATGCAGTGTCAGAACGGGATTGCGCGCATGAACGAGGCGGAGCAGGCCGTCCTCCCCCACATCTGGCACGAGCGCACCCAGCTCTGCGGAAAGACGCCCGATGGAGATCAGCGCGTCGAGATGGCCGAGGGCCTTGAGGCTGGAGTCGATGTCGGGCCGGTGATGACGCACGTGCGCGGAGATCTCCTGCAGGATGCGGCGAATCTCTCGGTCGCGGTCGATCTCTAGCTCGCGGACCTCATTCCCGAGGTCCAGAACCGATGCCGGTTCGATGTAGACGGTCTGGCCGGTCGAGGACACATCGTGGACGAAGCCCTTGACCTTGCGCTTGGCCTCCGCGCGGACGGGAATCACTGCCCGCCCTCCCCGAATCGTCGGCTGGTCCTCGGTCGCCCATCCCTCCTTGATGGCAGCGCGCAGCGCCGACTGGAGCGTGCTCCGTAGCTGGCTCTGCCGCTTGTAGATGACGCGGGTGAGCCGGGCCAGTTCCGGACTGGCGTCGTCCCGTACGCGTCCCTGCTCGTCAACCGTTCGCCCGATCCGGTCTTCGAGGGCCTTCAGAACCGTGATTCGCTGCGCAACCTGCCACAGCGACGGCGCCTCGTCCTTTCGGGCATGAAGCCCATCGTGGACACGCCGCGTGGCGACCAACGCGCTGGCGACCTCCGCCAGCTCGTCGCCATCGAGGAGGGCATTCTTCGGCGACAGCCGGGCCAGCGTCGGCCGCAGGTCGGGAGCCGACGTCAGCGGAAGCGGATCGCCCGACTGTACGATGGACGTGGCCTCACCCGCCCGAGCCAGGCGCTCGGTTACTGTAGCAAGGTCGGTGGTTGGCCGAAGCGCCTCGAGGCGTTCCCGCCCGTACGGAGTGCGGGCGTGCTCCAGAAGCCGCTGGCGAAGCACGGAGAAGCCGAGGCGCTCCTCGGCATCAGAAGGGAAGAGCGTTAGCGAACTCATTCGGAGGTCGTGTTGCCATGCCGGCGGCACCACGTCGCCAGCTCGGCTTCTCCCAGGTCGCCAGAAGCGACGCCAAGCATCACGATAATGGCATCCGGCTCTGTCGCCTGCAGCGGATGCCCGTTGAGCACGAGAAACAGCGTCATCACTGCAAAAGCTGTGCGCTTGTTGCCATCCACAAAAGGATGATTCTTAGCAATGCCGTACGCATAGGCCGCTGCAAGATCGAACACATCGGTGCCCTCCTCATATGCCCACTTCTGCTGAGGACGCGCAAGCGCCGACTCGAGGAGATTTGCGTCACGGACGCCGTATCGGCCTCCGTACGTCTTCAGCTGATCGTGATGGAGCGCTTCGACCAGGGCGCGACCAACCCAACGGGGTTCCTGTGTCATTTCGCCAGCTCGCGGAAGACGTTGTCGTATTGCTTCTTGACGTCCTGATATGCCGCCCAGGCCTCGGCGAATTCAGGGTCGTGCTTCTTCAGAAGCAATCCCTCAGCGGTTTGTACCACGTGCCAGGTGCTCTTCTCGTCGATGCCCGCGGCATCGACGATCTCCTTGGGGAACGTGGCACCGATGGAGTTGCCGATCTTGCGAAACGTGATGGTGGGCGTGGAGGAGGTGGGCATGGTGGCCTCGATCAGGTGTAGCTACGAATGTAGCAACGGCCACGCCAGCTCGAGTCGTGCCCGGCAGACGAGACACGCCCCGCCTCTGAACGAAACGGGGCATGCACCGGTCGTCTACCCAACCGAGTTGCCTACATCTCAGGCCCGACGGTGGCGTGGTCGCCGATGTTAAGCGTGCCTGCAAACCCGCGGACATCCGCAGCGTGGCCCACGAGAGAAGCGTCCAGCGCAGACCCTTCTATGCTGGCCTCCCCAAACACGATGGTGTTGCGGACGGCTGACTCGGAGATGATCGCACCCCCATGAATGGCCGCGAACGGGCCCACCACGGAATCCCGGACGGTGGCCCCTTCCCCGATGAACACAGGCTCAATGATGTGGCTGTTCTCGATGGTGCCCTCTTTCCGGTTCTCGCCGTCTTTCGAGAGCACGATCTGCGTCGTCTCCTTGATGGCCGGGATGGTGCCACAGTCCAGCCACTCGTTCACGGCCGCCGTCTTGAACGTCGCGCCGTCCTTGAGCATTCGGTCCAGCGCATCCGTGAGCTGGAACTCGTCGCCCTTGCCGGTGATGTTGTTATCCATCAGGTGCTGAATCTCTCCGGCGAGGCGCTCACCCTCGCGGATGTAGTAGATGCCCACGATGGCCTCGTTGGAGATGGGCGTGTCCGGCTTCTCCACGAAATCCGTGATGCGGCCGGTGTCGTCCTTGACCGCTACGCCGAAGCGGCTGGGATCCTCCACTTCCATAACCCAGATGACGGCATCAGCGTCCAGATCCGGTGCCGCATCCATCGTAAAGAGGGTATCGGCAAAGACGAGAACGCACTCGCCTGCCAGCTTGTCGCCCGCCTGCGCCACAGCGTGAGCGGTGCCGAGCGCGGTCTCTTGGACGCCAAACGAGGCCGTGATTCCGAAGCGCTGGCAGATCTTCGTGAGTTGCGCTTCCACAGCATCCCCGAAGTCCGGCCCAAGGATGAACACGGCCTCATCGAAGGTGCCCAACGCGTCGGCGAACGTCTCCACGATGCGTTCGACCATCGTACGCCCCACGACCGGCAGCAGGGGCTTGGGAGTGACATGCGTGTGCGGGCGAAGGCGCGTGCCGCGACCTGCCATTGGAACGATCAGCTTCATGGAGAAAAGGGATGAGGGAAGGGGGGAAGAGGGATTCCTCGCCGTTCCGCAACCTACTCAGGGCATCCGACGTGCCTTGTGCAGCCCGGGCGGATTTCGCGTCTCGAGCTGGCGATCAACGTCCTCACCAGCTCGAGGTCATCCGTGCTCCGCGCTCCACGTGGGCCATACGGCCAGCGCGGTCTCCCAGTCCTCGGCCCGGGTCAGCTTGATGTTCCGCGTGTCGCCGAGCACGACGGCCACCTCCACGCCAGCGCGTTGCAACAATCCCACCTCGTCAGTAGTGAGCGCATCGCCTGCTCGCGCGTAGGCAATCTCCAACAGATCCCGGCGCGCGCCCTGGGGCGTCTGCATGGCCCAGAGCCCTTCTCGCGACACGGTTTCGCCAAAGACCTCCCCGCCCGAACGCCGCAGCGTGTCGGACACGGGTACGGCTGGCGCCGCAGCTCCCGACGCCCGTACCGCTTGGATCACCTTTGAGATCAGCGTTGAGCTGACGAAGGGCCGAACGGCATCGTGGACGAGTACCCAGTGAACCCCTTCGGGCAATGCCGCCAGCCCGTTTCCGACCGACGCCTGACGCGTCTCGCCTCCAGCCACCACGTCCACCTCGACGCCGCCCACCGCGAGCTGACGAGCCGTGTCCTGTACAGCTCCGCCCGGCACCACCACCACGATTCCTCCGACCTCTGGGTGGCGGGAGAACGCCCGAAGCGTTTGCACCAGCACAGGGGCATCGCCGAGCTGGCGGTACTGCTTGGGCGCTCCGCCCATCCGGCGCCCCGACCCGGCGGCGGGAATCACCACGCCGACGGATGCCGGTGAGGTCGAGCTGGCGCCGTCCATCGCGTCGTTACAGAATCAGCATCGCGTCGCCGTAGGAGAAGAGACGGTACTCTTGCTTGACCGCCTCCTCATAGGCGTACCGCATCAGCTCCATCCCGGTAAACGAGGCGATCATCATCAGAAGCGTGGAGCGGGGCCGGTGGAAGTTGGTGAGCAAGCGCTCCGCAATCTGAAAGTCATAGGGCGGATGGATGAACTTGTCAGTCCAGCCTCTCCCGGCCTTGAGGAGTCGCTCAGCTGTCAACGACGATTCCGTGGCACGCACCACGGTCGTCCCACACAGGGTGACCGAGCTTTCAGACGACACCAGGGCGCGGTTCACCGCATTCGCCGACTCATGCGGGATCTCGAAGTACTCCGAGGTCATGCGGTGTTTGCCCAGGTCCTCCACCTCTACCGGCTTGAACGACCCGAGCCCCGTATGCAGCGTGATTGTGTGGACCTCGGCCCCTTGCTCGGTGATGTCATGAAGCAAGCTGGGGGTGAAGTGCAGCCCGGCCGTCGGGGCCGCCACGGCGCCACGAGTCTTGGCAAAAAGCGTCTGGTATCGAACCCGGTCGGCGGGCTCCGCGGGTCGGCGGAGGTACGGCGGTATGGGCGTCTCCCCCACCCGGTCGATGGCTGCATACAGCTCGTCCGGTGTCCCGTCGAAGATGAACCGGAGGGTGCGCCCCCGGCTCGTCGTGTTGTCTAGAACCTCGGCCGACAACTCATCGCTGAAATACAGCTTGTTGCCGACACGCACCTTCCGGGCCGGGTCCACGATGGAGTCCCACAGCCTTGTCTCAGAGTTAAGCTCGCGCAGCAGAAGGACCTCGACCTTGGCGCCTGTCTTCTCCTTCTCCCCCCGAAGGCGCGCCGGAAACACCATGGTGTCATTGGCGACCATCACATCGCCCGGGCCAAAGTAGTCTGGGAGATCGCGGACGGTGCGATGCTCGACCGTTCGCGATGAACGATCCACCACCATCAGACGGGCGGCGTCTCGAGGCTCAGCCGGATACGACGCGATGAGGTCGCGCGGGTACTCGTACTCGAAGTCGCTCAGGCGCAGCGGGTGAGCATGGCGCAGAAACGACGGGGTGGCAACTTGCATACGAGAACGGGTGGGGTCCGCAGGTATCCGGACCCCAGGGACTCCCCCTGACCCGGCGCAGGTCGAGCGAATATAGATGCGGTTCCCACCTCGCGTAAAGCTTTCATGAAGCAGATGAAACCGGTTACACCTATCGGGCCGGTTTCACTTCACCAGACACCTCTCCCAATCCAACTCGCATGCCGTCGCGCTCCGCGACACCTGTGAGCACCACACGGTCTCCATCCGCGAGGAATTTGCGTTCTTCCCCGCTCGGAAGCGTCATCGGCCGCGTTCCGCGCCACGTCAGCTCGAGGAACGAGCCGTAGCTATCGGGTGTCTCGCCGCTGATGGTCCCTGAGGCCATCAGGTCACCCGGCCGCGCGTTGCACCCGTTGACGGTGTGGTGGACGAGCTGCTGCTCCGGGCTCCAGTACAGGTATTTCGCGTTTGAGCGCGCGACTGTCGCCGGAGGCGTCCCGGCGTCGCGCATGGCTGTGCTTTCGAGATGCACCGCCAGCTCGATGTCGAGCGAGCGTGGCTCGGGCTGGCGGAGGTATGAAAGCGGCTCTGGGTTTCCAGCGCTCGCGTCCTGAGGCTCGCCGTCGATGCGGAACGGCGCGAGGGCCGCCGCAGGGACCACCCACGGGCTGATGGAGGTCGCGAAGCTCTTGCCCAGGAATGGCCCGAGAGGCACATACTCCCATTTCTGGATGTCGCGCGCGCTCCAGTCATTCACCAGCACGAAGCCAAAGATCTGATCGGCCGCGTCAGCGATCGTGATGGAATCGCCCAGAGCGTTTCCGGGCCCTACGAAGAAGCCCAGCTCCAGCTCGATGTCGAGCAAGCGGCTGTGACCAAGGACGGGCGGTGCATCGTCGGGCTTCTGCTGCCCGCTCGGACGCACGACGGGCATTCCGCTGACCACCACCGAAGAAGCCCGACCGTGGTACCCCACAGGCAGGTGTAACCAGTTCGGCATCAGTGCGTTGTCCGCGCCCCGGAACATGGTCCCAACGTTCGTAGCATGCTGGCGCGACGAGTAGAAGTCCGTGTAGTCCCCAATCTCGGCTGGCAGGTGTAGGGACACCTCGGCCAGCGGAACAAGAGCCCGCTCGCGCAGATCGGCATCGTTTCGCAGCACGCCATCCCCATCTGCGCTCAGTACATCCTGGAGGCGAGCCCGGACGCGGTCCCATGCGGGTTTTCCGAGTGCCATGAATGCATTGAGCGCCGGCCGATGGAATACGGGCGCACCGGCATCGAGCACCCCGGCAGCCTCCAGCTCTGCCAGATCGACGACGACATCGCCAACGCGAACGCCAATGCGCGGCGCCTCGTCCTCTCGGGAGAACACGCCATAGGGCAGGTTGTGCAGCCCGAAGGCTGAGTCGGCAGGAAGGTCGAGGAAGGAGGTCATCGGTGGACGGTGGACGGTGGACGGTGGACGGTGGACGGTGGACGGAAGGTGGTGTCGAGCTGGAGAATGCGCTAGCCGGGAGGCTTGAAGATCCTATCGAGGCCAGGGTCGGAGAGGCCGCGCCCGTTCGAGGCGTCACGCTCTTTAGGTGAGGTGGTGCTTCATCTAGAGTGCGTGTCGCACACGTTGCCAGCTCGAGGCCGACCGCCGAGCTGGCGATCGTCCCTCAGGCGGCCATACCGGCTCTACGCGTCATGGATAGAGCCATCCGAGCTGGCGGAGATCATCGCGGGGCTCCTCAAACGAGCAGGACCCGTAGGAGAGCGCCATCTGCTGCCGGGCGTCGGCGATGTCGGAGGCGTCTGCCTCGAGCGTCGTCCAGCGAAGCGTCTCGCCCAGATCGAAGTGGTCAGGACGGGTGTCGTGCAGAATCTCGGCGAGAGCATCCGCGTCCAGATCGTGCAGCCCGGCGAGGATGGCGCCTCCGAACACGTTCACAAAACCGTGCATCTCGGTGTCCACTTCCTCTCGATGCTGGCGGATGGGATGATGCAGCCCGGCTGTTGCCTTAAAGGGAACGCCAGCCCGGACCACCTCTACCAACGCGCTGGCGAGAGCCTCAATGGACGGGAACAGATCCGAGGTGACGCCGCCACAACGGAGTTTGAGCGCGAACGCGTTGCGAGTTGCCCGTCGATTGGCAACGGCCAACGCTTGCACTGTGGATGCGACCGTCTCCGGTGCATCCAGGAGCGGAACCTCGAGAGCGATCCCCGATGCCCCTCGGCCCTGTGCGCGAAAGACGCCATCGAGGTCGCCCAGGTGCATCG
>JBCBZH010000251.1:0-6529 GCA_039815415.1 Bacteroidota bacterium
GAGGCCCTGCTCGTCGGGATCGACCCGATTGGGCGGCGGATCGGAGACCGAATTGCCCGGACGCGCGTACTCGAGGCGCGGGCCTAAATCGCCAGCTCGACGCTTTCCGGCGCAGCGCTATCGGCACGAGCTTGTCATCCTGAGCGGAGTCCCACAGGGACGCAGTCGAAGGATCTATGCTGAGCACAGCGCCAGCTCGAGCTGAGGAAACGTGGTGCCACCCTGAGATCCTTCGACTCGCTCCGCTCGCTCAGGATGACAACTCAGGAGGGTATGCACCTCCATCTCCCTCGAGCTGGCGACTTGTCCACATCGGCCAGGACCACCGGCCTCTGACGGTATGTTGGCGGTGCCCTGTGGCATCTTGCCGATGTCCCCCGGACCGTTCCCGGATCTGCCTTTTCGATGCCTGACGCCCTGCTTCCCGACGCCAGCTCATCCGACGCGCCCACGGACGCGCGCTACCTCGTCACGGCCCGGAAGTACCGCCCACAGACCTTTGGCGATCTCGTCGCCCAGGAGCACGTCGCCGGGACGCTCCGCAACGCCATCACGAGCGGCCGCCTCGCACACGCCTACCTGTTCAGCGGCCCCCGGGGCGTCGGCAAGACGACGGCGGCGCGGATCCTCGCGAAGGCGGTCAACTGCGAGACGCCGCTCTCAGAGCGCCCCAACGCCGAGCCGTGCCGGACCTGCGCCTCGTGCCGCGCCTTTGAGAGCGGGCGGTCGATGAACATCATCGAGATCGACGCGGCGAGCAACAACCGCGTCGAAGACATCCGCGAGCTGCGCGACACCGTCCGCGTGCCGCCGCAGGGGGCCAAGAAGAAGGTCTACATCCTGGACGAGGTCCACATGCTCTCCGCCAGCGCGTTCAACGAGCTGCTGAAGACCCTCGAAGAGCCACCGCCCTACGCGCTGTTCATCTTCGCGACGACCGAGCCCCACAAGGTCCTCCCCACGATCCTGAGCCGGACGCAGCGCTTCGACTTCCGCCGCATCGCCGTTCCGGAGATCGTGGGTCGGCTGGAGGCCATCTGCGCCGAGGAGAACGTCCAGGCCGACGAGGAAAGCCTCGTGCTGATCGCTCGCAAGGGCGACGGCGCCCTCCGCGACGCCCTCTCGCTGTTCGACCAAGCCGTCTCGCTCTGCGGCACCCAGCTCGAGGCCCCCGCCCTCCGCGACGCCCTTGGCGTGGTGGATACCGACCTCTACTTCGCGACCACCGACCGCGCCCATGCGGGCGACCGCCCCGGCCTCCTCGGGCTGGTTGACGGGCTGGTGACGCGCGGCTACGATCTCAACGAGTTCGTCCTCGGGCTGGCGGAGCACATCCGCAACCTGCTCGTGGCGCGTTCCACCGGCACCGGCGATCTCATCGAAGGCACCCTCGCCACCAAGGAGCGCTACCTGAGCGCCGCTGGCCCGTACTCAGAGGCGGATCTGCTGCACCTCCTCATGCTCACCGAGGAGACCGCCAGCGCGCTCCGCGAGAGCCGCCAGCCGCGCCTGACCCTCGAGCTGGCGCTGCTCAAGATGGGCAGCCTCGAGAAGGCCGCCGACCTCAAGCAGCTCCTCGGGCACCTGAAGCGCCTCGAAGCCGCCGTAGCATCGGGCACGCTGCCAAACCCGAGTGCGGAGACCCCGGATACGCCGAGCCCTGCACCGACGCCCCCGACCGCCAGCTCGCCGTCGCCCGAGGCGTCATCGGCCACGCCCCCCACCAGCCCGTCGGACCCCGCGTCTGAGGGACCTGTCACACCGGCTCCGGCCACGCCGACTCCCGCCACACCGGCGCCGCAGACCGCTGAGCCGAAAGCGACGTACAGCTCCCCGGCACCGCCCGCTCGCGACACGCCTTCGGTGCCTCCACCAACAGGGCCTTCCAGACACGCGGCCTCGCCCCCACCGACCGGTTATGCGTCGGCTCCGGACGAGCTGGCGACCGAGGAGAATCCATTCCCGCCGCAGCACGCCTACGATCCCACCCCAGAGCCTGAACCGGACACCCCGCAGCCTCCTCCCTCGGACGACTCCGACGGCGGCATCCCGACCCCATCGACCCCGGAGCCAGTCGCCCCGACACCCGCACCGGCTCTCGCGCAGCCGCGCTCTGTGCCCTCGCAGCGCGAGTCGCTGTTCGGGGCTCCGGCCCTCCGCCGCTCGGGTGGCGATGGCGCGTCCGGGTCGAACGCCGCGCTTGCGATCGGTGATGGCACCTCCGAGGGCTCTCCCCAGCTGGCTGACGCCGACCTTCGGTTCGCCGCACCGGTCACCGATCCGCTCAGCGGTGCGCTCGCCGACGTTCGGGACGCCTGGCCCAAGCTGGTTGACGCCGTTCGTGTGGAGGGCCACGTCCGGCTGGCGGCGGTCATCGGGTCCGGCACCCCGCACCGCGTGTCGCGAGGCTCCGTGGAGGTGGCCATGCCCGACGACTTCTCGCAGCGCGTGGCGACCAGCGAGATGGCGACGCTGACGGCGATTCTCGGTCGCATCCTCGGCAGTGAGCCGCCCGCGCTCCGGTTCACCGTCGCCCCGAAGGACGTGCCGGAAACCGCCCGCGAGGCCGACCCGTTCGAGAGGCTCAAGCAGCTCCGTCAGGAGCACCCGACCGTGCGTGCGCTCTTCGAGCGCTTCGGCGCGGAAATCGTCTGGTAGAACCGGCTGTGAGCGCTGGGCTGTGCATTCTCAGCCCATGGCCCATGGCCCACAGCCCACACCCCAATGGACGGCACCCCCAACATGGCGGACCTCTTCGGCCGGATGGCCGAGATGCAACAGAAGATGGCGGACACACAGAGCATGCTCGAGGCCGAGCGCGTGACGGCGGAAGCCGGAGGCGGCATGGTCTCGGTCACGGCCAACGGCGCAGGCCGCATCGTCTCCATCAAGATCGAGCCCGACGCTGTAGACCCCGACGACCTCGAGCTGTTGGAGGACCTCGTGATGGCGGGCGTCAACAAGGCCATCGAGGAGGCCGAGGCGATGAAGGCGCGCAAGATGCAGGACGCCGCCACGTCGATGCTCCCGCCGGGCCTGGACCTCGGCAACATGGGCCTGCCAGGGATGTGATGCGGAGCCAACGAAAGGGACCGTACAGCATTTATTGATGGCTATACCTCCCGAATAGGCTGTCCCTGTGTTCTACATCTCGTTCTGTTATGGCGAGGACATTCTCTATCTCTGGGCTGACACCGACGAGATCGAGAAGGCGAACGAGATCTGGTTTGAACATGTCACAACCTCGCAGGAATATGCCCCATTCCACCTGTGTGCTCGTGACGCGCTGTACGAACCGCTACTTATGCAGGATGAGACCGCGGTATGGAGCCTTGGCCTCTTCTCTGGTGAAGGTGAAGAAGTAGACGTTCTACTGGGTTACGCGGTGGGCCCAATTCAGTTGAGTCTGTAAACCGACGTGCCCTGATAGCTCCTCATCTGAGCAGATATGGAACAGATCTGACTGAACGACATCCGTGACGCACGGCTGTCACGCCGCGTCCGTATCGTTCGAGTCGCCAGCTCGATGCCATGCACCTGACCTCTGAAACCGTCGAGGCCCTCGTGGAGCAGCTCTCCAAGCTGCCAACGATTGGTCGCAAGTCTGCCCAGCGGCTGGCGGCGTACGTGCTCAAGATGCCCCGCGAAGAGGTCGTCGAGCTGGCGAAGGCGCTCGTGGCGGCCAAGGACCGCGTCAAGACGTGCTCGGTGTGCTTCAACGTGACCGACGAGGATCCCTGCCCCATCTGCGCCTCCCAGCGGCGCGACCGGTCGGTGATCTGCGTTGTCGAAGAGCCCTCGGATGTGCTCGCGCTGGAGCGCACCGGCGACTACCGGGGCCTCTACCACGTCCTCGGCGGCGTCATCTCTCCGCTCGATGGAATCGGGCCCAACGACCTGCACATCCGCGAGCTGGTGGCCCGCGTGGCGAAGCCCCAACCCGCCGGGGCGGCGGTCGCCAGCGCGGAGGGCGTGGCCGAACCTGCGGAGAGCTATGGCGAGGGAACAGCGGTGCAGGAGGTCATCCTCGCCATGAACCCCAACGTGGAGGGCGACACGACGGCCTACTACGTCAGCCAGGTGCTCGAACCGTTCGGCGCCAAGGTGACACGCATCGCTCGAGGCCTGCCTATCGGTGGCGACCTAGAGTTCGCCGACGAGGCCACGCTGAGCCGCGCCCTCGAAGGACGGGGCGGGCTGTAATCAGGTCTTCCCGCGCACGAGCCCGATCAGCACCAGCACCGTTGCAACCACGCTCGCCAGCGCGCTGACGACGATGATGGTGTTGGTCACGAGTTCCTCCATCGGTGTGCCTGTGAACCCGGCACCGGCGATGGGAGCCGCCTCACTCGTCCCGAGAATCGCGGACAGGAGCAGCCCCACCCAGAGACCATACATCCCGAGCAGCGCTGTCCCGTAGGCGGTGCGCTCCATCCATCCGTCGAGTTGGACGTGCGCCCACATCAGCCCGAAGGCCCAGAGCACCAGCGCGTCCTGCACCCCTGCGAGGTGTGCGGAGAGCCCCATCCGAGGGTTGGGCAGGTACGGGACGAGGAAGCCGTTGAGCAGCCCGAGAAGAAACAGGACCGTGCCGTGGATGAGCAGGCGGCGGCCGGTTGGTGTGAGCGCTGTCATGAGAGGCGTCGTGTCGGCGGATGCCGCGTAGAGTACCGCATCACGCAACGCGAATTGTCATTGGACGGGGGGCGCACCAGGGTGAGCGCATGCTAGCCGGAGCATCTCTAACCGCCCCCTAGCACGCGAAAGCGTGCGATGAGGGGGCTCCCGCGGAGCGGGTGGGGGTGTCTTCGCCAACTCGTCAGGCTGAGAACACCCTCCGACCGCGAAGCCTGTCCTCGCGAAGGCGGGGGCGGCCACCTCCCTCAAAGGGAGGATTAGCATGCGCTCGCCCAGGGGGCGCACAGACCGCCCTGCCCTGCCCCACCTGGCCGTTTATCTTGCCACCCGCTAGCCCCGAACTCGCAAGCTCGCCTATTCGCCTCCGCTACCGTCCCGTTCTGTCTCCCGCGCGCTCGCTGCGCTCTGAAGGGTTCGCCATGCGTTGGTTCTCCGTATTCGTTGTCACCGTGTGCGTGGCGTGGCTCGCCAGCCCGTCGGTCTCGGCCCAGGTGTGGGGGGAAGTCACGGGCCGCATCACCGACGCCGCTACAGGCGAGTCCATCCCCGGCGCCAACGTGGTCATCGCCGGGACCAACTTCGGCTCCAACACGGGCACGGACGGACGCTACCGCTTCCGCATCCCGGAAGGCACCTACGGGCTGAGAGTCTCCTACATCGGCTTCGAGACGGTCGTGGACACGGTGGTGGTCCGGCGCGGGCGCTCCACCACGTTCGATGCCGTTCTGCGTGAATCGGTCATCCAGGGCGAAGAGGTGGTGGCGACGGCCCAGATCGAACGGCAGGTCGGGATCTCGCGCATCGACCCACGCACGGCCCGAAGTCTTCCCACCCCGCTCGGGAACGATCCCCTGCGTGCGGCCAAATCTGAGCTGGGCGTGACGTCCAACAACGAGCTGTCGAATGCCTACTCGGTGCGCGGCGGCTCCTACAACGAGAACCAGTTCTTTATCGACGGCTTCGAGATCTACCGCCCGCTCCGCACCCGGCAGGGCGAGCAGGAAGGCCTCGGGCTGGTGAATGGAGACCTGACGAGCCGTATGACGCTCTTCGCCGGTGGCTTTCCCGTTCGATACGGCGGCAAGCTGGCGTCGGTGCTGGACGCCACGTATGCGCGGCCGCAGGGCACCTGGGGCGGCACCACCTACGGCTCCACGCTCGACGGCGGCGGCATGATTCAGGGCGGCCTGACGCCGGACATCGGGCTGGCGGTGGCAGCTCGGAGCGCACGGCCCCAGCGCTTCTTCGCCGGCCAGGAGCTGCAGGGTGCCTACGACCCCGACTTCCGCGACGTCCAGGGCGTGGCCGATGTGCGCCTCGGCGCCGGGCACTCCGTGCGAGCCGTCGGGCTCTACGCGCGGCACCGGTTCCGGCTGGCACCCAGCCAGCGCGAGACCACCTTCGGCATCTTCCCGAACCTGGTTCGCACCGTCGCCATCGACTTTGAGGGCGTCGAGGAGAGCGGCTACGAGGTCGCGTTCGGCGGGCTGTTGTTCGCCAACACGATCAATGACAAGGTCCGGGCGGAGCACCGGCTCTCGCTGTTCCAAACGGACGAGTTCGAGGGCTATGAGGTCACCAGCCGGACCAGCCTCTACCGCCGCGTCCAGCGCCCGGACGGCCCCCCATCGGACCTCGACCGTTTGCTCGAGGGCACCACACTCCAGCGCGACTCAGCAGACAACCGCATCGACCAGACGACGTTCACGGCGCAGGGCCGCTACCTCGGACAGTTCGGGCGCCACGGCGCCGAAGTAGGCTGGACCGTCCGTGGCCTTCGCTTCGACGACCGCCTGTTCGAGCAGACCATCGTCACCGGGCAGGACGCCGAGACCCGCGAGCCCGTAGACGTCGAATCGGAGCGCTTAGAGGACATGACCGAGTTCAGCAC
>JBCBZH010000202.1:0-8049 GCA_039815415.1 Bacteroidota bacterium
GAACGGGTACGACCCCTACCGCGACGGGCTGGTGATCCGCACCACCACCATCGACAGCCGGATGCAAGCGCTGGCAACCGAGGCCCTGCAGGAACAGATGGACTTCCTCAACCGGACGGTTGGCAATGGCTGGGCACGAGGAACCGGCGTCCCCTACGGCTACTGGTGGAACCGAAACAAGGCCATCGTGGACGAATACGTCCAGGCCACAACGGATTTCGCGGTTCTGCGGGAGAATGGCACGAGCGCTGGGCAAGCACTGCTCGAGCTTCGCCAGAATGACGCGTTCATGGACTCGCTCCGGACCATCCGGATGCGCCTCGAAGCTGGCCTCGTCGCCATCGACCCCACCTCGGGACAGGTGAAGGCCTGGGTTGGCGGACGCGACTTCACGACCGACAAATACGACCACGTCGGCACCGCACGTCGCCAGCCCGGCTCCACGTTCAAGTTGTTCGCCTACACGACCGCCTTCGACAACGGCTACTCGACGCGCTCGACTGCCCTCGACCAGCCGTTCGCGTGGGGCAACTGGCGCCCTCGAAACTCAGGTGGCGGCTATGCCGGCTGGGTCTCGCTCTCTGACGCCCTCCGCGCCTCCCGAAACGTCGTCGCAGCCCGCATCACCAAGCACTTCGGGCAGGCAGAAATCGCCCGTAAGGCGTACCAGATGGGCATTCGTAGCTCCCTCGAGCTGCCGGAGTTTGATGCGGATGAGTGCAAACCGTACGCCGCCGAACGAAGCGGGTGCTACGCTCGGTCCATCGCTCTGGGAACGAGTGACGTGACCCTTCTCGAGATGACGATGGCCTATGCGACGGTTGCCAACTACGGCTCCTACCACGGCCCCTCCGTGGAGGAGCCCAAGCTGGGGGGCGACGGCGTTCCGCACCACATTGTGAATGCGGTGGCGCGCATCGAGAATGCCAACGGCGACATCATTGCCGACTTCACTCCAACGGAGCGCGAGGTCCTGTCGCCATCCACCGCTTACACCACGTTCACGGCCATGCGCGGTCCTCTCGGCGGCGGCGGCACCGGCACATGGCTCCGCGCCCGCTTTCCCGCCACCCGGAACCTCGATCTGGGCGGCAAGACCGGAACCACTCAGGAAAGCGCCGATGGCTGGTTCATCGCCATGTCTCCTCAGCTCGTTGTGGGCTCGTGGACGGGATTCAACGACCGCCGCATCACGTTTCACAACATGTACTGGGGTCAAGGCGGGCACACGGCTCTCCTCAACGTGGGCGCATTCTTCCAGAAGCTCCAGACCGAGGGCGACTCGCTCATTCGCCTGGACCCACAGGTCCGAATGGAGCGCCCTGAGGACTACGCGCCACCCAGCCGACGCGGCCAGATCGGCGGCGGACGCTACATCCCTGGTCTGGACGGCCGTTCGGGCCGAGCGAGAAGCCGGGAAAGCTCCGACGACGCCAATGCCTCCTCGTCGGATCGACCAGCTCGAGAGATCCTTGATCGGATCAACAACAGCCAACCCGCGCCTCCACCGCCCCAACCCACGCCGCAGTCTGGATCAGGCGGACGGATCGGCTGGTAGGTGAGTGATGAGTACGGCAAAGCCCGTTCGGATTGACAGAGTCAAATCACTCGCACCTCTCTTGCCGTCATGCCTGCGAAGGCAGGCATCCACTCGTCAGCTCGAGATCCCTCGCCGCGCGCGGATTCGCGCGCACGTTGGCTGACGCTGCCCTTCGTCTCCCCTCCCTCGAGAGAGGAAACGACGTAAGACGATCCTGTCAGCCCGAGCGGGCTACGCCATAAAGGGTGAGGGGGTGAAGAGACTGACTCCGTACGCATCGCCCTCCGCTCATCCCCCATGAAGCTGCTTCACTGCGCAGACATCCACCTCGGGTACGAGACCCACGGACGTCTCGACCCAGCGACGGGCCTGAACTCGCGTCTGCTGGATTTCCGGCGCTCCTTCGACGCGCTGGTCGAGCACGCGCTGGCGGAAGACATCGATCTGTTTCTCTTCTGCGGCGATGCGTATCGGACGGCAGACCCGACTCCAACCCAGCAGAAGCTCTTCGCCGAGGCTCTCCGCCCCATTGCCGATTCAGGCATCCCGATTGCGATGATTGTGGGCAACCACGACCACCCAGTCAGCTTCGGGAAAGCGTCGTCGGTCGACATCTTTGGCGTCCTCGATGGGCGGGTCGACATTTTTTCAACGCCGACGTTCCGCGCGGACGGCCAGCCCGATGGACCGATCCAGACGAAGTCGGGTCCGATTCAGCTCATTGCACTGCCGTGGCCCATCCGGTCCAAGATTCTCTCCAAGGAGGCGCATCGCGGCAAGACCCCGCATGAGATTCGCGATCTCATCGAGACACTCTACACGGACTTCGTGCGGACCTGTGCCAAGGCGGCCGATCCGAACCTCCCCCTCGTCGTAGCCGCACACCTGACCGTGCAAGGCGCTGAACTGAGTGGTAGCGAACGGAGCAGTCTCATCGCCCACGAGCCCACGTTCACAGTCGGCCAGCTCACGCACGAACCCATCGACTACGTGGCCCTCGGGCACATCCACCGATTTCAGGACCGAAATCTGGATGCTTACGAGCGCGGCGAGGGACCTCCCGTGGTCTACTCGTCCTCCATCGAGCGGATCTCGTTCAAGGAGCACGATGCCCGCAAGGGGTTTCTGATCGTCGACATCGACCCCGGTCGCCAGCCTCGTACCCGGTATGAGTTCGTGGACACGCCAGCTCGAGTGTTTCTCCCGCTGGAGATCGACGCACGTGGACAGACGGACCCGACCGCGTTCATCCTGAGCGAGATCGGCCGCCACAAGGTTGGCGATGCCGTCGTGCGCGTGCGCTATCAAGTGGACGAAGAGAGCGCCAGCAGTATCGATGCCGGTCGCATTCGGGACGCCCTGGCCGAGGCGAGCGTCGTGGCAGCCATCGAGCGCGACGTGGACCCGACGGAGCGCCGCAAACGAACCGTCGTGAAGCGCGACACGTCGCTCAAGGACGCGATGGAGCGCTACGTGGACCAGCACGAGTCCCTCGGGCGCATCAAGGACGAGCTGGTGATGGCCGCTCTCGAGATCGAGCAGGAGGTGGACGCAGTGGCTTAAGCCCCCGCTACAGTGGCCGATCTCGGAATGGAATCGAGACGCGAGAGCGGGCTATGCGCCGTGCCTCGCCCCCGTGCTCATGACCGATCGCTCCCTTTTCCCCCTCGTCGCGGCCTTGATGGTCGCGTGTGCAGGCATCGCCGCCGGCATCCCGTTGTTCCTGGACGGCCAAGCCGACGCCAGACAGGCCCAGCTGGAATCCGCAGCCATGGATCTGGCGATGGATGCCATCACTTGGGCGGGCACGCCGAGCCTGATGGGCGGCGGCCAGAGCAGCGATGCCCTCACCGAGGTCTCGCTGCGTGCCCTCGGTGAGACGCCATACACCGACGCCGAGGGGGAGTTCGCGACCGCCCCAAACGCAACGATTCGCTTCCGGGCTACCGACACCGACGTGCCATACGTGGAGGCCGCTCATGCGAGCGGAGCACCTGTAGTCCGCGTGGCGATCTACGGACCGGACGCGGCCTGCCTCCAACTGATTGGGCCGGACACAACCCTGGACACGCGTCCCGACGGCTGTTCGAGCTGGTGACCGTTCACCCGCTCGAGAACGAGGTTACGCCTCGGTCTCGCTCGCCGTCTCCTCGGCCTCAGCAGCAACCGCCTGCTTGGCTTGGTCGTTGCCGTAGCGCCGGCGGAACTTCTCAACGCGGCCCGCGGTGTCGACCATAGTGCGCTTGCCCGTATAGAACGGGTGGTTGGATGAGTCAACCTCAGACACGTAGGTGTCCGTGCCCATCGTCGAGCGCGTGGTGTACTCGGTGCCATCCGCGAGGCGGACGGTGATGAACGTGTAGTCGGGGTGGATATCGTTCTGCATCGATCCTGAAGAGTCGGGAGCGCGTGTCTGCGCAAGGGACAGACCAGAAAGGTAGAGACGGCGGAGCCGGTTTTCGCCTCGCGCGTACGTGTTCCTCACGTCTTCGTGTTCGCCAGCTCGACGCCCGCCGTCATGAAAATCGCCTGTCCGAAGTGCGCCTGGGAGCCCAGCGCCAGCGCGCGATGGTCGTGCTCCTGCGGGCACACATGGAATACGTTCGACACCGGCGGGCAATGCCCGGCCTGCCACACCATCTGGAAAGACACCCAGTGCCTCGCATGTCTCCGCTGGTCCCGCCACCATGATTGGTATCACGATTTGCCCCCGGTAGATGCGCTGCTCGAGGACATCGGCGTGTCCGAACCTGTACAGGGAGACCGATAAGCCAGGGCTTCGCGATCGGGTTTGAAGCCGAGTCGGCTGTGCCGATACTCTACCGTCGTCTCCCACCTTATGGCGCGGTCCTCTACTCCATTCACCTACCTCGCGCGCCGACGCGCGGACCCTGCGGTGCGCTCTGGCGCCGTTGAAGAGGCGGCACCTCGGCACTTGAATGTGGTCAGCCGCTGGTGGCGAGCCATCCGAGACACCGAACGCCCCTGGTGGAACCGGACCGCTATCGCTCTCTTCGGCCTGACGGTTGCCGGGCTGACTCCCGTCCTGATCGGCGGGCTGGCGATCGGCGTCTATGCCTACAGCTTGCTGCCGCAAATGCCGGATGCCTACGAGCTGGCGCGGGCTACACAGGCGCAGCCGAGCATCGTCTACGCGGCCAACGGCGAGCCCCTGACCCAGTTCGAGCCCGCGTTTCAAGAGTGGGTCCCGCTGGACTCCATTCCTCAGCACGTGATCGACGGACTGCTGGCGACGGAGGACCGAAAGTTCTACCGACACAACGGCGTGGACTACTCTCGGACAGTCGCAGCCCTCTGGAATACGTTCAGAGGACGACGTGAGGGCGGGTCCACCCTCACCCAGCAACTCGCTCGCAACCTGTTCCCCGATGCCATTGGAAACGCAGGGACGGCCGAGCGCAAGCTCAAGGAGGCCCTCGCCTCGTACACGATTGAGCGGGATCACACCAAACGCGAGATCCTGGAAGCCTACCTCAACACCGTTCCCTTTCTCTACAACGCGCACGGCATCGAGATGGCGGCGCGGACATACTTCGGGTCGTCGGCGGGTGAGCTGACCGTCGCCCAAGGCGCGACGCTGGTGGCGATGCTGAAAGGTCCTTCGGAGTACAACCCGGTACGCAACCCGGAGGCTGCGCTGGAACGGCGCAACCTCGTGCTCCGCCAGATGGAGGTCACCTCTGCTCTGCCGGCCTCGGATGCGTCGGAGGCTCGCCATGAGCCCCTCGGCGTCGAGCTGCGTCGTCAACCCGGGCGGTACAGCGCAGCCCCTCACTTCACCGACGCCGTGCGTCGCCAGCTCGAGGCCTGGGCCACGCCGCGCGGCTACGACGTAGATCGGGATGGCCTCATTGTTCGCACCACCCTCGACCCTGAGCTTCAGCGAGCTGCAGTGGAGGCCGTCCAGGAGCGCGCGGCCCGTCTGGATGCCACGGCGCTGAGGGAATGGAGACGAGGCCCACCACGAGCAGCACTGGACGCCGCTCTGAGATCCACGAGGGCGTACGAGCGGCTCCGGCAAACGCTTCCTGCCGAAGATGCCCTGGCAGCCGTTCGAGCCACCCCTGCGATTGTGGACTCGGTCCGGGCAATGGTCGTCCGGCCAGAAGTCGCCCTGGTCGCTCTGGACCCAGAAAGTGGAGCGGTCCGCGCCTACGTCGGAAGCCGCGACTACACCCTCGACGAGTATGACCATGCAGGGATTGCTCGTCGCCAGCCCGGCTCCACGTTCAAGGCCTTCGTGTTCGCAGGAGCCCTTCAGCGGGGATACGGCCCAGACGACGCTGTGGATGGGCGCGATGTGTCCATCGACCTGGGAGGGGGCGATGTGTGGAGCCCGGTTGGAGGCCGAAGCAGCGGGACCCTCGAAGATGGGCTGGTGTACTCCAAGAATGCGGTCACGGCCCGTCTCACTCAAGAGATGGGCGCCGAGCGGGTGGCCCTGACTGCCCGCATGATGGGCGTTACAAGTCGCCTGGACCCGGTCCCGTCCATCGGGCTGGGGACGAGCCCGGTCACGCTCCTCGAGATGGTCAGTGCGTACGGCACCATTGCCAACGACGGCATCCGCCGAGATCCCTTGCTCATCACGCGCATCGAGACCCAGACGGGGACGGTACTGGAGACGTTCGGAGGCCCGGGGCGTCAAGCCCTTACCCGTCGCGACGCCCGGACGCTGCTGGACATGATGCGCGGTGTGGTTGACCGAGGCACGGCTCGAGACCTCCGCACCCTCGGCGCGACCGGCGACCTCGCTGGCAAAACAGGCACGACACAGCGCTACGTCGACGGCTGGTTCATCGGAATGCGGCCGAGCCTTGTGGTCGGGTCGTGGGTGGGATTCAACGACCAGCGGGTTCGCTTCCGCTCGAAAGCCACCGGTGAAGGCTCCAAGACGGCGCTTCCGGTGGTGGCAGCCTTCCTCAAACGCGTTCAGGACGATCTCCCCGACCGCCGTTTCCCGGACCCACCGGGGTGGGGCCAAGCCTATGGGGCTGTAGATCCAGACAGCCTGTACGGTGACGCTCTGGAAGACCTCCCTGGCGACTTTGACCCAGACGCCTATCAGGACAGCTACGGCGAAGATCCCTTCGACCCGGCTCCGCTCCTCCAACCCGACGTGGAGCGTCCTCGCGACACGGCGCGTCCGGACCTCCGTCCCACCCCACCCGCAGAGCGCACGAGCCCAGAGCCCGAATCCGAAACCGACACCAGCTCGTCGGCCACTCCACCTCCAGATCGCCAGCCCGAAGGTGAGGGAAGCCCGGCTCCTCGAGATGGCGAGGGCGGAATCCAGGAGTAGGGTTCCACGCCTCGACTCGTTTGGGCTGGGCCAGACAGGCCGTATCCTCGGTTCAGACCCACCAGCTCATCGTATGCGCGCCTCCCTGTTGATGGCCTTCGCCGTTGCCGCGTCCCTGCCCGTGTCTGCACAATCGGTCCCTGACTGTGCAGCCCTTCTAACCGAGCAGGAGATTCGCTCCACCTGCGGGGTTCCGGAGGCGGTCGTTGCTGTGTCCCAGGGCAGCGATTCCTGCCAGATCACGGCTCAACGCGACGGAACCGCGAGCATGCTCCGCGTCACGCTTGCCCTCCAGGACAATGCAGAGGCGGCGCAGATGAGTGTCGAGGTCGCACGAAGCCTCGGACAGGCCTCGGACGACTCACGGGGATCGGCAGGCAACACCAGCGAGGCCGAGCAGGCTCTCGGGCAGGTCCTCCAAATGCTCGACGTACAGGATTCAGACGCTGCGGAGGCGCAGGATGTCTCCGATGCCGAGGCGGCCCGGAAAGACCTCCCTGCCCTTGGCGATGGTGGGGTCCGCTATGTGTCGGATGCCGCATCCGGGATGGGCCTCGTGACCCATACTATCGTGTTCTCGTCCGGCGCAACGCTCGTCACGATGGAGTCTGGAGTTATCGCGGGGCGAGCTGGCGTCTGCACCGTAGAAACCCTCGAGCCCCTGGCCCAGCTCGTTTCGGATCGGCTCTGAGGCGACGGCCCCTGTCGGTTCGTTCGTGGGTCGCCAGCTCGAGCTGGCGAGTCTGCGGCCGCATCCGACGGTTGAAATCGCAGACAAGGCGGAAGCGCTGGAAGGGATGCCCGTAATCTGTTCACCCTGAACTCGTTTCCATCGCACCGCTTTCCCCACCGCACGGTTATGCCTCTACGATTTCTCTCTTCCGCCCTCCTGCTGGTGTTTGCAGCACCCGTCTTTGCCCAATCGCCCGTTGGCGACTGGGAAGGCAACCTTGACATCCCAGGCCAGACCCTGACGATGGTCCTCCGAATCGCGGAATCTGGCGATTCCCTCGCGGTCACCCTCGACGTGCCTCAGCAAGGCGCGACAGGCATTCCCGCTACCGGCGTCCAGTCCACGACCGACTCCCTCGTAGTGGAGTACTCCATGTTCGGCGGCCGGCATGCGGGGGGCCGGGTTCTGGTGGTCGATCACGCCCGCGCGCCGGGGGAAAAGATCCGCATCTCA
>JBCBZH010000238.1:0-6958 GCA_039815415.1 Bacteroidota bacterium
CGTCGCGGTTCAGAGTGAAGGGGGAGACGTACGCCCGGAGGTGATGGTGCCGCTCGTGTCGGTGGCTGCCGAGCTGGCGGATCAGGCGGCCCTCGTCCGAGAGACCGCCGAGGCCGTCTTCGCCGAACACGGCGTCCATGTGGACTACCTCGTGGGGACCATGATCGAGCTGCCTCGGGCTTGCCTGACCGCCGACGCGATCGCAGAGCACGCAGAGTTTTTCTCGTTTGGCACCAACGACCTCACCCAGACCACCTTCGGCCTCAGCCGGGATGACGCCGGGCGCTTCCTGTCCGACTACGTCGCGCGCGGCGTTCTTCCCGATGACCCCTTCCAGACGCTCGATGTCGCGGGCGTGGGAGCACTGGTCCAGACGGCGGTGGCGAAGGGGCGGGAAGCCAAGCCGGACCTCAAGCTCGGCATCTGTGGCGAGCACGGAGGCGATCCCGCCTCAGTAACGTTCTGTCACAGCGTTGGACTGGACTACGTCAGTTGCTCACCGTACCGCGTTCCGGTGGCACGGTTGGCAGCGGCCCACGCCGCTCTCGATTCCTGAGTCAGCGAGCCCGATTCCGACGTGGGCTCACAGCGTCAGGAATGGGAAGGCAAATCGGGGACCTCTGCGCGCGAGAGCGGGTTGAGGTGTCCATGTTCGAAGTCATCCCCTTGGGCGTCGGCTCCGCGATCCCGACCAAGACCCGCCATCTGTCCGGGACCATTGTCCGGCGCGAGGGCCGCATGGTGCTGTTCGACTGTGGCGAAGGCACGCAGCTCCAGATCCTTCGGGGCGATCTCGCGCGAGGCAAGCTGGACGCCATCTGCATCACGCACCTCCACGGCGATCACATCTTCGGTCTCCCCGGTCTGCTGACCACGCTCGCGCTGCTCGAACGCACCGATCCGCTCACCCTCATCGGACCCACTGGCATCCGGGAGATGATCGCGTCGATGCCTGGATTGAAGCTGGACGGTGGATCGTTCGAGATCCGAACCATCGAGCTGGCGAGAGAGATCGTGCACGAAGTCGTGTTCGAGGACACGCACGTCACCATCGAGGCGCGGCCCATCGAGCACCGGACGTTTTGTGTGGGCTATCGCTACCAGGAGAAGACGCGCCCTGGCTCCCTCGATGGAGATGCCGCCCGTGCCGCTGGCATCACAGAAGGATGGCAGTTCGAAGCGCTCAAGCGACGCCAGCCCGTCACGCTGGACGACGGAACCGTGGTGCAGCCCGACGGGCTGGTGGGACCGCCCCGCCCCGGTGGCAGCTTTGCTTACGTGCTAGACACCATGCCGTGTGACGGCGGTCGCCACCTCGCGGAGGGTGCCGATCTGGTCCTGCACGAGGCCACCTTCACGGAGGCCTTTGCAGATCGAGCGGCTCAGGTTGGGCACTCCACGGCCCGGCAGGCCGCGACGGTGGCGCGGGACGCTCGCGCAAAGCAGCTATTGCTGACCCACTTCTCGGCGCGGTACGCCGAGACCACAGAGCTTGTCGCCGAGGCCCGCGCGGTATTCCCGAACACAGACGCGGCCGAAGAGTTGAGGCGCTACGAGGTCCGGGTATGAGATCGTTCCGATCTTTCGCCAGCGCGTTGGCGGAAACAGCGGAACTGACCGCCAACTCGTAGCACCGATTCTGCACCCAACGCCGCGTGGCTGACGCCTCCGATCCGAAACTCCAGCTCGACCGCCGCCTCGCCAAGCGGCTTGTAGCGGTGCTGTGGCCGTACCGCTGGGGCGTCGGGCTGGCGCTGGTGCTCACCTTCACCGTGGCCTACCTCGGGCCGCTGCGCCCCAAGCTGATCCAGGTCGCCATTGACGACCATGTGACGCAGGGAGACCTGGACGGGCTGGTGCGCATCGTCGGGTTGATCGCGGGCGTGTTGCTTGCGGAGGGGCTGTTCCGGTTTGCCCAGACGTACCTCACACAGTGGATTGGGCAGCACGCGTTGTTCGACCTCCGCACCCGCGTATTCCGCCACATCGAGATGCAGCGGCTGGCGTTCTTCGACCGGACGCCTCTGGGGCGCCTCATCACGCGGGTCACCAGTGACATTGAGGCGCTGAGCACATTCCTTTCGGCCTCGCTCGTGACCATGATGGGCGATGTAGCGCGGCTGCTCATCATCGGCACGTTCATGCTGTCGCTGGATCTCCAACTTGGGCTGGTGGCGCTCACGACGCTCCCGCTAATGGTGGCGACCACGGAGACGTTCCGGCGGTTTATGCGCAAGGCCTACCGGGAGACGCGCAAGCAGATCTCGCGGCTGAACTCCTTCATGCAGGAGCACGTGAGCGGCATGGCCGTCGTCCAGATCTTCGGCCGGGAAGACGAAGAGCAGCGCCGCTTCGAAGCCATCAACGACGCGCACCGAAAGGCGCATGTCCAGACGGTGTACTACTACGCGCTCTTCTATCCTGCCGTGGATCTGATCGCAGCGCTGGCGCTCGGGCTGGTGTTGTGGTTCGGCGGCACGGAATCCATGCGCGACGCGCTGGATGTGGGCGTGCTGGTCGCGTTCGTGCTCTACGTGCGGATGTTCTTCGAGCCCATCCGCAATCTGTCCGATCAGTTCAGCACGCTGCAGGCGGCCTTTGCGGCCTCGGAACGCGTGTTCGATCTGCTCGATGACGACCAGACCATGCCTCAGGCTGAGGCGCCTTCTCACTTCCCGGAGGGCCGCGCCAAGGGCCGCATCGCGTTCGAGAACGTGTGGTTTGCGTATGAGGAACTGCCGTCAGCTGACGCCAAGGACGCATCCCACGCCACAGACGCGAACTGGAACTGGGTGCTCCGCGATGTCTCCTTTGTCGCTGAGCCAGGAGAGACGCTCGCGCTGGTAGGGGCAACGGGAAGCGGAAAGTCCACCATCCTCTCGCTGTTGCTGCGCTTCTACGAGCCGCAGAAGGGCCGCATCACCGTCGATGGCATCGAGGTGCGTGATCTGCCTCTCGACGAGCTGAGGCGGCAGGTCGGTCTGGTGTTGCAAGACGTGTTCCTGTTCTCGGGGTCCATCGAGGAGAACGTGACGCTGGGTGATCCCGCTGTCTCTCGCCAGCGTGTGGAGGAGGCCGCGCGGCTGGTGGGCGCCGATCGGTTCATAGACCGGCTAGCGAAGACCTACGACGCTCCCGTCGGCGAGCGGGGCGGGTCGCTGTCTCTCGGGCAGCGCCAGCTGCTGTCGTTCGTGCGCACACTGCTCTACGACCCAGCCGTGCTGGTGCTGGACGAGGCCACCTCCTCAGTGGACACGGAGACGGAGGAGGCCGTTCAGCACGCGATGGACGTGCTGATGACCGAGCGAACGGCTGTGGTGGTGGCGCACCGCCTCTCGACCATCCAGCACGCCAATACCATTCTGGTGCTCCACAAGGGCGTCATCCGCGAGCGCGGCACACATCAGGAATTGCTCGCCGAAGACGGCCTCTACCGTCGCCTCTACGATCTCCAGTACGCTGACCAAGAGCGCCGGGCGGCGTAAGCGTAGGAGGCGCCAGCTCGAGAAGAGGCCTGGCCTTTCAGGCAGCCCGGGCTTGATCGTCGAACTGACGACCGGCACCCATCGCCAGCCCGACAGGCACGGCGAACTGGCGGGAGAGCCGCCTCGGCAGCATCTTGTCTTCTCTCGCTTGCTTCATTCTCTATGCTCCGTCGTGCGCTGTTCGACCGAGGCTCCACAACCGCCGAGAATCGCGACGCTGAAGACGACTTTCAGTGGCGCGGTGAGGGCGTCTCGAGGCTGGAGAACCTCTCGGACATCGTCTTCGCGTTCGCCATCTCGTTCCTCGTCGCCACAGCGGAGACGCCGGAGACGTTCGACGAGCTGGTGGCGTCGCTCATTGATCTCGTTGGCGTCGGGCTTGGGTTTGCCATCCTTCTGTTCGTCTGGCACACCCACTACATCTTTTTCCGGCGCTATGGGCTGGAAGACGGCAAGACAGTGCTGCTCAATGGCGTGCTGCTGTTTCTGATCCTCGTCTACGTTTACCCGCTCCAGTTCCTGTTCAGCTTCCAGGTGGATTTTCTGACGGGGCAGTTCGAGACCGGCCAGGACGTTGGCCGCGTTCTGTCGTTCGAGGACACGCCAGCGCTGACGGCGATCTATGCCGTGGGGTATGGCGCTGTGTTCGGAGTGTTTACGCTGCTCTACCGGCATGCTCTGCGCCGGGCAGAGGATCTTGGGCTGAGCCCGGTGGAGCACCTGCTCACGCGGGAGCGCATCGCTCTCGGAAGCATGAACGTAGGCGTGGCAGTCGCAGCCATCCTCCTTGCTTTGGTGGTGCCTGCGATATGGTCGCCTGTCGTCGGACTGGTGTATTTCGCCATCTGGCCGCTGTCGGTCTGGATTCGCAAGCGCTACCGCCGAGAGATGGGCGACTTGACTTCGTGATTGAAATGTTTTATCGTTTATCGACGATGATCGATCATGTCATCTTGTTTCACCATCCTCAGGTCTCATGACCGACATTCTGATGACCTCGCCCTGTTGCTCCGATCCCGGCTGTTGCGGGGACGGCGGTTGCTGCGGCGACTAGCCCGACTGTCGGCGGGGCCTTTCGGGGTCTCGCCGACACCTCTCCTTCTTCTCGCCAGCTCGTGGTGATGTCCCCTCTTCCTCCAGATCAACTCGCCTCAGTCGCCAAAGCCCTTTCGCACCCGGCCCGCCAGCAGATCCTCCAGACGCTCGGCTCGAAAGGGGAGTGTCTGTGTGGAGAGGTGGTCGAGGTCGTTGGGCTGGCGCAGTCCACCGTCTCTCAGCACCTCAAAGTGCTGCGCGAGGCTGGGCTCGTCCAGGGCACCATCGACGGGCCCCGGTCCTGCTACTGCCTCGACGCCAACGGGCTGACGACGGCTCGTGAGGCGGTTCTCCACTTGTTCGATTCCCTCCTGTCTTGCTGCGATGGCGACTGCTGCTGAACCCCGTCCCCTTGTTCTGTTCGTGTGTACGCACAACTCGGCGCGTAGCCAGCTCGCCGAGGGGCTATTGCGCCAGCGCCACGGCGACCGCTACCGCGCCATGAGTGCCGGAACCGTAGCGCGCGGCGTTCACCCGGTGGCTGCCGAAGCCCTTCGTGAGATCGGCATCGACCCCTCGGAGCATCGCTCCAAGACCCTCGACGAACTGGGCGAGATCCGGCCCGATGTCGTGGTGACCGTGTGCGACAATGCCCGCGAAGCGTGCCCCTACCTGCCAGCGCGCGACCGCAACCTGCACCACGCCTTCGAGGACCCTTCGGCCGTGGATGAGGCGCACCAGCTCGAGGCCTTCCGCCGCATCCGCGCGGAGATCGCGGCCTGGCTCGACGAGGAGTTTGGATCATGACGCCCACCGCACCCTCGGACCTGACCGACGTGCTGGCGCTGCTGGAGCGCTCAGGACTCCCGATATCTGATTTGGTGGGTGCCGATCCTGCCGACTTCCGCGTGATCGAGAGGGAAGGAACCCTTGCGGGGTGTGTGGCGGTGGAAACCCACGGCACGCACGGATTGCTCCGGTCGCTGGCCGTCGACGCCAGCGCGCGTGGCACCGGCCTGGGGCAGCGCCTCGTGGGCGCGGCAGAAGCGTTGGCGCGCGAGCGCGAACTGGCGAGCCTCGTGCTGCTCACCGAAACGGCGGAGACGTTCTTCGAGCGCCTCGGCTATGCGAGGATCGACCGTGACACAGCCCCATCAGCCATTCAGCAATCCAGCGAGTTCTCGTCGGTGTGCTGTTGCACGTCGGCCGTGGCGATGGGCAAAATCCTGTCCCCTGTGCGACCTCACGCACCCACGACGCGGCCTGTGCGTTAATCCGTCTCACCAGCCCGTTGGAGCCATGCGTGTCCTTCTTCTATTCGCCCTCGTCGTCGCTGCCGGATGTGCGCCCGGCGTCACGTACGATGAAGCGTTTGGGCGCCCGGATTCTCAGGATTGGACGTATTTCCGGGGCTCTACGAATGAAGTGGTGCAGGCCATCCAAGACGTACTGGCGTTTACGACCACCAGGGTTGAGTCCGTAGGCAAGGTTCCAGGGGGTACCGTAGTGACCCTTAGCGAACGCTATGGTGGGGGCGACATGGAAGAGATCTACATCGAGGACACGAACAAGGAGGGTTTCGGAGCCCGCGCCCAGCTGTACGGGCGCCAGACGCCGCTGCCGCTCCGGTTCGAGCAGGACGTCGCACGCGAGTTGTAGGACAGCTTGTTGTGCACTGCTATCGGAGGGATCGCCAGCTCGAGGTCGGCACCATCGGGCTGGCGATTCCTATTCATGAGTGCGGGATTCCGGCGAGTGTTGCCGTAGCGCGTCGCGTAGGCCGTCTGGGATCGGCATGGAGGATCCGGTAGACAAGTCGACCCAGACAAGAACCGAGTCGGACTCGGCACAGACGGCATCTGGGGCGTTCTCGGTGGCAATCGAGTAGGTCATGCGCAGGGACGAGCGGCCCGGCGGGTCGAACCCTACGGTCACGAGGACAGGCCCCGGCGCTGTGATCGGGCGTTTGAACTGGAGGCTCGCGGAGGCCACGACTGGGCTGTACGTCTCCGTCCACCATGCCGGAAAGAGCGTCGTCAGCGCGTCGATGCGGGCCTCTTCGCAGAGTGTCAGGTAGGCGGCGTTGTTGAGGTGGCCGAGCGCGTCGAGGTCGCTCCACCGGACAGACAGGCGGGTGGTATGGGGCACAGGGGGGTGGGGAAAGTGCGGCGCTGAACAGGGTCCGCCAGCTCGTCGGGAGTGTAAGTAAAAACTGTGATGCCTTACATGGCCCTGCGGCCGTCGCCACAAAAACAACAGTTACTGCCAATCATGTTCTGGTGCATGAGAACCGGGTATTTTCATTCCATGATCACACGCGTTCGGTAAAAGAATTTCAGGCAAGTCACACGCTCGCACACAGCGCTGCGTTGTGTGACTATGAAAAAGCCGTTAGAATCGCCCTTTCGAGCGCGAGCCGCATGTCAGCCATCATCCCC